>JAPLOD010000489.1 GCA_026692735.1 Planctomycetota bacterium | reverse complement strand
GGCTGGGCGGCAGATACTCGCCCCGGCGCAACACGACGGAGCGGAAGTTCAGGTACGCGGACGATGTCATCTCCGCCAGGACCTCATCCTCGTCCTGGAAGCGATGGGCGATGCGGGACAGGCGGCTGAACAGCTCGGGATGGCGCCTGTCGAACTCAATGTTGATGCGTCTGACAACTCTGGCGGGAATGGGAATGGCAGGCATCGGAGACCTCCTTCAGGAAGGCCGGTGCCGGTCCTGGACGTGACAACGAAGAGGCAGGAGTTGCAGCGAGGAGACAATGGTGCCCCGGCGTGGCCAGACAGCGGTCAACACAACCGAGGCGGCTCCTTGGCGGGGGCGATCAGAATGTCGAGGGCGGGATCACCAGGGCCAGTCTGCCGGCCCCGGTGACGATGTGGATCGTCATGTCCAGGCCGGTGGCCGGCGGGTCGATGATGGTGCCGCCGCAACGGACCGGCGGCTGTCAGGTTGATGATTGATACGGCTTACGGAAGAGCAGGAAATGAAGAGGGCGGCCTGCTACCTGATGTTGACGGGCTTCGCCGGCTCTGGCGCCGGCCGCTGCACCGCCTGGAGGCAGAGGCTCATGTGCAGCTCTTCTTGCGCGCGTGCGAGCTTGGCCTTGGCGTCCTGCGGCACGGGTTGGGATTTCACGCGGGCGATCTCTTTCTGGAACTCGGCGGCTGCGGCGGCCCTGTGGCGCAGCCTGTCAGGCTGCGCTATCGTCGTGTCTTCTGACAAGAGCCAGTAGCACCGCGCCAGCGTGAGCGGTGAAACCTCCGCGCCGTTCTTGCGAGCCTTCTCCAATATCTCCACGGCCCAGTCGTTCACGCCACGGAAAGCGTACCACTCGCCGAAAGTCTTCAGCGCCTCGACATCGTTTTCGTTCTTCTGGATGGCTTCGCGGGCCTTGGGCAACAGGGCGTCGAATTTGTGGTAGCGCGCAGGGCGGGAGAAGTCACGGAGTTGCAGAGTGCGCAAGCTCAGTGAGCCGCTAAGACTTCCACCGGTGTCCGACAGAACCAACCTGCCATCCGGCGAGAAGGCCGCACTTGTCCCTTGCACGGTAGTCCCAGCAAGGGTCCGCACCTCGCGGCCAGTAGCTACATCCCACAGCCTGATAGTGTTGTCTACGGCCACCGACACTACCAACGCCCCATCCGGTGAAAAGGCAACGCTTCGGACAATGGCTTTGTGACCGCGCAATGTTCGCATCAAGCGGCCCGAAGCAACGTCCCACACTCTAGGCGTGTAGTCGTAACCTCCCGACAGCGCCAGCTTCCCATCGGACGAAAAAGCCAAGCACTGTACTTGGTTGCTGTGCCCCACGAAGATCCGAACCTTACGTCCCGTGTCAACGTCCCACAGGGTGCTCGTGGTGTCACGGCTGCCAGAAAGAGCCAACTTGCCATCGGGTGAGAAGGCCACGCTGTTTACGCCACCAATTTCAAAACTGAAGGTTTGCGCCTGCGCTCCCGCCTTTATGCTCCAAAGAATGATCTTGTCACTGCTTCCCGATAGCACAAACCTCCCATCTGGAGAAAACGCTACGGCCAGCACCGGCGACGCGTGACCGCTGAACGTCTGTAGCTCACGCCCCGTGGACAAATCCCACAGTTTCAAGGTCTTGTCATCGCTTCCCGACAAGGCAAGCCTGCCATTGGGTGAAAAAGCAAGACTTCGTACCGCTTCTGTATGGCCGCTGAGTATCCGCAGTTCCAACCCCGTGGCCACATCCCACAGCGCGAGGGTGTTGCCAAAACAAAACGACAGCGCCAGCCTGCTGTCCGGAGAAAAGGCCACACATAGACCTGTGGCCGCGTGCTCCCTGAAGGTGCGCACCTCTCGCCCAGCAACAACATCCCACAACCTCATCGTGTAGTCCGAGCTTCCCGATAGTGCCATCCTTCCGTCTGGCGAAAAAGCGATACTCCATACGTAGTGGTCGTGGCCGCTGAATGTCCGCGTCTCGCGCCCCGTGGCCACGTCCCACAGCTTAAGATCCTTGCGAAGCATTTCGCTTGACAGTGCCAATCTATTGTCCGGCGAGAGAGCAGCAGCCGTAATAGGCTCGGTGTGCCCCTTTTCGAAAGTTCGGACTTCCTGGCCTGTTGCAGTATCCCACAACTGGAGTAGCGTCCCTTTGCGGCCGCTGCGTGTCAGTGCGAACTTTCCGTCCGGCGAGAATGGCAGGCCACATTCCCCACAGCCCCCGAACGTAAGAACTTCTTGCCCAGTAGCAACACTCCAGACCTTCATGGTACCATCGTCGCTTCCCGAAAGCACGGATTTTCCATCAGGGGTAAATGCGACGGCCCGGACCTCCTTCGCGTGGCCACTGAGCATATAGATCTCGTGCCCCGTCTCCACGTCCCAAAGTATCAAAGTCTTGTCATCGCTTCCCGAAAGGGCCACCTTCCCGTCGGGCGAGAGCGCGACACTCCCGACCGATCCCGCATGGCCGCTGAACGTGCGCAACTCCCGCCCCGTTGCTACATCCCAAAGCTTCAAAGTCTTATCGTAGCTTCCCGACAGCGCGCGATTCCCGTCAGGCGAGAAGGCAACACTCCTTACCCCCTCTGTGTGGCCGAGGAATGTTCGCATTGCTTGGCCCGTGCCCAAGTCCCAGAGTTTGACTGTCTTGTCGTAGCTTCCAGACACCGCCAGCTTCCCATTCGGCGAGAAGGCAACGCCGCCTTCAACAGAGTCCGTGTGACCTATGCAAATGTTAAAGACCGCCGGATCACGGTCATAGGCCTCAAAGAGACCGATGTCGGCCAACAGCGTGGAGTCCCCCAGGCCGGCCAGTAGATCCTGCGCCTCAGTGTATTGCCGTTTCGCTTCCGAAACTCGGCCAGCGAGACAAAGCGCATCCCCCTGAGACACAAGGCTCTCGGCAAGACGGCGCTGAACCTCGACACTGCGTCGCTTAGCGTCATCCTCCGATGCCCGGGCGCGCTGCGCCTCGGCCTTCTCGTTAGTGGTGGCTGTCTCCGCAGTCTTCTCCGATATCAAGGCTCTGTCTCGTTCCGTTCGCAGTTGCGCGTTGTACCAGAGCCCCCCGCCAATCAGCGTGACCATCGCCACCGCGCTCACGCCAATCAGCGCCGCGGCCGCAGGTCGCCGCCTGGCCCACTTCGTCGAGCGCTCTATGGCTCCCGCGCGCCGGGCGAGGATCGGCTCATGGTCCAGGAAGCGGCGCAGGTCGGCGGCCAGTTCCTGCGCGCTGGCGTAGCGTTTCTGCGGCTCCTTCTGCAGGCACTTCAGGCAGATCGTCTCCAGGTCGGCGGGAATCCTCTGCGTCATGCGGCTGGGCGGTGCGGGTTCTTCGTGCAGCACCTTCTGCACCGTCGCCATCGCCGTTTCTGCCGAGAACGGCGGCTTGCCCGTCAGCATCGTGTACAGGATCGCGCCCAGAGCGTACACGTCCGCAGGCGGGCCGACGCGGCGCGCCTCGCCCGACGCCTGTTCCGGCGCCATGTACTGTGGCGTGCCCATCACGGCGCCGCTCTGCGTCAACGCCTCGCCGCTCTCGACGCGCTTGGCGAGGCCGAAGTCCATGATCTTCGGCTCGCCCTGCGCGGTGAGCAGCACGTTGGCGGGCTTGAGGTCGCGATGCACGATGCCCTGTGAGTGGGCCACGTGCATCGCCAGCGCGAGCTTCTCCGCGACCTCGGCGCACCACTTTGGCGGCTGCGGCTGGCCGCGGATGCGATTCTGGAGACTGCCGCCTTCAACGAACTCCATCGA
Organism: Planctomycetota bacterium; assembly: GCA_026692735.1. Classification (GTDB taxonomy): domain Bacteria; phylum Planctomycetota; class SZUA-567; order H5-PLA8; family H5-PLA8; genus JAPLOD01. The sequence goes on along the minus strand of JAPLOD010000489.1, from coordinate 5,531 downwards.
GAAGAACGGTCGCCCGTCCTGTTCGCCAATGTCGTAGACCTGGATTATGTTGGGGTGCTTGAGCTGCGCGACGGCCTCGGCCTCCGCCTTGAAGCGCACGACGGCTTCCCTCCCGGCGTGTTCGGCGGAGAGGATCATCTTAAGCGCGACGACGCGGTTCAGGCCGATGTGCCGCGCCTTGTAAACCACGCCCATGCCGCCGCGACCGAGTTCACTGATGACCTTGTAGCCTGGGACCGAGGCGCGTGGGGCAGCCGGAGGTTCCTTGGGCCGGCCAGTCCCCAAGAGCGTTGCCGTGCGCTCCCCCTGGGGCAACGACGTGGTTGGCGCGAGCAGCGTGTCGGGGATGGCGTCCTTCGCGGCGGGCAAGCCGGCTTTCGCGCTCGTCTTGCAGTTGGGGCATTCCTGTGGCGACCCGTCGCCGCCGCCCATCGGCGAGCCGCACTGCGGACAGATATACGTGGACTCCTTCGGCATGGACGTCCAAGCCCCGGCCAGCGCCGCCTTCATCACCCAGATAGTGGCCGCAGTGTAACCGGACCACGGCCCTACACAAGACCACGGTGCGTGCGCCTGCTTGCGCCCTACGCGTCCCAGACCTCACACCGGCTGATTGGTACCCCGGAGACGAAAGAGACCCGCGTATGAAATTGTACGCTCGTTTGCCGGTGCCCCTGGCGCGCCCGTGGACCTGGCCTTCGATTCCATCCGGTACGCCGTGCGGTGTCTCTGGGGCCTGCCAACCACGGATGTGAATCGTTCGGGTATGGGGCCTGGACCGATCAGTCAGCTCTTCATGTCCCTGCAGTTCCGGCACAGCCGTATATGCCGCTTGTCCGGCGACCGGAACATCCGGTTGCAGCGCAGGCAGGACACGCGCTCGCGCTTGTCTGTCACCCTGGGCTTCTTCTCTGACATGGCGCCAGTATAGCCGGTCGGCAACGGGCTGCCTACGTCATGCGCCCCGCCGTGTTCCATGACGACCTGATCGCCAGCGGAGGGCATCCATTCCGCCGTTTGCCCGCTTCGCTGGCAACAGGTATAGTCTGCCCCGCCATCACTTCTTACCGAGGCCGCAGGCATGACGGACGACCCGACGATGCCACTGCCGAAGCCGCCGAGCCAGGACCCCGGCGAGACGCTGGGGCCCGTCAGGCCGGTAACGCCCAGCAATGAAACTGTTTCTCTCTCCCCCGGAGGGGGTGCTACCAGCCCTGCGACCGATCCCACGTTGGTCGGCGACGCTGCCAAGTCGTACGCCTCGCATGGTGTCCACACGCAGGCCCGCAAGTTGGGGCCGTACGCGCTCGTGCGCCTGCTTGGCCGGGGCGGCATGGGGGCTGGCCACAGTTCAGGACAGATAAGGCTCAGGGAGAAAGAAGAACGGAGGCGGATGTCATGAACGTGAAGCCTTCAGCGTATCGCTTGTGGCTTGGCGTTGCTCTGTTGGCTTTGACGAATCCGCAGGTACGCGCGGACATCAAGCTGCCGGGCCTCATCGCCGAGCACATGGTCCTGCAGCAGGAGGCGCCGGTTCGAATCTGGGGCTGGGCGGCGGACGGCGAGAAAGTCACCGTGACGTTCCGAGACCAGACGGTTGCGGCCGTGGCCGAGAAGGGCCGCTGGCAGGTCACCCTCAAGCCGATGGAGGCAGGCGGGCCGTTCCCTTTTAAGATCGCCGGCAACAACACCATCGAGTTCAAGGATGTGTTTGTGGGCGAAGTCTGGGTGTCCTGCGGGCAGTCCAACATGATGATGGGCCTGAGAGCGGCGGAAGGCGGCGATGCCGCGGTCCAGGAAAGCGGCAAGTACCCCAACCTCCGGTTGTTCAGCGTGTCGGCGCAACGACTGGCCGAGACCCCGCAGGAGGAACTACCGGGAGCGTGGACCGCGGGAGGGGCCGATGGCGTCAACGGTTTCTCGGCCGTGAGCTACTTCTTCGGCCGCGCCCTGCACCAGCAGCGCAAGGTGCCGATCGGCCTGATCAACGCGGTGGCCATCGTGCCGGCCGAGGCATGGATCGATCAGGCGACCTATGCCGCCACGCTTCTGGTTGGCACGGGCCGCGGCGGCAACAAGCCCAGTTCGGCATTCAACGGCATGATCGCTCCCATCACGCCCTACGCCATCCGCGGTGCCATCTACTACCAGGGCGAGTACAATGCCGGAAACGCCCCGGAGTTCAGACGGCTCATGCCGGCGGTCATTTCGAGCTGGCGGAAGCACTGGGGGCTTGGCGATTTCCCCTTCCTGTTTGTCCAACTCCCCGGCTTCATCGATCATCGCGCGAAAAAAGACGCGAAGCTGGACATGCCGGAGGCGACTCTTAGAGCGACAGCCAAGGCCGGCGACAATCACGCCTGGTGTGAAATGCGCGAGGCGCAGATGAGTACCTGGCAGGCGGTGAAGAACACCGGCATGGCCATCACCATCGACGTGGGCGACCCTTGGGACATCCACCCTAGGAGGAAGCAGCCTGTGGGAGAGAGGCTGGCTTTGATCGCGCGGGCCCTGGCCTATGGCGAGAAGATCGAGTACTCTGGGCCGATCTTCGATTCCTTGAGCGTCAAGGGCGATGCAGCCACGATTCGGTTTCTGCACGTCGGCAAGGGACTGCAGGCGCAGGGGGACAGGCTGGCCGGATTCGAGCTGGCGGGCGCGAACAAGCACTTTGTCTGGGCCGATGCGTCGATCCAGGGCGATACGGTCGTGCTCAAGAGCGGCGAGATCCCGGAGCCAGTCTACACCCGCTATGCCTGGGCCGGTCTTCCCAAGGGGAATCTGTATAATCTGGACGGACTTCCCGCAGCGCCATTCCGCGTCAATGTCCCGGGCAAGGCGCGGCAGGTTGACCAGTTCAGACTCGCCTTCGCCAATGCGGGCTTCGAAGCCCAGGGCGATGCGCCGGCCAACGCCGAGAAATGGGTCCCAGCGAATGGCGCCAAGCGCACGGCGGAACGGGCTGCCGAGGGGAAGTGGTCCATGACGCTTCCCGTCAAGGGCTCCGTAGCGCAGGATGGCATCGTTCCGCCGCACCTGTTCCGCTATGACTGGAACAGCGACATCACAGAACCGAACACCTTCCGGCCCGGCACGATCTTCGGCTACTCGGTCAGTCTGGCCGCCCCTGACGGCTCGGCAACGGCGTACCTGCGCCTCTGCGCCGATTCCAGTGCCGGTGCCAACCAGTATTGGGGCGGGCCCATCGAGGTGAAGACGTCCAGCCCGCACTTCAGCACCTGCTTGGTGGCCAACCGCATGACCGACAAGTTCGACGTGAACGGCAACGCTGGGGGAGGAGTTGGCATTCATGTGGCCAACAGCGGCCCCGCTGGAACGCTGTGCGTGGATGGCTTCTCCGAGATTGCCTTCATCAGGCCCAAGCTGTCGGTCAGCGACACCAGCCCCATTGACCTGGGCGTCATCAAGCCCGGAGCAACGGCGGCATCCCGGCCGCGCCAGATCACCAACTGCCAGCCGCTCACGCTCCCGAACAAACGCGCGGAGGGCGATGTCGTCGGCAACGTGCCGACGCTGCTATACGGCGCCACCAATGTGAAGCTGACGCTGGAGTGGGGTGTGGGCCATGCCTGGGGTGCCGCCGATCATGTTGGAGCAAAGATCCTGGGCAAGGATGCCACCCGCTTCGAGTTCGTCTCTAAACACCTTGGCGCCTCGGCGCGGGAACTGAAGCTGGTCGGTGGTGACGAGCAGGGCGGACTTGCCGGCGGTCCAGACCCGGAAAGCGAGGTACTGGTCGTTAGATTCATCGGCAATGACGAGCCAGGGACCTATTCGGCATTCGTGCGCGTCGTCACTCAGGCCGGCAATATCGGCACCTTGTCGGCCGGCAAGGCGGATGAACCCCTGGAGAACCTTTTCTACACGGATATTCCGGTGAAGGTGGAGGTGACACCGTGACGTCAAGGCAAACCTGTCATCTGCGGCAAACGGGCCGCGCAGGAATGCAGGGAGTGCGCGCATTGAGGAAGCAACGGAACGGATCGAATGCTGCAATCGAGGAGCGGCTGGCGAAATGCTATCGCCGGATCGTCCTGGACATGCACATACCGGATTGGCATCCGGAGCTGCTTGCGCAGTTCGATCCGGAGACCGTGGGGGAGCAGCTTGTCCGCGGCCGCGTCAGCTACGCGACCATTTACGCCCAGAGCAGCATAGGGCTCTGCCACTGGCCCACGCGCGTCGGGCGGCCGCATGCCGCGATGCGCGGCCGCGACTTCTTCGGCGACCTGCTGAACGCCGTTCGCCGCCGAGGCAAGCCGGAACCTGTTCCTCGCCTTACTGAGGCGCCTGTGTCCTGAGCCATGGACTGTCACCGCCGAGACGCATCCCGCGGTCTGGGTGAACGCCTTCTCCCAGCCGGACCGCGGTCGTCTGCTTGTGACCCTCGTCAATCGCCAGAGCGATCTGCCGCCGGTGCCTATCCGCCGCCTCCCGTTGCGTTTGCGGCCGCCGGCGGGAAAACGCTGCATTCGCGTCATCTTGGTGCCCGATGGGCGGGTGTTGCCGCATGTGCTGGACGCCGACGGTACGATCTGCGCCCTGTTGCCGGAACTGCAGAACTTGGCCCTCGTGGCAGTGGAGTGGAGATCCTTAGGAGGCTTGCGGAAGCTCGACGGGCAGAAGGCTTCACGAAGTCGGCGCCGCAAGGCAAGGATGTGACCTGACGCGACCGACGCAGGCGGAGCACTCCGTCTCCTAAGCCGCTACTGCAGTCATCCTCCATGCGGCTTGTGGCGGGACCAGCACTCGTTGCGCTACTGGACCTCCGGCATGAGTCGCGCGTGCTCCAGCGCACGGACCGCGTTCTCTCGCTGCTGCGCTTCCGTCGTGTGATCCTCTCTTTCGAGTCCCGCAACCAGCCGCTTTCGGAAAAGGCCATGTCGCTGCCGGGCGATCCGCCGAACGCAGGCGGCGCCAATCGGCGACGCCCGGCCTGCGGTTCTCGCCCGCAAGCGGCTCAAGGAAATCGAGGAGAAGCTGAAGGCGCCGGCCAAGTAGGGTAAGGGCAAGCAGGATCGGGCGGCGGTTGAACGTGCGGGCGAGGTTCTTCTGCAATCGTGGCATTCGGGGCCGTACTTCGTGCTGCCTGCCACCCGACGTACGAGCGTAAAACCCTGATGCCCCAGTTTACGCCAGTGTTGACGCCCGGTTTTACGCTATCCAGTGGTTCCCTCGGGGACCCGGATGTCCTGTTCTTCGAGTACACGGCACAGGTAGGCCCGGAGCGTCTCGCCGGGCGCTCTCCCTGCTGTATCAACGCGGAAATCAACGAGCGACATGCGTGATCTGCCCTCGGTAACCAAGGACGGACCGTCGGCCCGGCGCAGGTACTTCCGCAGCGTGCAAAGAGCGCCACGCAGATGGGACCGGTTCCGCTGTTTGCCCGCTTCGCTGGCAGCAGGTATAGTCTCGACCGTAACCACTCCCTATCGAGGCCGCGGGCATGACGGACGACCCGACTATGCCACTGCCGAAGCCGCCGAGCCAGGACCCCAGCGAGACGCGGC
>JAPLOD010000488.1 GCA_026692735.1 Planctomycetota bacterium | reverse complement strand
GCCGGGCACGGGCGGGACGCCCGTGCTACCAGAGTCTGCCGGCTTCTCGGCAACCGGCGGCTGTGGAGCGCCTTCCGCTTTCTGCTCGCCGGGCACGGGCGGGACGCCCGTGCTACCAGAGTCTGCCGGCTTTTCGGCGGCTGTGGGCAGAGGAGCGGCTTCCACTTTCAGCTCGCCGGGCACGGGCGGGACGCCCGTGCTACCAGAGTCTGCCGGCTTTTCGGCAACTGGCGGCTGTGGAGCGCCTTCCGCTTTCTGCTCGCCGGATGCGGGCGGGACGCCCGTGCTACCAGAGTCTGCCGGCTTCTCGGCAACCGGCGGCTGTGGAGCGCCTTCCGCTTTCTGCTCGCCGGGCACGGGCGGGACGCCCGTGCTACCAGAGTCTGCCGGCTTCTCGGCAACTGGCGGCTGTGGAGCGCCTTCCGCTTTCTGCTCGCCGGATGCGGGCGGGACGCCCGTGCTACCAGAGTCTGCCGGCTTCTCGGCGGCTGGCTGCTGAGCGGCGGCGTCGGGGCTGAGTTGCTTCCAGATAAGGTCGGAGAGACCTTCGAGGCCCTTCTGTTTAGCAGCGGTGGAGCGCAGGCGGCGGCGCGCGCGGAAGGGCATGTAAAGGTCTTCGAGTTCGGTGCGGTTGGTGGTGTTCTCGATCTTGGCCTGCAACTCGGGGGTGATCTTGCCGGCGTCGGTGACAGCTTTGAGCACTATGGCGCGGCGCTTTTCCAACTCGTTGAGCTGTTCCCACCTGGCGCGGAGGGCGCGGATCTTGGCGTCGTCGAGGCCGCCGGTGCGGTCCTTGCGGTAGCGTGCGACGAACGGCACGCTGTAGCCTGCGTCCAACAAGGCGATAGCGCCTTCCACCTGCGTCCTCTTGAGCTTGAGTTCATCCGCGGTTCTCTGCATCAGGTCGGTCATCTGACTCTCCACACAACAGGCTGGCGGCTCTGCCTGCGGCCTCCGGCCCTTGATCCACGCGTATCCTTCTCAACGGCTCCGCAACCCGCAGCACGGCGTCCGGAACGCAAAGCAACCCCCCGGCGCGAACCCCAAATGTCTCCGACGTCGCGGTGCGGTGTGGAGTATCTGGATGTGCGGGGATGAAGTCCGCTTCGTGTTTCGATAGCCGAGATCCGAGCGAGAGTCCCCCCAATGTCCGGCCTTCCGCCGGCGACTTCAGAAATCCAGCCCATCCGGCGAGGGCGGCTCAGCGCCCGCGGGCATGCCCATGCTGGCCTGCAGTTCCACAACGTGAAAGCCGCTGTTGGCGGAGTTGTAGGTGCCGGTCAGGCGGATGAGCTTCACTCGCCGCGGTCCGAAGGCGATAGTCTGCCAACTACGGCACTGGTCGGTCGGCCCGGTGCGGTCAGCCAGGACTGTCCAGACTTCGCCCTTTTCGTCTGCGCAGACCTCCAGTCTGTAGCGGTAGTAGCGCTCTTCATCGCGATCCCACAGCAGGAATCGGACATGATCAATGCTAACGGGTTCCTTCAGGGCGACCAGAAAAAATGGCGGGGGGGTGGCCGACCAGGTGGTATTCGCAAATCCCGTTCCGCTGGTGTAGTTGACGTCGTCGCCGTCAATGAGCAACTGCGGGTTGATGCCGCCCGATGCCTTTCCACCGTTGGCTGCCAGGGCGAAGTTGTGGCCCGGCGGCGGCTTCTGCGCGGCCGCTGCCGCAGGGCCGGCTTGAGCCTGCGGCGAGGGCGCCTGCGCCTCGCTGCACGCTGACGACGGCTGACCCTCCAGCCACAACACGCCAAAGAACCCGGTCAGGGCCGCGGCCCAGAGCACCGCGATTCGTGCCAGACTGTTGGCTGCAGCGAAGTGCAGCGTGGACTTCAGCGTCATGTGCGTTCTACTTGGTGGCGGGTTGTGGCAGCGTCACCGTGGCCAGCACCTCGTCGTCGAGCGTCACCGTCAGCGGACCGTAGACTTTATCCTTCGGCTTGGAAAGCTCAATCTTCACCGCGGCGCGGCCGCCGTCGGCTTCGAGTTTGCCTTTGCCGACGCTCTTCTCACCGTCCTTTACCTTGAGCTGCTTGCCCTTCAGGTCCGCAGTGCTCACCACGCTGAGCTGTCCGCGGCCCTCGGCGTCGTAGGCGCCGGTGACGGCGATCTTGATGGGCGGGGAGGGCTTGGCAGCCAGGCGAATGCGGTGCATGCGGAAGGTATCCGTGTTGGCTTCAGGGACGGGGTACCACAGGAGCTGGAAGCGCTCGCCGCCTTCCTTGTCCAAGTCGTTGGCGTAGAGCTGGAACGCGACTTCCTTTCCTTCCTGCGGCTCGATGCCGAGGTTCTTCCAGGGCATCAGAATCTCGAGGGTGTAGCCGCCGTCGGTCTTGGTCCGTTCACAGGTGAGCTCCAGCTTCGCGCTCTTCTTCAGTTCGGCGGTCTTGCGGTAGTCGCTGATGTTCATCCGGACGTTCGTGTTGTTCGGGTCCATGCCCGGGGCGATGACCGCCTGATAGCTGTCAGTAGAGCCCCGCTCCGTGGCCATGAACACTTCGACGGAATCGGCCTTCCAGAGCTCCTCGGGCTTGGTGGCCGGTTCGAGGAAGACGTCGTCGGTCACCGTCACCAGCACCAACAGGCCCTTGTCCTCCCAGCCCAGGCGGAAGACGGCGTTATAGTTTTTGGCGGGCAACACCTTGCCCAGCACATCGGTCAGGGCATCCACCCGGAAGCCGCGATCGCCCCAATCGTCCGCCTTGCCGTCAATCGTAATGCCATCCAGCTTAGGCACATCGAACAGGGGGGAGGCGCCGGGTTCGCCCGCCGCTGCGGTAGCGGCAAGCGCGCCGAGCAGCACAGCCGACAGGCATACAACTCTTCGAGCGACGGTTTGCATGGAGAGCCCTCCTGGCAGAAAAGTATGCTCATTCATTAGCAGCCCGCAGTGTAAGAAGCCAGTAACAATATACCCCGAAAAGGGATTCTGCACAGTCAAATCGGGATGCGAGCGGAAAGGGGGCAGCGGGATCGCAGGGAGGAGGCCAGATTCGGGCGTTGCAGCCAGGGGGGATTACTGATACCTAACAAGCCGTTGCGGGATAGCGTACCGGAGAAGGGCGGCCGACTATGATCACGAAGTTGACCATCGAGAACTTCAAATCCATCAAGATGCTGACGATGGATTGCCGGCGGGTGAACGTTTTCATTGGCGAACCGAACACGGGGAAGTCGAACATCCTTGAGGCGCTGGGGATCCTGAGCTGGTGTGGGTCCGGGGCGGGCTATCTGAGTGACTTCGTCCGGTATCGAAGCCTGCCGAACCTCTTCTACGATGAGTTGCTGGATGAGCCTGTCGCGATAGAAGCAGCGGGCCGCCCTGCGGTAGGCATCCGCATCGGTTTTGAGAAGGACGCTTTCTTTTTTCGCGAATCCGGGGGCCGGGATGCGTTTGCCGTCCTTAACCACAACGGCGCCGCGACTCGGGAGGGCGTTCAGCCCAGTCATGCGCAGCCGGTACGGTTCTACAGGTTCAAGGAGGCAGGCCGCTTCGATGGAACCGAGGCGGAGTATCTCATGCCCCCGGACGGCCGGAACCTATTTTCGCTGGTCTTTGCGTCGCGGCGGTTCCGGGAGATGATGCAGGAATTCTTCAAGCCATACGGACTGACCGTTGTCTTCAGACCCCAGGAGAAGAGGTTTGAGGTCCAGAAACAGGCAGACGGCGTAGTGGTCAGCTATCCCTACACGCTGACCGCCGACACGCTGCAGCGGGTTATCTTCTACACGATGGCCATAGCGTCGAACAAGGAGTCCGTGCTCGTCTTTGAGGAGCCGGAGTCGAACGCGTTTCCGTATTACACGAAGCAACTTGGGGAGCGTATTGCGCTCGACGACAGCAACCAGTACTTCATCGCCACGCACAACCCATATCTGCTGAGAGCAATTGTGGAGAAAGGGAAGCGTGAGGATGTCAACGTGGCCGTTACGTACTTTCGCGGTTACAGGACGCTGGTGAAGTGCCTCGCGCAGGAACAACTGGACGAGCTGCTGGACGCGGACCCTTTCTTCAACCTGAGCGCTTTCCTCGAAGAGGACGCGCCCGCATGATCCATGTCGAGTGCTACGCGGACGAGGCGGTGGTGCGCGCTTTGGGCTTCGCCCGCAGGCGCGTTCGGCACCAAGCCAGCAAGGGCGAGGTCGTGAACGCGGTCCGAAGGAGCGAGGGCTCAACAGGGGTTGTTGACGAGGATCCGCAGAGCGCACAACCGGGTGACCTGGAGAACTACGACACGGTCGAAAGACTCGGCAGCCTGCGCTTCCTGAAACACAGGCAGGCGGGCTCGAAACGCATGGTGCTGGTCTGTCCTTACCTGGAGGCGTGGATACTCGGGCGGGCCAAGGCCAACGGCATTGACCCCGCGCAGTTCGGGCTTCCGACCGACCCGCGTGAGCTGCATGGCATTCCGCACTATGAACGGAAAGAGGGGTTTCAACGCTTCCTTCAGGAACTGATCACGGAAGACGCGGAGACCGGCGGCCTGAAGTCATGGCTGGAATCGTCATCGTGAGCCGCCCTTGCCGCGCAGTCGAGCAGGCGGGATGTCGGGACTGCGTTGCTCTTTGCTTGCACCCGCGCCACTAACCAGCACAATCCTGACTCATGCGCAGTAATGCCGATAGGGTGCTGGCGACAGCCATCACGGTTGCCGTGGTGGTGTTCTTCCTCGGGACGCTGGTGTACCCGCTGGGCTACGCACTCATTGAAGCAGTGCGCGAGCCAGTCACCGTGATGCCGGAAAAGGGGGAAACCTGGGCGGGGCTGGCCGCGCGGGTGGGCGTCGGCGAAGCGCGCCTGCGTGCGCTGAATTCGGCCGCGGAAAAGGACACGGCGCCGGCCGGGAACAGGGCGGTGACGGTGGGATGGAGTCTGACCGCGAGACACCTGGCCCGCATCTTTGACGCGGACGCCCCGCAATGGCGCTGGATCGTCAACAGCCTGCTTCTGGCCGGCACCGTCACGGCGTGCTGCGCGGTGATCTCCTACCCGCTGGCGTATCTGCAGGCGCGGACGACATTCTGGAAGCAGGGCTTGCTTGGCGGGCTGCTGCTGCTGCCGCTGGTGATGCCGCCGTTCGTGGGCGCGATCGGCTTGCGGCGGATGCTGGCGAAGTACGGGACGGTGAACCTGTGCCTGATGGACCTGGGCTTCGTGGATCAGGCGCATCCCATTGATTTTCTGGATGGGTTCAGGCTGTTGGGCTGCGTGCTGGTGATGGTGCTGCATTTCTACCCGCTGCTGTACCTGAACCTGGCGGCGGCCATCTCGAACGTAGACCCCGCTCTGCTGGAATCCGCCAAGAGCCTGGGACTCACCCCCTGGCAGACGTTCCGGCGCGTCGTGTTCCCGCTGTCCACGCCGGGGCTGATCGCCGGCGGGAGCCTGGTCTTCGTGGGCGCCTTCACGGACCTCGGCACACCGCTGATCTTCGGCTACCAGGAGACGGTGGCTCGGCAGATCTATGCCCTGGCCAACGAACAGACGAGCAACCCCGCGGCGCCCGCCCTGGTGGCCGTGGTGACCGCCATCGTGCTGGTGCTGTTCGCGCTGATGCGCTGGAGCGTGGCGCGCGGGGCGGCGGTCGGCGGGGTGAAGGGGCAATCGCGCAGCGTACCGAACAGGCTTTCGCCGGGGAAGGCGACGGTGGCCGTGGTGCTGCACGTCGCGGTCATGGCGGTGGCGATCGTGCCGCACGTGGCGGTGACGCTGACCGCTCTGGGCCAGCGCTGGTTCACGACGGCGCTGCCTGAGAGCTACACGCTGAGCAATATGGCCGAAGCTCTGGGCAATCAGGTCGCCGTTCGCGGGATGCGCAACAGCCTGATCTACGCTCTGGCCAGTACGTTCCTCGATCTGTCGTTGGGACTGGCGTGCGCGTGGGCGATCGTGCGGCGCGGCGGCTGGTGGGGCAAAACAGTGGACGCGCTGTCATTGGCGCCGCTGGCCATACCGGGGCTCGTCCTCGCGTTCGGCTACGTCGGCGCGTACGCCAAGGTGTACAGCCAGCCCTACTACCTCGCCGGCGTGCCGCTTACCGGCGTGGGGTTTTTCCTGATCCTCAGTTACGCCGTGCGGCGGCTGCCGTACGTGGTGCGAGCGTGCGCGGCGGGACTGGAACAGACGCCGCGAAACCTGGAGGAAGCGGGGCTGGGCCTGGGTGCGACACCGGGGGCGGTGATCAGGCGCGTGACGCTGCCGCTGATCACGGCGAACGTGGTTGCGGGGGCGATCCTGGCGTTCTCGTTCGCGATGCTGGAGGTGTCGGATTCGATCATTCTGGCCACGCGCCCGCAGGACTTCCCGCTGACGAAGGCGATCTACCAGCTCTTCGGCAATCCCGGCAACGGCGACCAGTTGGCTTCGGCGCTGGGCGTGGTAGCATTGGTGTTCCTGACCTTTTCGTTGCTTGCGGCAGGCACGTTCCTGGGCAAGAAATGGGGGGAGATGTTCAGGGGGTAGGGGACAGCGTACAGGTTTCGGGTTACAGGTTACAGGTTACAGGTTAACCGCAACGTGAAACCTGATGTCATCCGGGAGCGGGCATGCCTGCGGTAGGGATTGAGACGGGGAAGAAGCTGTGGAAGGTGGGCGACTTGGCGCGACGCACGGGGCTGACGCGGCAGGCGCTGCACCAGTACGTGCTGCTGGGTCTGCTGACGCCTGTGGACATGACGAAAGGCGGGCAGCGCCTGTTCGGCGAGGACGCGGCGCAGCGCGTGAAACTGATCCGCGACCTCTGCGCGGTCGGCTACACGCTGCGGGATGTACGCGACATTTTCCTGAAGCAACAGAGGAAGAGTGACGAGTGACGGGTGACGAGTGACGGGTGACGGGTGATGAGTGACGAGTATCCGGGATACGGCTTGCGGCACGGAGTCTTGCTTGCAGGCACCGACGCAGAATTCAGAATTCAGAATTCAAAATTGAGAATTGGCTGCGTTCATTGTTCATTTTGCATTTTGAATTTTGCATTACTGTGCGGCGTGGCGCTCGGCGCGCAGGCAGCGGCGAAGCGAGAGCCGCAGGTGCCGGCCGCGCCGTCGCTTACCCCCGAGGAGATGACAGGCGTCACCGCGCTGTTCAAGCAACTGGCCGCCGCGTTCACGGCCAACGACGGCGAGGCGTGCATGGCGCTCTTTGCGCCCGGCCTGCCGGACGCGGCCCGTATCCGCGGCAACCTCGAGAGGGAGTTTCAGCGCTCACGCTACCTGGAGTTCGGGATCCTGCAGATCGTGCCGGACGACAAGCTGCGGGAAGACGTGCACAGCGTGGACGTGGTGCTGGGCTACCGGCTGCTCAAACGCAACCGCCCGCCGGACAAGCAGCAGGTCGTCGAGGACAGCAACACGTACACCTTCGTGGTCCAGAAGCAGAAGGACGGCGCGTTTGTGCTGCGGCCCTCGCCGTTCTTCGACACGGTGGGACAGCGGCAGGGGCTGGGCGTGGTGGCCGGCGCGGTATTGGCCGCCATCGTGATCTGCGCCGCTTTGGGGTTCTGGGTGTGGATGGGTTGGGAAGCGTTCCGCGCGCGCCCGCGCTCACGGCTGTGGCGCGTCCTGGTCTTCGTCCCGCTGCTGGGCGCGGCGGCGTACTTCGTGTGGGTCTATCTGCCGAACCTGTTCAAGGGAGCTTACTTGGGCAGCCGAGAGGCGGGGGGATAGAGGGATGAGTCTGGAGCGAGGAGCGGCGGGAAGAATGCGGGCCGAACGCAGCAGCGGATACCGGATGCCGGATGTTGGATGCTCGGCCTGGAGCCGGCTGGCGCTGGCGCTCCTGCTTGCCAGCGCGGCGGCCGTAGGCACGGCGTCAGTGCGCGCCGGCGACGAACAGGACACGCTGCGGGTCGGCGTGCAGGCGGACGGGCGTATCGTTGTGCCGACCAACCAGATACTGACGCCCGCGGGCAAACAGATCACGTTCCCCGGCCGGCCCGTTGATCTGGTGCTGACGAACGACGAGAAGACGCTGATTGTGAAGAATATGAAGGGCCTTGTTTTCATTGACGTGGACACCGCCACGATCACGCAGAACCTTTCCTCGTCCACGGGCTTCAGCGTCACGGGCCTGGTGCTGATTGGCGACAAGGTCTATTCGAGCGACGTGGCAAATCACGTCCGCGTGGCCGAGCGCGGCGGCGACGGGAAGTACGCCTGGGCCAAGCCCATCCAACTGGCCAAGCCCAAGGCAGGGAAGGATGCGCATCCCGCGGGGATGGCGTGGGACGGAAAGGACCATCTGTTTGTCACGTCCACGCGCGGGAACAATGTCCAGCGGGTCAACCTGCAGACGGGCGCGGTAGACGAGGTCATTGAGACCACGACCATCGCGAACGACGGGACGGTGTCCGTCGTGGAACCAGTGGATGGCAAGTGGAAGCAGACGCAGACGATCCGCGTGGGGCTGCACCCGAGCGGGATGACGTTCGACAAGCGCGCCAAGCTGCTGTTCGTCGCCAACGCAAACAGCGACACGGTGTCGGTGCTTGACACGGAGAGTGGTGAGGTCCTGGAGCAGACGCGGTATGTTCTCGAGGCTCGTCTCCCCTTCGGCAGCGGATGCAATGCTGTGGCCCTGAGCCCTTCGGGCGACACGCTCTATGTGGCGAACGGCACCAACAACTGCGTTGTTGTCTCGCACCGCGTGGTTGATGTGGAGCTGGCGGCGGCTGCGCCGAGGCCCCGCTTCCCGGGAATGGCACGCGGCGGTCTCATCCCCACGGGTTGGTATCCGGGCGCCGTGTGCGCCTCGTCCGATGGCAAGAAGCTGTACGTGGCCAACATCAAAGGGCACGGGTCGTTGAGCCAGCCGCGCCCCGTGGAGAAAGGCAAGCAGTCGAAGGACCATCTCGGTTCCGTGTCCAGCATTGACGTGCCGGACGCGCAGCAACTGAAGCGCTACACCGAGCAGGTGAACGCCAACAACCGCCTGGCCTACAGTCTGGCCGGTCTTGAGAAACCGCGCGCCGATGCGAAGGCGGCGGTGGTGCCGGAACGCCACGGCGAGCCGTCGCTGCTCAAGCACGTCATCTACATCATCAAAGAGAACCGGACCTACGACCAGGTGCTGGGCGACATGAAGGAAGGCGACGGCGATCCGAACCTGACGATGTTTGGCGAAGAGGTCACGCCCAACCATCACGCTCTGGCCCGGCAGTTCACGCTGTTCGATAACTTCTACTGCAGCGGCGTCCTGAGCGCCGACGGCCACAACTGGACCTGCGCGGCCTACGCGACGGATTACCTGGAGCGCTCGTTCGGCGGCTTCACGCGCAGCTATCCGGACAACGGCGAAGACCCTCTGGCCTACGCCAGGAGCGGCTTCCTGTGGAACAACGCTCTGGCGCGCGGGAAGACGATCCGCAACTATGGGGAGTTCATCTGGGACGAGCCGTTCGCGCCGCCCGGCACGACGTGGACCGACCTCTACAACGACTACAAGAACAACACCAGCAACGTGAAGGTCAAGGTGCGGGTCACCGTGAAGGCGCTTGAACCCTACACCCGCGAAGGCTACCCCTGGTTCCCGCTCATCATGCCCGACGTGTACCGCGCGCGGCTGTTCATGAGCGATCTGAAGGACTACGAGGAGAAAGGCGAGTTCCCCAATCTGACGCTCCTCACGCTGCCCTGCGACCACACCGTAGGCACCCGGCCGGGCTTCCCGACGCCACGCGCCGCTGTCGCCGACAACGACCTGGCGCTGGGACAGATCGTGGAGGCGGTGACGAAGAGCAGGTTCTGGCCGGAGACGTGCATCTTCGTGGTGGAGGACGACCCGCAGAGCGGCTTCGATCACGTGGACGCGCACCGCACCGTGGCGCTGGTCATCAGCCCCTACACGAAGCGGAAGTACGTGGACCACACCAACTACAATCAGACGGGCATGGTCAAGACTATCGAGCTGCTGCTGGGCCTGCCGGCAATGAACCAGATGGATCTCTCGGCGACGCCGCTGCGGAACTGCTTCCACGACGCGCCCGACCTGACGCCGTACGCGTGCGTGGCGAACAAGATCGCGCTCGACGAGCTGAGCCCCTCACCGAGCAAGCTCAAGGGCAAGGCCCTCGGCTGGGCCAGGAAGTCGCTGGAGCTCAACCTGGACGAAGGCGACGCGGCGGACGAGGACACGCTGAACCGCATCCTGTGGCACGCGACGATGGGAGACGAGAAGCCGTATCCGGAGCAGTTCGCCGGGGGCGAAAGCGAGTGACGGGTAATCGGGTCATGGGGTGATCGGGTCATCGGGTGATCATTCATCGTTCATCCGTCATCGTTCATGCTTCATCCTTGTCTGTTCTCCGCATCCCCCGGTTTCTGGAAGCGGCCGGAGGCGGCCGTGTTGGTCGCCTTCCAGATCCCGGATTTCATGGCGCTGCCGTAGAAGGCGGTTCGGGATTTCTTGAGCAGGGCGGTGGTGTTGGCGTCGGCTATAACGATCTTGCCTTCGCGCCTGGCCTTCTCCCACTCTTCTGCTTCGGCCACATAGGCCGCGGCCAGTTCGGCGATTCGCGCAGGCACTTCATCGCGGTTGGCGGCGCCATAGCAATCAATGCAGCTTGTGACGCGCCCCAGCACTTCGCTTTCGCGCTGGATCTTCTCGCGGGCCAGGCCGTAGGCGTCTTGGTGCATGTGGCGCAACGACGCGAGGAAAATCGTGCGGGGGTCACCCATCACGTCGCGGTGCAGCAGGAAGTTGATCTCTTCTCCTCTGCTCATCATGTTCAGGTTGATGATGGACAGGCTGTACGGACTGCCGCACGTCTGCGCCTTGAACTGGTCCATCATCGGCGCGGCTTCTTCGAGCGTGTGCGCAACCTGGATCAACGTGACGGCGGCGACGGGCAGTTTCTTCAACTCCGCCACAATGCTGTCAACAACCTTCAACTCGTCCGGGACGGCGGTGCTCTCAAAGGCAAATATAGCATTTCTGAAATCGGGCATAAATGCTGTCTCACGTTGCGACACACGTTCGTGGCATGGGCATCTTGCCCATGTCCACGGCCTGGAAGGCCGTGCCACACAACTACTGAGCAAACGCGGCAGCCAAGTCCCGAGGCAATTTCGAGCGGTCTCCCTTGAGTAGCGCCAGCAGCTTCTGGTACGTCTGTTCCGCTTCCTGCTTGTAGAAACCGGCGTTACGCATGTCGTACCGCTCCAGGTTGAGGAAGCTACGACACAACAACTCAAAACCCCGGGGAGCCTCAGAATGCAACACTGTGAGCTCCCGGCTGACGCGTCGCATGGCTCCAAGCATTTCCAGTGCCACCCCCGGCTGAAGCCGGGGGCCAGGCCGGGGCGCCGACGCTGCTGCCGGCGCGACGCCGGCGGTAGGGGCCGCTTCGGCCTGTGGCACAGCCGCCGCCAGCCAGGCTTCGGCCAGTTCGGCAGCGGCATCAAAGCTATCGGGTTCCAGTGCTGCTCTGCGGTGTAATGCCCACGCCGCGGCTGTGTGTCTTCCCAGCGCGGTCAGGACTCTGCCTTCTATGCAGGAATGGGCCGCCACCAGGGGCTCCAGATCGGCGGCCAGTTGGGCGGCTTCGAGGGCCGCGTCGGGTTGTCCCTGTTCGAGGAGCAGTTCGGCGCGCGTGTGCCACAGCGGCGCGGTGGCGGGGTCAAGCCTGGCGCCCGGCCGGCTCAACACGCCGTTGAGAGTGGCGAGAGCGTCGGCCTTGCGGCCGGCGGCGGCGAGGATGCGCGCCCCCAGCTTGGTGCATTCGACGGACCATGCCGGCGAGACGCCGGCGCTAGAGCTGGCGCCCAGCCGCGCGGCCTCGACGGCCTGAGCCAGCGCTTTGTCGTAGTCCTTGCGTGCGAGAAAGACGCGGGCACGCAGGAGGGTGGCTTCGGCCTTATGCTCTGGCAGGGCAATCCCGTCAAGCTCGGCCAGTGCGCCGTCCGGGTCGCCGCCGTCAATGCGGGCGTTGGCGTCGCGCGCGCGGGAGACATCGAGGGCCTTGCGGGACCACTGGATGCAGCCGGAACGGGCTTCCGCCTGCGACATCAGTTTCACTGCGGCGGCCGGGTCGGGGGCGGCTTTGGCGGGCGTGCCATCCAGGAGCCGTCCGGCTTCATCGTGGTCCATCTGATTCCGATGCTCAACGGCCTTGAGCTGATAGGGCGCCAACGCAAAGGCCAGGCGCATGTGGGCATCCACAACGGTCGCGCCGGCCAGGCGAAGGTGCTCCCGCGCGCTGACGGCCAGGTCCAGATCGCGGAGGAACGCGGACCGTTCCGGCGCGGGCACGCCTGAGAAGTCGAGGATGGCCTCGGGGCAGGAAATGAAGGAGAAGGACTGGAATGCCCTGCGCACGCGGTACAAGGACCGGGGCGCATCGAATTCCAGCAGCATGTTGTCGTCGGTATGGAGCGGGGCTTTGCGCGAGCGCAGGCGCAGGACGGGATCGTCGGCCAGGTAGCCCGCGAGGAACTCAACGGGCGTGTCGAGGCGCACGCGTTCCAGCCAGGCGCGCACGCCGGGGCGAGCGAGGCGCTCCTGGACCTGCCGCAGGGGCATGGCCAGTTCCGAGTCGGAGCCGATGAGCAGGAGATCGCCTTTGTTGCACTGCCACAACTGCATGTGCGGGAACACCTCGCCAAATGTGCGCACCACACTCTGAACGTGGTCGGCTTCGAGGGTGTAGGTGTGAATCCACTGGCACATGATGCCCCCGGGCTTAAGGCGGGAACGCGCGAGCGTGAAGGCTTCCTTCGTGAAGAGGTTGCCGACGCCGGCCATCCAGGGGTTTGACGGTTCGCTGGCGATCACGTCGTAGCGGCGGCTTGTGAGGAGGAGATGATTGCGGGCGTCGTTGAGGACGAGCTGCACTTTCGGCGTATCGAGGGTGACGGGGCTGGTGTTCGTGTACGTGAGGTTGTTTTGGCGCTGGAAGAACCGCGACGCCTCCACGACCTCCGGCGACATCTCCGCGACGTCCACGCGCGTCACCGAGTCCATGGCAAGCGCGCAGCCGGCACTGACGCCTGACCCGAGACCGATCACCAGGACCTCCTCGGGGCCGGTGGGATGCAGGATCTCGGGGACGAGCGTGAGGCTGATCTGGGTGCTCATGTCCCCGTAACTTGACGCGTCCGGCTTGCCCCCGACACGCAAGGAGAGCTGTGCGTTCTCACCGGAGCCGACCGTGACCGCCACCGTGGCCTCGGCGCCTTCGCGGGAGTAGAGGAGTGTGCCGAGTCTGGACGGGTCCGGCAGGGCATCCGCGAGGCGCAGCTCGTGCGCGGCTTTCACCATCTCCTGGTCTCGCAGCAGATACAGGCCGCCGCTCATCAGCAGAGGATCCCACGGCCTGACGACGATCACGACGAGGACCGTGGGCACGATCAGGGCGGCCATGGCCGGCAGCCGCTTCCTCTCGCGCCAGGCGCGCGACTGCGCGAAGAGGAGCAGGCCCGGGATGGCGTAGAGCAGCGCCATGAGCTCAAGCGTGATCTGGATCTGGAGCGCCGGGAGGATGACCAGGCCGCCGAAGAAACTGCCGAGGAT
>JAPLOD010000487.1 GCA_026692735.1 Planctomycetota bacterium | reverse complement strand
GGGAACCAACTCTTGTCCAGAAGACCGAATCAGGAAACCATCAGGCGAATGGGAGGGGGAAGGTGTGGCCCGAGACTGCCAGCCCGACCCACGCTTTCAACCCGCCGCCCGCCTACGACCATGCGCTTGTTTTGGGCCTAGACCACCGGGGGCCTGCATGTCTAGGATATCAAACATGAAAGTCCCCTATCAGAACTGGTCGCCGGTTCCGCGTTGCCTGCTCTTCGGCAGGAAGCCCTTCGGCGTCATTGAAGTATTCGCCTACCTGCAGCGGCTCCAACTGGCAGCCGAGCGAAAGCCGCAGCACGCCCCCATCACCGTTCGGCCGTCGGTCGTGGCAAGGCGGACGGGCCTTGCCCTGTGGGGGGTCAAGCGGGCCGTGCGGTGGTTGCAGGCCAGCGGGATGGTGTTGGTGTCGCGGACAACGCATGGGGTTCACGGCAGGGGAGTCAACTCCTACCGGATAGACTGGCAAGCCCTGTCCAACGTTGAGGCTGCCGAACTGTTGGCGCACACTGCGCAGGCCGAGGAGACCAGGAAGAAGGACAGGGAAGCAAGGACGGAAGCCGGGGAACAGGCCGAGGTAAGTCGGCCGGGCAACCATACTGGGGTAAGTCGGCCGAGCAACCATACCTGGGATGCCGGGCAACCTTACCTGGTAGACCGGGCAGCTCACGTAGTATAGATGTATCTACTAAAGACATTCCTACCAAAGACTGTTTGTATGTTTGCGGGACGGGCGACGGCTTCGCCGTCGCCGTCCCGGACAAACACACACCGGTTGCCGGAGTCGTTTGCAGGGCAATTGAAAAGGAAGGAAAAGAAGGAAAGGAACGGAGCAGCCCGGCAAGTTCCACGGTCTCAGTCTCGTCCTCCATAATGGTCGCGAACCAGCCCCTCGCCCTGTCCGCCACGGGTTCCGTCTCCCCGTCCTTCATCCTGGAAGAAGTCCGGAGCCGGCTCTCCCCGCCCCCCGTCCCCCGGCCCGACGACGCAGTGGCCGCTGACCTGGCTGACCTTGTCGCCCATATTCAGGAGGAGTTCAGGAGCCAGCAGCGCCGCCGCCCGCCGGAGAACAAACGGGACAAGTCGTACCCGTTCAAGACCATACGAGACCTCTCCGAGCACTGGCTGCGCTCCCACCGGGCGAGCGACATCAAGCTGGCAGTCATGGAAGCGTTCAAGGAGTACCCCGAGATATACGCCCTCAGTTTCTTCCAAGACGCTGTTGAGCGTTTCCTGGGGCTTGGGGAGTCCGTGAACGAGACCTACGCCGATAACCCCCTTGACGCGGCGGCGATCCGCATTGACGGGGCCATGCGCTCCGGCAAGCGTCCGGACTTCTTGGACTGCCGGGTTCTGCTGTGGAATCGGCAGCGGATGGAAGGGTATTTCGCCGGGCGTCCCGCCAACGTCCGGCAGACCGTCCTCCACTACCTCAACGGGATCAGCCCCAGGCTGTATCCCGGCGGGCCTGCGAAGTTCGCCGCCGATGCCTGGCAGAAGCGGCCCTTGGACCAGTATCAGGACTTCCGGGACGACCCGGAGATTGCCGCCCTGCTGGCCAACATCGCCGCCGGGCGGTTCCATGCCTGGAAGCAGGACTCCAAGAACCTGTTGGAGGCCAAGGCATGAGGCGGATGCGCAGGGGCGCTGTCGGTGGAAGACGGCAGTCCCGATCCCCCGGGCCTGCGCCTCCCCCGGGGACTGCTCAATGTGGCATGGGTCGCCTTCTGGGTTCGGTCGCCTGTCGCCGGCGGGGTCGGCGGAGCGGGGGCGATGGAGTCCCAGAACCAGAAGGCGATAGGGCTCGGGGGGATCGGGACGGCCAGCGGGCGTCGTCATCCGGCTACTTCGCCTTCGCCGCCTTCCCGCTCTTGCCCTGGACGGCCTTATAGAGGACGTTCACGCTGCCGATGTAGACGTGCTTGGTTCCGTCAGCCATGCCAATGGCTAGGGCCACGGGCAGCGGTAGCGTCTCCCCCTTCTTCCCTGTCGTCGTCCGATCGCTCAAACCTGCCGATGCCAGCCCCGTCTTCAGGTCCTTGCCTTTGACGCTGAAGCTCAGCAGGCCGCCAGTGACCGGGCCGGGCGTCGTGGACGCCCCCTTGATGCTCAGCGTCGCCAAGCCCTTCGGGCTCTTCCCCTTCGCGTCCAGCGTCGTGAAGCATTCGGTATAGTCCGCAAACTGTACGGCCACGGACGATCCGGTGTTCACGTAGCCGGCGGGCAGGATCAGGCGCAGCGTGGCCTTGATGGAATCCTTCGCCGCCGTGAAGCTCAGCGCCGCGTTGAACTTGTCCACCACCACCGCGCCTTCTTTCACCGGCACATCCGAAGCGTTGTTCGGGTCGGTTCCGGCAAGCGCTTCCAGAGCGTCCGAGATGCCGTCGTTGTCCGTGTCGCCTTCGCCCGGCGCGCGCCCGAAGACGGCGAAGGGCGACGTATTCCCGCTGTCATCCGTCAGCGTCGCCGTGATATTCTCCAGGTCCGACACATCCACCTCGATCTGCCAGGCGCCGTCCACTACGGGGCACCGCCCCGCCAGCGTTCCGCCCTGCGTTTCTGGGTCGGTGAAAACTTCTACCGTCCCACTACTGACGCCCGCGGTCCCCGTGATCCTCACCGTTGCCACGCTTCGCGCCGCGGCCGGCGTGGCCCCGCCCCCGGTTCGCGAACCCAACCGTTCCACCAGTGAGAACGTCGGCGGCGTGATGCCGTTGTTGCTGCCGTCGTAGAGCGCGATGCCGCCCTTGACGTTCTTCGAAATGCGGTTGCCTTTGGACGAATTGCGCTTCGAATCGGTGGCGCGCACCTCCAGTCCGTTGCCGCCGTTATAGCCGATCAAGTTCGCGTCCGCGTCGGTGTCGCCGCCCACGCGAGTCCCTTTCGTGCCTTTGGACAGGAATACGCCCGCGCTGCCGTTACTGACCGCCGAGCGATCGGGCAACGATAGGTCATCATCCCCTCGCGATGCAGCCCTGCCCACGGATGACTCCGCAATCGCTGCCGCGCCGACGATGTTGCCGAGGATCACGTTGTCGTCCGTCCCTTCGCCGGAGACGGTGATACCCTCGTAGACGTTTCCGCCGATAGCGTTTCGTTCGCCCGCGCCTGTCCCACCGATAGTGTTGGCCTTCGCGCCGCCATCAATCAGCAGCCCCGCGAGGTTGGCGTTCATGTCCTTGCCGGACGCGCCCAGCCCCAGCCAGCAGCCCTTCACCACATTACCCGTAGCACTGGCGCCCGTGATCTGCACGCCATATGTCCCGCAATTGGCGATACGCAACCCCTGCCCGTTTGGCCCCGTCCCCGTCATGCGGCTGCCGCCCAGAATATTGTTCTTGCCGTTCGTGATACTGATACCCGAGCCGGTGAAGCCGATCACCGTCAGGCCCATAATCTTGTTCCCGTCGGACGCCATCACGATGCCGTCCGTTGAACCCGCCGCGCTGCCGTTCACCGTCACGCGCCGATCCTGAGCGTCAATCGTCACGTTGCCCTTGTCCATCGCCGCCAGCGCGCTCTTCACGTTGATCGTCGTTGCAGCGTCCGATGCTGCGAGGCTGAAGACTGCCGGGTCAAAGAGGACGGACTCGCCCGCGCGGACATCGCGCATCACCTGCCGCAGCGACCCCGGCCCGGTATCGTTGGTGTTCGTCACAATCCACGAAGCCCCCACTGTGCCAGAGTACACCCAGAAGTTCGCAGCGTTGGAGGTGCCGCCGCGAGGATCGGGTGTGAAGACAGTGATCGGCACAACTCCGGGCACCGCAAGTTGTGTGGCGGTAACTGCCGCCGTGAGCTGTGCGCCCGATACGAACGTGGTCGCCAGCGCCGTGTCGCCCCATTTCACGACGGAATCCGAGGCGAAAGCCCCCCCCGTCACGGTCAGCGTGAACGGCGCGGCGTTCACGGTCGTCTGAGTGGGGTTGATGGATGTTATCTCGGG
Organism: Planctomycetota bacterium; assembly: GCA_026692735.1. Lineage (GTDB taxonomy): Bacteria > Planctomycetota > SZUA-567 > H5-PLA8 > H5-PLA8 > JAPLOD01. The sequence goes on along the minus strand of JAPLOD010000487.1, from coordinate 454 downwards.
GACAGTCGGGAACGCGGCGAAGTAGGCATGTGGCGGGTTGCCGATGCTTGTGAAGCCGCCCCCCACATACACCGTGCCCCCGGAAACGGTCACGGCGTAGGCCTCATTGTTCGCGCTGGGGTTCCAGGACATGGCGTTGCCCGTGGTGGCGTCAAGGGCCGCGATCCTGTTCCGCGCTTGCCCGCCGATGCTTGTAAAGGTGCCCCCCACGTACACCATGCTCCCGGAAACGGTCAGCGCGCGGACATAGTCGTTCGCGCTGGGGTTCCAGGGCGTGGCGTTGCCCGTGGTGGTGTCAAGGCCCGCAATGTAGTTCCGCGCCTGCCCGCCGATGTTCTTGAACCAGCCCCCCGCGTACACCGTGTCCCCGGAAACGGCCAAGGTCTGGACCAGATCGTCCGCGAAGGGGTTCCAAGGCGTGGCGCTGCCCGTGGCGCCGTCAAGGGCCGCAATG
>JAPLOD010000486.1 GCA_026692735.1 Planctomycetota bacterium | reverse complement strand
CGCGCGGGGCGGGCGGCACGCAGTGTACAACCCGACGGAATTCGCCCCCGCAGCGGCGAGACTGGCATGGCTGGGCGCCGAGGCCAGGCCCTTGGCACGGGATGCCCGCTGTTCCAACCCCCTCGTCGAGGCCATCGTCATGGATCACGCTGAGGGGACACTGGTGACACTGGTCAACTGGACAAACAGCCCACTCAAGGAGCTGACGGTCCAGGTGAAGACAGACAAAGCGCCCAGGTCCGTGCGGTCGGTCGAGGGGCAGAAGGAACTGCCCGTGCAGTTCAATGGGGGCATGGTCGTGGTAACGACGGACCTGAACGAGGCTGACTACATCCTCCTGATGAAGTAGGGGGGTGGCGTCGCAGACCATCAGATAGCGTGAAACTGGCCGTCAACTATCGCGTAAACTGGGGCGCAAGAGTTTGACGCTCGCACACCGCGGGGGGCAGGCAGCACGCCGATGATGTCGTCCAGGGCCATCATCTGGACGGTGCTCTACCGCCGCGCTTTCCGCCGGCCCTTCGTGGCCTTCTTCTTCGCCGGCTTCGCCGCAGGGCGCTTCTGCCCGCCAGCCAGCATCTCCAGCCGCCGCAGTGCCTCCCGGCGCCCAATGTCCTTTACAGCCACCAGCCGGGCCAGGGCGTCTTTGCGCGGCCTGGACTTGCCACCCTCCCACTTGTAGACGGTCAACGCCGAAGTGCCGATAAGCCTGCCGTAGTCCTTGGCGGACAGTTTCAGCTTCTCGCGCCGAGTCTTGATCCAGCCTGGTGAGAACCTGGCCTTCTCGACCACCGTTGTTGGTGCCGGCGGAATCGCCGCCTGCCTGCGTCCGAGGACCTCCAGCGCGGCCACCTGGCGAGCCAGCAGCCGTGCCTGACGCTTGAGTCCGGCGATGTCGCGCCGATGCTGCGCCGCGGCACGCCGGGTAACAGCAGTCAAGGACCTCACCTCCTTGCGGGCCAGACGGCGGATTTCTTCCTGGAGTGCGGCGGCGAAGCGGGGCATGGGCGGCTCCTATGCAAGGTTGACGGCGCATCAATACAGGATTTCCGCTACAAGCGCAACCACGCTGTGGCGGAAGACCCGTCCCGCCTGCATTGGTGCCCTGCCGTCTACCCGGATCAGTGCGGAGTTATGTTACGTCGAGTGGGTACTCGCCTGCGAAATGTCTGGTGTCAAGGCGCACGAACCTGGCTGACCGAACCCGATGCCTGCTGGAACGTAATACGTTTGATGAATGAACACGACAGGCCGGGCTACTGGAACGAGGTCTACGGCAACCCCACGGCGGGCTGCAAGGTGTGGACGCGCCCTGAACGGTTCACCGCCAGCGCTTCCAGACTGCTGTGCACGCTGCTGTTCGCCATCATCTGCCTTGCTGCCGCCGGCTACTTCACCTACCAACTGGTAAAGTTCCAACAGCGGAACGGGGACAAAGAGATCAAGGTCCGCGCCGAGGGCGTGGAGGAGCCGTAGCGGCTCTGGTATGGGCCGATCGGGGTCGAACTCGGTCAGCGCCTTCTTTTCTGCGCGTTCCGCAGAGACGCACGTGCCGCTTGTCCGGCGATGGGAACACGCAACCGCAACGCAGGCACGGCACTCGCTCGCGCACCCTCCCCGTCCGCTTCTTTGGCATGTCAACAGTATAACGGACTGACGTTCGAGTTCATACTGCGTCCGGGAAAGACGGCGGGGCAGCCGGCGTGAGGACCGGGGTGCGTGCGACGCGACAAGGCGGGGGCCCAGTGGTCTTGTGCGCGCCCGCGGGCCGGTTACACTCCGGCACATAATCCGGGTGATGATTCGCCTGCTTTCTCCTCTGGATTGTCCTGCCGTGCCGCGCACAGGAAGTTGAGCCGCTCAAAGTGGTCGGCGTCCTCGGCAACACTGCCGCGCTGAGCGATTGTCCCGTGCCGTATGCCTTCTACAGCGGCATCGCCGTGGATGAACGCGGGCGGCTCTATCTGGCGGGCGCGGCCGAGGGCATCCCGGTCTGCAACCAGGATGGGCTGTGCCTTGCCGTGCTGAGCCTGCCCAATGCCGAAGGCGCGACGATTCGGTCGCTGATGGTCAGAGCGGGCAGCTATGTCTTCGCGGTTGGAATCAACCCGCAGACCCGCCGCAGCGCGCTCTTCCGCGTGGAGACCAGCGGCGCCGACGCCGCAAAGCTTTCAGTAGAGCGCGTCGCCACAGGCCCTGGGCATTGGGCGCTTTCCCCGACACTCGATCCGACCGGCAAGGTGCTCATCGGCCAGTCGGAAGTGGACAAGCTAATGTATACCGTGGCTGCGTACGATCCCGCCGGCGGGCAACTGACGACGCTTGCGAAGCTCGACATGCCAAAGGGTGCCGCGTGGCCGTGGATGAACACGATTCAGGCGGAACTGGACGGCACGTTCAGTATGGTGCATCGCGGCGTGGTGGATTTCAGCGGCCGTTATGACGCCGCGGGAAAACGCGTTGGCGAGCACCTGGACGGCTGGTGCGTGGACGGCTTCCGCTACTTCTTCGGCTACGAGGGCCATTTGCGGCGAACTGACCTCAAAGGCGCCGCTGCGCCCGGCGACTGCGGCTCGCCATGTCCGGAAATCCGGATGGCCTCTCAGTTGGTCCGTTGTGGCGACCGGTATTTCTTCGCCGGGCGAGGCGGCGCGGCGGAGGCCGAGTGGAACAGCACCAACTTCGTCTACACGCGCCGCATCGGCGCCATTTTCCTGGAGGACATGGTCAGCGTTGACGGCTCCCTCGAAGGGATCGCCTGGACGGCGCAAGGCAACAACGACGTGCAGCATCCGATCACGATTCCGAAGAACCAGCCCATAGGGCAACTGTTGCGCGCCAACTCGCCGCTCCACGGAAAGCACGCGCTGACCCTCGTGCCTGCTCCAGAAGTCCAGGTCTTCGTGGGACGCGGGCAGAAAGGCGTGACCGTCTTCTGCAACGGCCCACAACACCTTGCTTTCGAGCTGCCTCTGGCGGAAGTGAAAGAGGTGGGCCAGGCCGCAGTTTTCGATAAGGACATGCTTCTGGCCGATCCGAAGTCTGGGACGATCTGGAAGCGACCGCTGCTGGACAAGCAAGCGCCGGTCGTGGCCTGGCGGACCGGCTTGCCCGGTGTGATCGGCCTCGCCGCCTCGCCGGATGGAATCTTCGCTGCGACAGCGACGCAGGTAGTGCGCCTCTCGCGCGACGGGCAGAAGACGGAATGGACGTCTGCGCAAGTCTACAAGGGCATCCGGCGTGTGGCTGCGGCGCGGGGCTGTGTCTATGTTTGCGATACGCTCGGACACATCGTTGAGCAACTTGATGCGACGACAGGGCGATTGCTCGCGCGGCTCGGTTCGCCAAATGAGGCCGGCTCGTCGCTCACGCGGCTGTCTCATCCCCACGCCGTCGCCGCGGACGCAAACGGCGTCTATGTCGCCGACAACGGCAGCGGGCGCGTGCTCGTGGCCACGACCACGCTGTGGCGTCCGGAAATCGCGGTTTTGCCGCGCGAAGACAAATCGCCGCTTACCGCCGTGAAGATTGCCGTCGTGCCGCCGAAGCCCGGACGAATGAGCGTCAACGTCTACGACACCAGTGGCGTAACAGTAAGGCAGCTTGTCTGCGCATCAGGCTCGGATCAGCCCGTCCTCTGGGATGGGCGCGACATGTATGGCCGCTGGGCTAAGCCCGGGCAGTACCGATATCACGGCATCATCGCGCCGAAGTTGTCCCTGCGCTACGTGACCAGCGTGGGGCAGGGCGGCACTCCGCCTTACCGCACCGCTGACGGCAAGGGCAGTTGGGGCGGAGTGTGGGGCGACGTGATGGCGGTCTGCGCCGTCACGGCCGATCCGGCTTCCGATATTGTTGTCTTGTGGGCCGTTGAGGAGGGCGAAGGCGGACTCGTCCGGATGTCGCAGGACGGTGAAGTCCGTTGGAAGGCGCATCTGGACTGGTGGATGAAGGCCAGCCAGAGCGCGGTCACAAGCGATGGCGAGTGCATTTACGTTGCCTGCGCCTCCGCAATGGGCGCTCCGGAAGGGCAATCCGAGTACAGCGGCACGCTTAACCGGCCGATGATCTGGCGCGTGGACGCCAAGACCGGCGCCCACAAGCTGTATGCTCCCGCGCCCGGGCCGCAGCCCATGTTTGGCGAGTACCGGAAAGGCGAACGGATCGCGACCGCGGTCGCCGTACGCGACGGCAAGCTGTATCTGACTGCGCCTGCGCAGAACAGGATTTTCGCTGCCGACGCAAAGACGGGGCGGGAGTTAGCGGCCTGGCCGCTCGAGAACGCCTC
>JAPLOD010000485.1 GCA_026692735.1 Planctomycetota bacterium | reverse complement strand
TCCGGCGTCGTCGCAATGGAATCGTTGTAGTACGTCACCGCCTGCGCACCGCGGGCGACCATCTCCAGCCGGTGCGGCAAGCCAACAAAGGTGAGAAGCGCCTCGGCCACCTGCCAGGGCTGCACGCCGCACGCCAGCGCCGCCGCGGCCGCCGCCAGTGCGTTGGCCGCATTGTGCTGTCCGGGCAACCGCAACGTCTGACGCAAGCCTACGGTCTCTTCGACCGAACCCATGCGCACCACCAGCTTCTCCCCGTCCAGAAACGCCGCATCGCCGTCGGGTTCCTGCCTGACGCTGAAGCGCACGGCGCGCGCGGGGGTCAGCTTCTCCCACCCGGCCAGCGCCGGATCGTCGGCGTTAAGCACGGCGACATCGTCCTTCGTCTGGAACGCCAGGATGTTCCGCTTGGCGGCGGCATACGCCTCCATCGAGCCATGCCAGTCGAAATGGTTGGCCGAGAGATTCGTCACGACCGCCACGTGCGGGCTTTGCCCCAGCTCTTTCATGCCGTCCAGCATGAAGGACGACAGTTCCAGCACTATGGGCACTCCGGGGGCCAGCGCGCGCGTTTCGCCCAGCAGGCATCCGCCGAGGTTGCCTCCCACCAGCGTGCGCGAGTCGTGCAGCTTCAGCATCTCGCCGAGCAGCGCCGTGGTGGTGGACTTGCCATTGGAGCCGGTGATGCCGATCTTCGGGTTCCGCTGCGTGAGCTTGAACAGCAGGTTGATTTCACGCTCGATCTGCACGCCCGCGCCGCGCGCCATGAGCACCAGCGGGTTATGTGGACGCACGCCCGGGTTGACAACGACGATATCCGCGTGGCGGAAATCATCGGGCTCGTGCCGGCCGAGCACATAGCGGATGGGCAGACCGCGCAAGGCGTCCAGCGATTCCTGCAGCGCGCTCTCACTGCGCTGATCGGTGACGGTAACGTGCGCGCCGTTCTCCGCAAAGAACCGCGCCGCTCCGACGCCGCCGCCAAAAAGCCCCAGCCCCATGACCGTGACGTGTGTCCCAGCGTACATGATGAGTCGGCTCCGCTTGTATTGATATTTGTTTCGTCCAGATACGCGCCATGCTGAAGGGGCAGAAAACCATAAACTCCAGGCTCTTATCCGCGCTGCAGCCCTGGTGGCTGGTGTGGGCTCATTATTCGCACGCCCTGCAATACCCGAAGACCTGCAGGTGATGCTGCACGGGCTGGAATTTCATGGCGCGACAGGCGTCTTCCTGCAGCTTCTCCAGCTTGCGCGACATGAACTCAATCACCTTCCCGCACTTCAGGCAGATCATGTGTTCGTGGTGCTCATGCCCATACACATGCTCATACGTGGAGCCGTGCAGGCCGTGGAACGCTTCGCGCAGGATTCCCACCTGGCACAGCAGCGCCAGGCTCCGGTAGATCGTCGCCTTCGACGTCTTGGCGCCCGCCTTGCGCATGGCCAGGAACAGCCAGTCGGCATCAAAATGCGCATGCGCGCTCATGATGGTTCTCAGGATCTCGCGCCGCTCGGCCGTGTACTTCAGGCCGCGCAGCTCCAGACTGCGTCTGAAGATCGCCTCCGGCGCCTCCCTGTGGCCGCGGGCGATGGCATGCAAAACGTCGCGTTCCGGCCGGCGTGGTTTTCGCGGCCCGGCGTACCGTTGCCGTCTGGCGGCTGTTCTGCGCTTCATGCGGTGCCCCCTATGCGCGCCGTCAGGTACCGCGCCACCTCGACACTGTAGCGCAGCGCGTGATCGAACAATGCCTCCGGCAACGCGCGAAAAGCGTTGTGCACTTCGTACGTGAACGCGCCCTGGAACCGCGCGGCGCGCAGGCCGTCGGTGACGGCGTTCCAGTCCACGCCTCCAGGCCCGTTGTGGAACGGCAGCATGTGATCGTCGTTGCCGCCGTCGTTCTCCTGGATGTGCACAACCTTCAGCCGCGCGCCAAGCGCGGCCAGAGCGGCGCGCTGTTCCAGACCCATGAGCCGGGCATGGCCGGTGTCCCAACAGGCGCCAATCAGCGGATGGTGGAGCGCGTCAATCAGCTCGCACAGTTCATCGGGCGCGCTGCCGTAGTAGCGGCGCGCGTTGCGCCCGTCATGGCGGCCCGCTTCGTCGAAGATGTTCTCCAGCGCCAGGCCCACGTTGCGCTTCTCGCACTCGGGAAGCAGCGTCCGGAAGAACTCCGCATTCCGGTCCCGGAGCGCCTTCCGGTGCGCCACGTCGAAGGGCCCCGCGAACACATCGGGATGCAGAACCATCCACGGCACTTTCAGGCGCGCGCACGCGCGGATCGCCGGCACGCACAACGTCCGGCGTCTGCTGTCTCCAGGCGTGTCCGCGAACATGTTGAACATCGGCCCGTGCCCCTGCACCCAGACCAGCCTGGCGGCGCGTGCGGCGTTGTCGAGCTCGTCCAGCCTCTGCCAGGTCGTCTCCTCGCCCGGGGCCACATCGAGTCGCAGGAACGCCTCGGGGCAGACGGCTGTCTTCTCCGTATAGACCACGTACCGCACCGCGGGCCGGTCTCCCGTGATCTTCACGCCCACGCCCGCCCTGGTGTTCTCAACGACGACGCGGTTCTCCTCCGCCGTCCCCTTGAAGCCTTTCAGCAACACCCACAACGCGCCCTTCTCTGGAAACGGCTGCACGAAGCCGAACTCCTTTCCTTTGATCTCGAAAGGAGCGGCGCCCTCCTTCTCCGCGACGCCGCAGTCGAAGCCGAACGTCAGCCTGTAGGCAGGTCCCGGCGGCTCTCGGTCAACGATGAGGAAATTGTGGCAATAGTGATCGCTGCGGATGGGCTTCGCGCCCGTGTTCTTCAGCGTGTGGGAGACCGTGAAGGTGGGCGCCGCCTTCTCTATCGCGATGCGTTTCGTGTAGCGGTAGCCGTAGCCGTTGCTCTCCAACTCCTGCCGGAACTCCACCCAGTCCTCGCCGTGAGCGACTTTCCATGCGGCGGCCTGCGCAATCTTGTTGGGCTTGTAGAACCAATACCTGCCCGCGGACTCCTTTTCGAGCAACCCGACGCCAATCTTGATATACGTCTCGCCCGGCTTGGCCTCCTCGTAGCCCAGCGGGTGCTCCATGCCGAACTCCTCCGCCGGCCCCATGGTGTGCTCGTGGTTCGTCGGGTCGTGGGGCGTTCGGAATTCGCCGCAGAACGTGTGGCCCTTGTACTCGATTTGGCCGACGTGCCCCGACCAGTCGAACCGCGGCCCGCGGTAGAAGCCCTTCTCGGCATCGGGAAGGTAGACCGTGAGCCTCAGATCCCCGCCGGCGATCGAGAGCTGCGGATACGCTTCCCCCTGCTTCTCCTGTGCATGATCGCTCGCCACAACGCCTCCCGCAAGCACCAGCAGCAGACAAGCCATAGTGGTGCAGCCGTCCCGGCTGCAGGCAGGCCGGAGGCCTGCACCACAAGCACCGGCCACGCGCGTCAGCATGTTCCACCTCACAGCGGCACGGCGGCATCAAGGCCTTCGGAACATCGTGACAGGATATACACCCAGGCGCGGCGATTGCCCTGGAAAAAGCACGGGCAGCCGGCTTTCCTCGGCTGCCCGTGGCACACGCGATACCGGAACCGCTTACTTGGTCTCGACCTTCACCACCTTGCCGTTCTGCGCGGCGCTGCGCCAGGCGGCTTCAGTGAGTTCGATCACGCGCAGGCCGATCTCCGGCGGGCACCCGTTCTCGCACTTGCCCAGGATGGCATCAATGAAGTTCTTGTTCGGATCCATCCAGTCGGGGTTGCTGGTCATCTCGTACTGGGGCTTGCGGTGCCCCTCCTGGAAGTAGATCTTGCCGTTCCGGTTGAACACGGCGCCTTCGGAGCCGAAGATGGTGAAGTCCTCATGCCACGCCGGCGCGTTGCCGATGATGGAGACGGTGCCGAGCGCGCCGTTGGTGAACTTGACGTGGATGGCGGAGTTGATATCCACCTCGCTGTCGAAGTTCTCCATCCGTGCGCTGACTTCCTCGGCCTGCAGCCCCGTGGTCCACATCAGCATGTCAATGAGGTGCGAGCCGGAGTCGTTGATCTGGCCGCCGCCTGACAGCGCTTTCTGCTGCCGCCACGAGCCGCGCGTGGCTTTGAGCCATTCCTGCGCCTGGAATGCCGCGACGAACTCGACCTTTCCGAGTTTGCCCGAATCCACGCAGTGCTTGAGGAAGCGGTAGTTGCCCTGGTAGTGGCGCTGGTACGAGACGGCGACGATCTTCTTCGCCTTCTTGGCGCGCGCGCAGACGTCGCGGGCGTCGGCGGACGTGCAGGTCATGGGCTTCTCGCACAGCACGTGCAGGCCCTTGTCGAGCGACGCGCAGATCTGTTCGTAATGGACGGTGTGCGGCGAGCCGATGGCGACGGCGTCGAGCTCGACCTCGCTGAGCATCTTCTTCCAGTCGTCGTACTCGGGAACATCCTTGAGCTGCGGCTGTTTGCCTTTCAGCTTCGCCAGCGCTTCCTTGCTCGTGTCCATCAGCGCCACGAGCTCGCTCGGCGTGCCTTTCAGCCGGTCTACGTGCCAGTTCATGATGCCGCCGCTGCCAATGAAGGCCAGGCGGATCTTTTTCTGCCCACAGGCCGCTTCGGTGCATTTCTTAGCCATTGTTCTGCCAACCCTCCTCACCAGTTTGAGACGATCCTCCCGACCAGCCGAGCGACCCGGAGGGTCGCCCTCCACGCCCGGGCCGGACGCCCGCCCGACAAAACACCGGGGAGGCGACGGGCCTCCCCGATAGGAAGAAACACGCTATCGAAGGTCACGATGCCGGTCAAGAGCACTGGCCCCGGGCCGCTCAGTTGCCGGCCTTCAGCTTGGCGATCTCCTCGAGCAGCAGCAGGACCTTGGCCTTCAACTCCTCCTGGTTCTCCTTGGCATGCATAAGCTGCTGATACAGGCGCTCCACTTCGGCCTGCAGCTCCATAAGCTTCTCTTCCCGTGAGACCACCGACAGCTTGATGTCCGAACTCCGCGGGAAGACTTCCTGCTTCTCCGCCGTCTCCACCGGCGCGGGCGCGACGTCCGCACCTTTGCGCCCGCGGATGGCCGGGAGGAAATTATTGGTGGTGCAGTCGTCGTCCGCCTCCAGCCAGAAGACGATCTGGTCCCCGACCTTGGCGTTCAGAGCCGCGATATCCCAGGTGAAGCTGATCGGCGGGGGGTTCCGCTCGTGCGGCACCGCCCGCTCCAGCCGCTTCACCGCACCGCCTTCGCCCTGCCCTTCCGTCTGGACCCGGTACACCAGCCACACCGTGCGGACGGCCCAGTCGTCCCGGGCGACGAAGCTCACGTTCACCCGCGCCTGCGGCGTCACGGTCAGGTCCCGCGTGGGTTTCACCAGCTTGATGGTCGGCGGCAGGTCCGGGCGGGCCTCAATGGGATATTCCACCGGCGGCTCGCTGTTGCGCAGGCCGTCCACGTCCGTCAGGCTCATGTGGAAACTGGCGTTCTTCTCAAGCGGCAGGCTGGGAAGCTCCCACCACTCCACTGCCGGGCCTTCGGCGACCACTCCATCTTTGCCAGTAACGGGCGGGCCGGCTTCGACCTTCTTCTCGAGCAGGAAACTCCGGCCGTCGCTCCGCTCCAGCCGCGCTGAGGCCAGCGGCTTGGTCGGTCTGAAGCGGACTCGCGCCGTCGAGCCGATCAGCGCCGACAGGCCCCCGAAGCGGTCCACCAACGGCTCGCGCTGCCCGGTGTACGCCGGCAGCGTATACGCAATGCAGTCGCTGCTGGCGGTGACGTCCACTTCCGGCCGCGCCAGGACCCTGATCCGCAGCGGCTCGCTCCGCGCATCGCCC
>JAPLOD010000484.1 GCA_026692735.1 Planctomycetota bacterium | reverse complement strand
GGCGGACGCCGGGATGACGTAAGGCGCGGCCACGGCCAGCGCCGCTCCTTTCAGGAAATCACGCCGCGAAGAGCAAAGCCTGTTCGCCATTGCCCGTCCTCCTCCCAAAGTGTGGCCTGCAGTTCTTGAGTACACCGGCGGAACAGGCACGCGTTTGCTTCGTCCTTGAACTGGCATCGCGGCGACGGCACTCCATAATTGGCGGCGATGCCTCCTGGAACACCGAACCCGGAATGGTCCAAGTGCGAACTGCCGCCGCCGGCGGAACTCGGCGAACCCGCAGACTGGGCCAGGGTGTATGGCCGGCCGGGGCCGCTGATCGTCGAGATTGGCTGCGGCGGCGGGCGAACCATCATCGGCATGGCGGTCGCGCACCCGGAATGGAACTTCCTGGCCATCGAAAGAGCGGGCGAATATTACCGCACGCTGCGCGAGCGCGTGACCAAGCGCGGCCTGGCAAACATGCGCGTCACCCAGTTGGACGCCGCGTACCTCATCAACCGCTTCTTCCCCGACGCGAGCGTCCGCGAGTATCACGTGTATTTCCCGGACCCGTGGCCCAAGAAGCGGCACCACAAACGGCGGCTGTTCACGGAGCAGTTCTGCGCAGACCTCCGGCGCACGCTCATCCCCGGCGGCGTGCTGTACTTTGCCACGGATCATCAGGACTACTATCAGGAGATCCTGCCGCGGCTGCGGGCGGCGCTCTCCGTGCAGGAGCACCCCGAGCCGTGGGAAGACGCGCCGGAAGGACGCACGAACTACGAGGTGAAGTACCTGCGGGAAGCGCGGCCGATCTATAGGCTGGTGGGTACAACGTGACGTACCAAGGGCCGCCGTTGCATCCGGCTACATCTGATGTATGATGCAGGCAGGACCAGACGAGGGCGCTTGCGATGCACCGCACACAGATTCTCCTCGACGACACCGACTACCTCGCACTGAAGGAAGTGGCGCGGCAGTCGGGGCAAAGCATGGGCGAGGTCGTCAAAGGATTCGTCAGCCGTGGACTCGGCGCCCGCCGGGACAAACCGCGACGGAAGAGATACCGCCTGACCGACCTGAAGGGAATCATCCACGACCCGGGGCTTGTGGCCATCCACCACGATGAGATACTCTACGGCGGAGACCAATGATGGACCGGCTCTTCGTGGACACGGGAGCCTGGTGTCCTTTTTTCAACACGGCGGACCCTGGACACAATGCCGTCACAGGCGTGCTTGAACAGTGGGAACATCGTCTCGTCACCACGGCATATGTGTTTGATGAGCTCGTGACACTGCTCCGCCATCGCGTCCACCACAGGGCCGCAGTCCTGGCCGGCCGCGCCCTGCGCAGCGGCGACTTGGCGCTGATGTTGACACCCGAGCCTGCCGATATCGAGACTGCGTGGCAACTGTTCGAGCGCAGCCGGGACAAGGCCTACAGCTTCACGGACTGCGTCTCTTTCGCCGTCATGCGGCGGCTGGGTGTGAAGACCGCCGCTACCCTCGACGCCCACTTTCGCCAGGCGGGTTTCCAGGTGCTGCCCGCGGGCAACGTGTAGCGCGTGACCAGATCACCCGATTGCGCGATGAGCTACTTCTTCTCGACGATCCACACATTGCGGTAGAAGACGGGGTTCCCGTGGTCCTGGAACTGAATAGGCCCCGGCGCGGAGGTCTCGGGGATGCCGCCGCCGGTGCTCTTCTTCAGTTCGAGCTTGTCGTGGACCACCACGCCGTTGTGCTTCAGAGTGACCACGGCCAGCTTCGTCTTCGTCTTGCCGTCGGCCTCATACTTCGCCGCCTCGAACTCGAAGTCGTACGTTTGCCACGACAGCGGCGGGAAGCACATGTTCACTTTGGGGGCGGCCAGCGTGTAGATGCCGCCGCACTCGTTGTTATCGCCGGCCAGACCGAAAGAGTCGAGCACCTGGCATTCGTACCGGTTCTGCATGTACACGCCGCTGTTTCCGCGCTCCTGCCCGCGCGATTCCGGCTTGAACGGCAGGCAGAGCTCGACATGCAACGTGTAGTCCTGGAACTTGCGCACGGTGAGCCCGCCGCACTTGAGCAGCTTGCGCGAATCCATGTGGTTCTTCTTGTTCCATTCGTCCGTGTTCGTGCCGTCGAAGAGGACAATCGCGCCCGGCGGCGGTTTCAGCTCGAGCGTGGGACTCTTGCGCACGACCTTCTTCAGCTCGAACTTCTCCTTCTTGTCCGTCTCGCCCGTCATCACCCCGCCGGCGATGGTGGCTTTGTAGACGCCGTCAACGACGGTCTTGTCGCCGTCGGTCTTCGTATCCACGGGGATGTTGCCCTGCTTGGCCGGCGTCTTCTCGAGCTTCATCTTGCCGTCCCAGCCGTCGCCGGGCAACCCGCCGGGGAAGAACGCCGAATGGAACGTGCCGCTGCCGCAGGCGATGATCTGCGCGCCGAGCTTCTGCTTTGCGCCGTCAGCGCCCGTGACTTCGCCCACGTACTCGCCCTGGACCTTGAAGTCAGGGCCCGCGCTCTCCTCGTCAATCGCACAGAACTGCGGCTTCTTGGGCGGCTCCGCCTTCTTCTCGCCGCCATACGCCAGGCACACCACACCAAGCAGCCACCATGCCCCGCACAGCCATGCGCTCTTCCGCGTCATGATCCCGATCTCCAACCAGTAAGGGCGCGACAACACCCATTATCATGCTGTACACCTCAACCACGGTTCCAGACCCCCAAATCCGCCGTTGTGGAAGCAGCCGTGCTGCCGTGGACTTTCGCCGCCGGTAAGGGAATAATGTCCCTGGGAGACGCGGAGTGCGGATCGTTCAGCTTACCCCTGGCGCCGGCGGCATGTTCTGCGGAGCGTGCATGCGCGACAACGCGCTCGTGGCAGCCTTGCGCAAGCTCGGCCACGACGTGACGTTGATCCCGCTCTATACGCCGCTGACACTGGATGAGCCCGGCAACAGCGAAGACCGCGTCTTCTTCGGCGGCGTCAACGTCTTCCTGCAACAGAAGAGCGCGCTCTTCCGGCACACGCCCGGATGGCTGGACAAGCCCCTGGACAATCCGCGTCTCCTTCGCGAGGCGGCACGGCTGGCCGTCAAGACCAGGCCCGAGGACCTGGGCGAACTCACCATTTCGGTGCTCCGCGGCGAGGAGGGGCGCCAGCTCAAGGAACTCGAAAAGCTGACGGCCTGGCTGACGGCTCAACCCAAGCCCGACATCGTCTGCCTGTCCAACGCGCTGCTCAGCGGCCTGGCGCGCAGACTGCGGGCGGCGCTCAAGGCCCCCATCGTCTGCACGCTGCAGGGTGAGGACTTCTTTGTGGATGGTCTGCCGGAGCCGCAGCGCAAGCAGGCGTGGGCGTTGCTCCGGGAACGCGCGGCGGACATTGACGCTTTCATCGCGGTCAGCAGGTACTACGGCGAGGTGATGCGCGAACGGCTGATGTTGCCCGCGGAAAAGACGCATGTCGTCCACAACGGCATTGATCTCAGCGGCTACGGCCCGGCGCGCTCCAGGCCGGCGCACCCAACGGTCGGCTACCTCGCGCGGCTGGCGCCCGAAAAGGGCCTGCACACGCTGGTGGAGGCGTTCGGGCATCTGCACCGGCGCGGGAAGGCCCCGGGCGTCCGCTTGCGCATCGCCGGTTCGCAGACGGACGGGGACAAGCCTTTCGTCGCCGAACTGCGCCGCGGCCTGAAGCGCGACGGCCTGGCGCCGCATGTGGACATCCTGCCGAACCTGGATCGCGCGCAGAAGATCGGCTTCCTGCAGAGCCTGTCCGTGTTCTCCGTGCCGGCCGTCTACGGCGAATCCTTCGGACTGTACGTGCTCGAAGCTCTTGTCTGCGGCGTGCCCGTCGTCCAGCCGCGGCATGCCGCGTTCCCGGAGCTGATCGAAGCGACAGGCGGCGGCGTGCTGTGCGAGCCCGGCGATGTCTGGGACTTGGCCGCGAAGCTCGAAGAGTTGCTGCTGGATGAACCGCGGCGCGCGGCGCTCGGGGCCGCGGGCCGGGACAAGGTGATCGAGCATTTCAGCATCGAACGCGCGGCACGGGGAGTGGAACAGGTGCTGCGCACTCAGGTTTGACTGCCCCTGCCCCCTCTTGGACAAAGAAGGGGGAAAGAGCAGCCCGCTGGTTCCTTCCAGCAGCTACGCCGGACCGAGACTTTTTTTGCGCCGTCCTGCGCGTTGTGCTATAATCCTCTCCGGAGGTCAGGCCATGAACACCGCCGTGAAGTTCACCTATGAGGAGTATCGCACGCTTCCCGAGAACGGCCGGCACTACCAGGTCGTGGATGGAGACCTCATCATGAGTCCGGCACCCACCACACGGCACCAGCATGTACTGGCGAGCATCTTCGTGGCGCTATGGAGTTTCGCGAAGGGCCGCCGGCGGGGGATGGTGTTGTGTTCGCCGCTCGACGTGATTCTCTCTGAAGACAACATCGTGCAACCCGATATCGTCTACATTTCCAGCAAACGGCGTGGCATCGTTTTCCGCGAGGGAATCCGTGGGGCGCCTGACCTGTGTGTCGAGATACTCTCGCCCAGCAACCGCGACCTGGACCTGAACGCCAAGCGCCTCCTCTACGCCAGGTTCGGCCTGCCCGAATTGTGGATCGTTGACCCCGACGCCAATGCGCTCCATCTGTTCCGGCTGCACGTGAATCACCGCGTGCCGCTCAAGGTGTTCGGTGCCAACGATACGCTTACGTCGCGGCTTCTGCCCGGCTTCTCGCTGCCGCTGGGCGACGTCTTCGCCAAGTAAGCCGTTTTCTCCTTCGTTTGTCATTCGCGCGCCACGGCTGCATAATCCCGTCATGCCATCTGCCGCTGACAACGGACCACAGACCACTGACCAATGCGTCGTTCGCGCGCAGCATCTGTGCAAGCGCTACGAACTGGAGGCCGAGACGCGCGAGATACTGAAGGACGTCTCGTTGGCGCTCGCGGCGGGCCAGTCGCTGGCGATCATGGGGCCGTCGGGTTCCGGCAAGACGACGCTGCTGAACATCATCGGCACGCTGGATACGCCCACGTCGGGAGAAGTGAGCATTCTCGGCAGCAACCCGTTCGCTCTTGCCGAACGCGAACTGGCGCTCTTCCGCAATACGACCATCGGCTTCATCTTCCAGGCGCATCACCTGCTGCCGCAGTGCAGCGTCGTGGAGAACGTGCTTCTGCCTGCCATCGTGCGCAAACCCGTGGCGCGGCGGCCCGAGGGAGCGCGCGGCGGCATAGGCCATGAGGCGGCCGCAGGACAAGGCGAAGACACTTACGGCCGTGCCCTGCGTCTGCTGGAACGCGTCGGGTTGAAGGCGCGGCTGCACGACCGGCCGGCGCGGCTTTCCGGCGGAGAACGCCAGCGCGCGGCGGTCGTGCGCGCTCTGATCAACGCGCCGCAGGTGGTGCTGGCGGACGAACCGACGGGCAGCCTGGATCACGCGTCGGCGGAGAACATCGGCGCGCTGCTATCGGAACTGAAGCGCGAGGAAAGTGTCGCTCTGATTATCGTCACGCATACACTGGACCTTGCGCGGCGGATGGACAGCGTCATGCAGTTGCGGGACGGCGTGCTGGTGCCGGCGTAGAAGCGGCTCCGCCTGGCCGGGGCACGGACTTGCTGACGCTCCCGGCGGGGGTTAGAGTGGAGGATGAGGGAGGGCAGGATATGGCCAGCATTTCCGCGGACAAGGCTCAGACGCAGTTTCCCGAGCTCCTCAAGCGGGCGGCACGCGATAAAGAGCGGATTGTCCTAACCAGCAGGGGCAGGAAGGTCGCCGCCGTGGTTCCCATCGAGGACCTGAAGGCGCTGGAGGAACTCGAAGACCGCCAGGATGTTGAGGATGCCAAGAAGGCGCTTGCTGAACCTGGAAAGAGCATCACGCTTGCGGAACTGAAACGGGAACTGGGAATCTGAAACCGTGGCGTATCATCTACCAGATCAGAGATGCGGTGCTGATTGTTGAAGTGGTCAGGGTTGGTCACCGCAGCAGCGTGTACGGATAAACCGTGAATCGTCTAACGCTTATTCTGCGCGGTCTTGCCTTCCACTGGCGCGCGCATCTGGCCGCCGGACTGGCATCCGCTGTCGGCACGGCGGTGCTGGTCGGCGCGCTGCTGGTCGGCGATTCCGTGCGCTACAGTCTGCGCGCAATGGCGGTGGAACGGCTGGGCCTGGTCAACAACGCCATTCTGGGCGGCGACCGCTTCTTCCGCGCTGACCTGGCACAGCGGATGAACGACGACGAGATGCGCGGCACCGGCACAACGAGGCCGCCGCACTTTGAGGCAATGATCGTCGTTCCGGGCGTCTGTATCCATGACACCAGCGGCGCGCTGGCCGGACAGGTGCGGATTCTCGGCGTGCTGCCGGATTTCTCTATGGTCGGCGCGCATTGGCCGCGCGAAGCGCTCAACCCGGGCGACGTATTCCTAAACGAGCAGTTGGCGACGGCCCTGAACGCGAAGGCGGGCGACGTCGTGCGCCTGCGCGTTGGCAAGCCGAACCTGCTGTCGCTCGAAGCTCCGACAGGGCCGAAGGAGGCGAAGTCCGCCGTTCTGCGCGCGACGGTCAGAGCGGTTCTGCCAGATCGCGGGCTGGGCCGTTTCAGTTTCGACGCCAACCAGATCGCGCCGCCAAACGCATACGTGCCGCTGGCGGAACTGCAGGAGAAGCTGGAGCAGAAAGGCCGCGCCAACGTGCTTCTCTCAATGCACGCCATGCCTGGCACGAACGAGGTCCCGCGCACGTTGCGGGAGTGCTGGTCGCTCGATGACGCCCAACTCCGGCTGCGCGCCGACGAGAAGCTCGGTTTCATCGAACTGACCACGCCGCGCGTCTTCCTCGATGCCGCCGTCTCCGACGCGCTGTTAAACCACAAACCAGAAACCACAAACCAGAAACCCACGGCGGTTCTCACGTACTTTGTGAACGCCATCCGCGCCAACGGGAAGGAGACGCCGTATTCGATGGTCACGGCCGGCGAGGCGCCGCTCGTTCCTGCCGATCTGAAAGAAGGCGAGATCCTTCTGAACGACTGGACGGCCGACGACCTCGGGACCAAGCCGGGCGACAAGGTGGAGCTCGAATACTTCACCGTCGGCCTGGCGCGCAAACTGGAGACGCACAAGAACACCTTCACTGTCAAGGCGCTCGTGCCGCTTGACGGCCGGTACGCCGACAGGAGCCTGATGCCGGAGTTCCCGGGCATCGCCGAGGTAGACTCGACGCAGGACTGGGATTCGAGCATCCCGATTGACATGCGGAAGATCCGCCCGAAGGACGAGGACTACTGGAAGAAGTGCCGCGGCACGCCGAAAGCCTTCATCGCTCTGAACGCGGGCGTGCGCCTGTGGCAGAACCGCTTCGGCACCTACACTGCTCTGCGCGTCCAGTTCAGTGGCGATCCGGGAAAAGCCAAAGCCGCGCTGGATGAACATATTCGCCGCGTCGTTGACCCCGCCGCGGTCGGGCTGCAGTTCACGCCGGTGCGGGCGCTGGCGCTGCAGGCCAGCGCGCAGGCGCAGGACTTCGGACAGTTGTTCCTGGGCTTCAGTTTCTTCCTGATCGTCGCGGCGCTGCTGCTGATGGCGCTGATCTTCCGCTTCAACGTCGAAGCGCGGGCGAGCGAGACGGGCCTGCTGTTGGCGCTCGGTTTCAGGCCGCGCGCCGTGCGCGGGCTGCTGTGGGCCGAGGGCGCGCTGATGGCGTGTCTCGGCGGGCTGCTCGGGGTGGGCGGCGGGATATTCTACGCGCAGTGGCTGCTGCACGCTCTCGCGACGCGCTGGCAGGCGGCGGTCGGCACGGCGGCGCTGGAGTACC
>JAPLOD010000483.1 GCA_026692735.1 Planctomycetota bacterium | reverse complement strand
TGAGGAGCTTGTTCTTGTACTTGTCCTCGCTTGCTTTGAGGCTCATGTCCAGGCGGTTGATGACGTTGACCTTCTCGGGCTTCGGCAAAGGCGGCTTTTCGGGCGCGGTTCTCGGTTTGGCCTGGGCCTGAAGAAGCCGCTTCTGCAGCGCCTCCAGCAGAGCGCGCCCCACGGTCAGCGCCCGGTACCGCTCATCCGCGGAATCCACGATGTGCCAGGGCGCATGGGCGGTGTTGGTCTTACGCAGCGCCGCTTCCGAGCAGTCGCGGAAGGCGTCGTATTTCTTGAAGAACTTCCAGTCCGTCTTGGTCACCCGCCAGCGTGTCTTCTTGCTGGCCTCCAGTTCCCGCAGGCGCTCCCGCTGCGCGGCCTTCGATAGATGCATCCAGAACTTCAGCACCAGCACGTTTTCCTGCGACAGCATGCGCTCCAGGCTGACGATGTCATCCAGCGCCAGGTCGAACTCCGCCGCGTTGGTCCTCTTGAACACGTGGTCAATCACCGGCGCGGTGTACCATGAGCCGAAGAAGATGCCGATGTGGCCCTTCGGCGGCAGCACGCGCCAGAAGCGCCAGTACGGCGGCCGCTCCCGCTCTTCGTCGGACGGGTCCCACATGGCGTGCGTCTGGATGCCGCGCGCGTCCATCCATTCGAGCAGCAGGTTGACGATCTCCGCCTTGCCGGCGCCTTCCACCCCCGAGACGATGATGACCACCGAGAAATCGGCGCCCGCCAGTTGCTTCTGCGCGGCGAGGAGTTCCGAGCGCAGCCGGGCCACTTCCCGGTTGTAGGTCTGCTTGTCCACGGTGTGGCCGAGTTCCGCGGCTTCGAACATAACACCCCCCCTCATCGGATTTTGGATTTTAGATTTTCGATTTTGGATTATCGGTCACGCCGCGTCCCCAATCCAAAATCCAAAATCCAAAATACTCACGCCGTCTATCTGACCTCGAACCCCTGGGACTCCCCGCCGTCTGTACCCCCTGCCACTCTTGCCGTCAAGCCCCAAGCCCGCTGTACCGCAGGCATCCTGCCTGCCTCGTCGTGCCGCAGCCATCTCCGGAATCTCCCCTGAACCTGATCTGTTAAATTCCTTGCCGCCGCGTTAGTATGGCGGCAACGGGGTAGTCAGGAAGAGGTAAGAGGGTTCGCATCTCCACATGAAGGCCATCATCTCGGATATCCACAGCAACCTGGCGGCACTGCGCGTGGTGCTGGATGACATTGACCACCTCGGCATCAAGGACGTCACCTGCCTCGGCGATGTCGTCGGCTATGGCCCGCAGCCGCGCGAATGCCTCGACCTCGTCAAGAGCATCTGCACCATCACCGTGCTGGGCAACCATGAGGAGGCCGTGCTCCTCGGCGTGCCGCCCACCTTCACCCCGCGAGCCCGCAAGGCCATCGAATGGACCCGCAAGGAAATGCTCGAAAACGGCGGCGAAAAGCCCGAGCTCCGCGAGGCGCGCAGGAAGTTCATGCAGTCCTTCAAGATCAAGGACCGCATCGAAGGCGTGTCCTACGTGCATGGCTCGCCCCGCGACCCGACGCGTGAGTATGTCATGCCGCGCGACGCCGCCGACAAGAAGAAGATGAGCGCCATCTTCTCCCAACTCGTGGATTACTGCTTCTGCGGTCACACGCATACGCCCGGCATCTTCACGGCCATCGGCTTCACGCACCCCTCGGACATGTTCGACCTCTACATGCTCGGCACCGATGAGAAAGTCCTCGTCAACGTCGGCTCGGTCGGCCAGCCGCGCGACGGCGACCCCCGCGCCTGCTACATCACCTTCGACGGCGATACCATCGTCTGGCGCCGCGTCGAATACGATGTCGAGGCCACCTGCAAGAGAATCTACGACATCCCCGAACTCGACGACTTCCTCGCCGACCGCCTGCGCGAAGGAAGATGATGCGGTCTCGGACGGCGGAACGTGTCTGGAGCAACGAACCATGAAAACGACGCCTCTTTCCCGAAGAGGTCTTCTCCAGGGCGCCCTGGCGGCCGCTACGGTCACGATCCTGCCCAGCCGCGTCTTCGGCGCGAATGACAGAGTCAACCTCGCGGGCATCGGCTGCGGAGGCAAGGGCGGCGGCGACCTGGACGACGCCTCCCGCTGCGGCGCCAACATCGTCGCCCTGTGCGATGTGGACGACCGCGCGGCCGCAGGCTCACTCAAGCGCTGGCCCAACGCAAAACGGTACAAAGATTTCCGCAAGATGCTCGACGAGATGGACAAAGAGATTGACGCCGTGACGGTCAGCACACCCGACCACATGCACTATCCCGGCGCCATGTGCGCCATGCTGCACGGCAAGCACGCCTTCGTCCAGAAACCGATGACCCACAACGTCTGGGAAGCCAAGCGCCTCGCGCAGGTCGCACGCGAGAAGAAACTCGCCTCCCTGATGGGCATCCAGGGACACGCCAACGAAGGACCGCGCCTGCTCAGCGAATGGCTCCAGGCCGGCCTGATCGGCAATGTCACGGAAGTCCATTACTGCACCGACCGGCCCGGCGGCTGGTGGCCTCAGGGCGGCGTTGAGCGCCCCAAGGACACGCCCCCTGCTCCCAAAGAGCTCGACTGGGACCTCTGGCTCGGCGTCGCGCCGGAGCGCCCCTATCATCCCTGCTACCTCCCCATCAAGTGGCGCGGCTGGTGGGACTTCGGCTGCGGCGCGCTCGGCGACATCGGCTGTCACGTCATGGACGCCGCCTTCTGGGTGCTCAACCTCGGCGAACCCCTCAGCATCGAAGCGGAAGTGTCGGAACTGCGCGAGGAAACCGGCCCGAAGTGGTCCATCATCACCTACCAGTTCCCCGCCCGCGGCGACAAGCCGCCGGTGAAAGTGATGTGGCACGATGGCGGCAAGCAGCCGCCGCGCCCCAAGGACCTGGAACCGGACCGGAAGCTGCCCAACGAAACGTGGGCCGTGCTCTATGGTGAGAAGGGCACGATCCTGCAGGACTTCTACTGCAGCAGCGTGCGCATCATCCCCGAGGCAAAACACAGGGAACTCGACCCCACCAAGGTTCCCAAGACCCTCCCCCGCCCCCCTAAAGGCCACGCGCCGCACATGCAGGAGTTCATCCGCGCCTGCAAGGGCGGCGAGCCCGGCGGCGCGAACTTCGAGTACGCCGCGGCGCTGACCACCATGGTCCTCTTGGGCAACCTCGCCGTTCGCACGGGCAAGAAAATCGAATGGGACGCGAAGACCCAGAAAGCCACCAACGTCCCCGAGGTCAATAAGTACCTCTCGCGTGTCCCGCGCAAAGGCTGGGAAGACCTCTACAAAGGACTGTGACGGGATTTTAGATTTTGGATTTTGGATTTTGGATTCACGTGGGTGGCCCCGAAAGATGCTTCAGCACTTTTCGGGGTGCCGAAGGCACAAACAACGGGGCAAGGACGTGGGATGTCAGGGCGTGTAGTCCGGATCTACTGACACGTGCGCGCGCCGTTGAAATGGCCGGATGTGCAAGCGGATTGCGGATTGGCCGGACCGTGCCGCGCAAGCAGATCTGCGCTTCCCCCCCCGTTTCAGAAGCAGCACAGTAGTGGCGCGAGCACAAGCAAGGCGACCCACGCCCACACGGAATTGCTGTGAGCCAGCAACGCCAGGTAAGCCCACGTCGCCACGAAACGAATCCCAGCGCGCAACAGAAGATCCGGAGGCGCCGGCACGTTGGAAACCTCGCCCAGATACCAGTGGCCGAGGAGCACGCACACCGCGAAAGCTCCGGCCAGAACAGCCGGCCGCTTCAATCGGTTCAGCAGCCACAGGCACAGCACCAGAAAGAAGAAAGCCAGGACGAAGAACACGTTTCATGCGCCCCCAGGAAGAGACTGGCGGGGCCTTCCTTACCGCGCGCCCGCCCACGCCAATCCAAAATCCAAAATCTAAAATCCACAATCAGAACAGTTCTTCGACCAGTTTCGCCAGCGCGGGCAGGTTCTTCTCGGCGACGATCTTGGCCACGCGCACCTTGTTCGCGCCCATGTTGAGCAGTGCGGTTTCAGCGCTCTCCCACAACTGTTTCACGCGCGCGGGCTTCGTCTCCAGGTACAGGTCCGACACGATCTCGCCTAGTTTCTGGCTGCACAGGTCGTCCTTGTTCTCATAGTACCGCTTGATGATCCCCTTCTGGTACGGCGTGTGGAACTGGCCTTTCGCCACTTTCGCTGCCTCCTCCATCACTGCTGCTGCGCCGAGTCTTCCGAATACTCCGCCCACGTCGAGCTCGTCTCCCACACGCGCACCCGCTCCAGCGTCACTTGCTGGCCGATGCGGTACGCCGGCGCGCCCTCCGCCGTCGGGTAGACCACGTCCAGCTTGAGCGTCGCCTGGATGTAATCGAACATGTGCTTGGCCAGCACTTCCGTCGTCGGGTCCAGGTTGTCGTAGATGATCAGCCGCGCCCCAGGCTGCTTCTTCAACTCCGGCAGCAGCGGATCGCTGCTGTTCATGCAGATGGTGTGATCGAAGGAGTCCATGAACTCCGCGAGCGCCAGCTTGATCGCTTTCAGATCGCAGACCATCCCGGCCGCATCCAGCTCGCCGGCGCTCAGCACCACCTCCACCCGCCGCGAATGCCCGTGCGGAAACCGGCACTTCTCGGGGTGCTGCGTGAGCATGTGCGCGGTCTCGATCTCGAAGACCTTGCAGATCCGGTACGGCATCCGATTCCATCCCTCTGACGCCCTGCGCCTATCGCGCGTAGCGCGTGCTGTCCGCCACGCCGGCCTCGGCAAAGCCCTTCTTCCGCAGCAGGCAGGCGTCGCATCGGCCGCACGCCAATCCCCGTCCGGAAGGATCATAGCAGGAATGCGTTAAACTCAAATCCACTCCCAGCCGCACAGCCGTCCTGACAATCTCCGCCTTGCTCATGCGGATCAGCGGCGTGTGAATCCTGACCGCCGTCTTCCCTTCCACGGCCGCTTTCGTCGCCAGGTTCGCCATGCGTTCGTACGCCCGGATATACTCCGCCCGGCAGTCCGGATAGCCCGAATAATCCAGAGCGTTGACGCCGA
>JAPLOD010000482.1 GCA_026692735.1 Planctomycetota bacterium | reverse complement strand
GCCGTCGCCGACGAGAAGATCGAGCTCCGTGGCGCCCTTCGTCTCCACCGCGATCTTGCTGGGTTCCTCACCGCCACGCAGGATCCCGGAACGGTACAGTTCCTCGCCGCGGTTCGAGACGGTGAAGGTTACCGAGCCCTTCCCGCCTTGCGTCCTGTCGTTGCTGTCAACGCCAATCCAGGCCGAGAGGCCTTCGATGGGCTCGGGAGAGCACACCCGAATGTGGCTCACGGAATGCGTGCCCAGGCCGTGGGCGAAGCGCCGCTGGCCAATCGCCATTGGCGTCTGGATCACGGACCGGCCGCGTTCGAGCTGTTCATGGTCCTGGCGCAAGAGCTGGACGACCGGGGCATGCTGCGGCTTCGCCGGGGGCGGACGTGGGGCCAGGAGTTCGTCCAACCAGCTTGTCCTCGAGCCGCCCTCCGGCTGCATAGGCGCATCGCCGCCCGCGGCAGCTCGGGCTGCGAAGGGGCCAAGCATGAGCACGCAGAACAGGACTCTGCCAATGTTCACAGGTTCGTCCTTCGTCCTTCCCCGGCCACGTAAGCGTTCACGGCCCAGAGGAACCACGCCAGGTTCTGGGCTGCCTGGACGATAGCCCCAATGCGAATCAGTGCATCGGGCAGTACCGCCGCAACACGGTCAGATCAAGGACAGTCTAGCCGCCGGCAAAGACAGATCAAGAACCCGGGATGTACGGTCATGCCGCGTCGCTCGCGATAGAGGGGGAGAACGTCGTCAGGCGATTGCAGATAAGGTTGCAGGAGAAGTGAAGGGGCGGGGAATCGAACCCCGAACCAACGGATTAAAAGTCCGTTGCTCTACCGATTGAGCTACCCCTTCATTCTCTGCAAACAGCAATACCACCTTGTCGCATACAATCTGCGCCATGTGAAACAAGGGTACGCATTGGTACGCACTCAACGGATGCTTGCGTATTCCTGCGTACCACGGCATGATCACCAACAACGTTGACGCCAGCCGCCGACGCGGCACCGGAGGAGTCCCGATGGCAGTCAAGGTCAAGGCACGACGCCCGGCGGGCAAGAACTTCTTCGTGTTGGACGTGACCGACCCAGTGACCGGGGGCCGCACCACCAAGTCGCTCGGTACGAACGATGAACAACTGGCTACCTCGATTGCTCACGACTACACCCGTCTGTTGACACGGCCCGACCTAGTGGCCAACCCGCATCAGTGTACCCTCGACCTCGCCGGATTCAACGACAGCTTGAACTGGTCTTCGGCCCCGACCATCCCGCACTGAAGACGTTGCGCGATATGCGAACGCCGACGGTCGGTCTCACCGAAGCCGACCTCGACTGCGTCGCTGAGTCGGTCTCCGACACCTTGCTTCCAGCCGCGGTTGCAGGGGGGGCGAGGCAATGGCAGCGCGCCGGAAGAACGGCGCGGTGGCGAACTTCGCGGGAACAGAAGGACGGATTGCTCACCAGCCTTCTGGGGAGTGTGATGAAACTCATTGGCGGAGCGCGGAGGCGGGACTTGGAGTGCGTAGTCCATCGCTCGATTTCCAGAATCCCGCTGTCCCTCTGGCGGCACGCCGGGATGCGAGTACAATGTGCGCCGATACGAGGAATGAAACGAGTTAGCCGCTGTGTAGCCGTGCGAATCACCGCAGAGGTGTAATCGGTTCTCTTGAAGCGTGCGTTGCTGGCAGGGAAGGGCGCAGGTCACAGGGGGGCCACGCTCATGGCCGACAGGTTTGCCACGACCGGCAGCGGTTGTCTGGCAGTGGCGGTAGTCTGCCTGGCGGGTTGGGTCGTGGCGGCTGAAACAGGCCCGGCCCCTGCGACTCTCTACCTCAAGTCGACCATGCAACCTTTTGAACAGCCGCACGCGGTCACAAGCTACCTGGAACGTGAGTTTGCGCGGCAAGTGGAAGAGGCCGGCGCGGCACTCAAAGGGAGCAGTGCGGAGATCACGACCAATCTCAACCTTGGGGCGGGGGGCGATGGCTTTGACCGGTTGCGCAGGCTGGCCGATGGCGTCTTGGCGGATCAGAAACCCCTCAAGAAAGACGCGCTGCGGCCCGTGTTCCTCGCGGCGTTACGCCTGCGCGAGGTGGGAAAGGAAGCCGCGGCTTTGCACTATCTCCTGGGCGGCCTGGTGCGGAACCCGTGGGCGCTGGCCCGGCAGCTTGACGCGGCCGAACTGCTGCAGCGCGCCGGGCGCCAGGCGGAAGCCGACGAGAGAATCCGCTTCGTGCTGGACCACGCCGAATGCGATGCGCACTACGGGCGGGCGCTCCTGCTGCAAGGCAAGATACCGTACAGCCGCTTGCTGCCCCTGGCCCCGCTGACTGGCACCGGGCACGCGGTCGTCCTGGTTCCGGCCGGCCCGGTGGACGTGCTGCTGCTGCAGGAAGTGCGGGATGACCTCGCAAAGATGCTGGCTGTTCCTGTCTTGGTCCGCGAGGCGGGAGTGCAGTTGCCTCCTCCAACGCGGGATGAAGTGGCGGAGTTTGAGGAGCGGCTGCGGGAAGAGATGTTCCGAGGGCTGGACCCGCTGGACTACCAGTCCACGCTGGATGACCTTGCTCTGACGACTAACGACCTGCGTGACTTGCCCACAGCTCGGCGCTTCGCGGGCCTGTTGTCCGAACGCCTCTTGGATTGGCCTGTGGGCAAGCGGATGGCTCAATGGGCTGAATCCCGGAAGAGCCGCCAATGGGACGTGGAGACGATGATTGAGGCGCTGCGAGAGTCAGTGAAACCTCTGGCGAATCCTCAAGCGGGTTACCTCGCCGTGACGCGGAAAGACCTCTACTCGCGGGGGTACAACTACCTCTTCGGGTCCGCTGGCTCACAATATGCGGTCATGTCGTACCATCGCTTTCTCGGCGACTTCAATGCAACGCCGCCTGAACGCGCCCGACTGCGCAAGAGGATGCGAAATCAATGCATCTCAAGCATTGGACTGCTTTTCGGGATTCCCCGGTGCCAGAACGCAGCTTGCCCCCGTTCCTATCCGAACTCCTTGCAGGAACACGACCGCAAAGGGGCGGAACTGTGCCCACTGTGCCGGCAGCGTTTCACGGAGAAGTTCGGCGTTGACGGGAAGCCGTTGGACGAACAACGGGCAGTTGCCCCTGACGGCGACCAGTTCTGATGACGCCCGCTTTTTCTCCGGCATCGGCAGGGCCGGTACCCATCGGCCCACTGGCGAGGGCGACGCAACGCAGTAACGGAGCGCAGAAGCGGGGTTCGGAAGGAGTAGTCCGTCACCGGATTTGGCGTCAGTAGTTCGTCACTCGAGTTCGCGCGTCACCCGATTTCCTGCCTCCGCTGATGGCATGCTCCGAGTGGATCCTACTCCCCGCCGGTGAGCCGGAAGAACCAGCCGCCTTTCTTCTTGTCGCCCTTTTTGTCCCGCTTTCTCCTGTGGCTTCTGGGGCACAGCGGGCCGCTGGAATGCGGGAGGCTTGGCCGCAGCGGGGGCGGGAAGAGACGCGCCGTCGTCTTCGGCCGCCTTCGGTTCCGATTGCGAACCGTCCCCCCCATCCCCCTCACCCCGGCCCGCTTCCTGCGTGAGAAGGCCCAGCGATCCGCCGCGATCTCGCGTACAAGACGCAGCCATTGGCGCGACATATTGAGGACAAAGTGTCCGCACTCGTGGAGGTAAGCCCTCATTCACGATGCCTTCTTCCGTGCCGAAGCCCGCGGTGTGCAGGCTGGAGCCGTAAAGCGTGATCGTGATCTTCGCCTTTTCGCCGCCCTGCGTCGCCGTGACGCGCTTCGGCAGACGCAGCCCCTTGATCTCCAGCATCTTCGTGGCCGTGCCCACGGCGTTGCTGGCGCCGATGGTGACATTGGTCGTGCCAACGGTCGTTGGGCTAAACCCCGCCGCCGCTGCCCACAGCCGAATGAGTTCTGTTGGGGGGAGACGAAAATCCCATCCTGCCGTTCCGATTTTCCTGTATCATCCGTGCAGGATGATTGTGGTCGTTCTGATGACGAGGTCAGTGAGTTAATGCCACGCCTGAAACGGATACACGCCGCCATCGGCCAGACGCTGCCCGCAGTCCTGGGCGGCCGGTCACGTGACACGTTCGAACTCGCTGAGCCGCCATTGCGAGCAGCGCTCTTCGGAATCTCGCAACTGCAGAGCCATGCTCAGGTCGTGGCGGGGAGCCACGAGACTGACGAACGGCCCGGCCCGGAGCGGCTGTTGCCGCGGCTGCGGGAGAACGAGCGTGTCTTGCAGACGTCCTACCGAATCGTCGCGGATTCGGTTGCACAAGGCCGGCATATGGAGGCCGCCGCGGAATGGCTGTTGGACAACTACTACCTGATTGAGGAGCAGATCCGGGTTGCGCGCGAACTGCTGCCGAGAAGCTACAGCAGGGAGCTGCCGCGCCTGAAAAGCGGCCCGTTTCGCGGTTTTCCGGTGGTGTATGAACTGGTCCTTGAGCTGGTGACCCACACCGACGGACACGTGGATATCGAGCATCTGTCCGCCTTCACGACCGCCTACCAGCGGGTGCGGCCCCTGGAACTCGGCGAACTGTGGGCCGTGCCGATCATGCTGCGCCTGGCGCTGATCGAGAATCTGCGGCGCGTTGCCTATCGCATCGCCTGGCGACGCCGGAATCGCGACCTCGGCCAGGCATGGGCGCAGCGCTTCCTCACCGTGGTGCAACAACGCCCGAAGGACCTGATTGCGGTGCTCGCCGACCTCGCCCGTGAGGATCTGCCACTCCACACGCCGTATATCGCGGAGCTGAGTTCGGGGCTGCGCGGCCAGAGCGCGGCGTTGGGGTTGGTGTTGAACTGGCTGGAGCAGGAGCTGGGCGAGTCCGGTC
>JAPLOD010000481.1 GCA_026692735.1 Planctomycetota bacterium | reverse complement strand
GATCAGGCTGCCGAGCTGCTCCTGGACGTGAGCGTGGGCGAGAAGGACATCCCGGGCCGGATTGCGCGCGAGTTGGCGCCGAAGACGGAGATCCGTCTGGACCTGTGCCTGGCGCTGGTCGAGCGACCGAAGTCCCGCAACGAACATGACCTGACCGCACATCTGTGGGGAATGATCTACGCCGACAGCGGTCGGCTGGAACGCTATGGAAACCAGTGGGTGGACGCGCTGCGCAAAGCGGGACGATTAGGCGAAGCGCGGGAGTGGCTGCTGCGCGAAGCCCGCGAGGAGCACAAGCTCGGCGCCTGGCGCATGCAGGCGCTCGCGGAGATTGTGCTCGCCGATCCGCGCTGTCAGGAGGCGCCCGATCGGCACGCCGACGAAGTCTTCAAGGACAGGCCGAGGGCGCAAGTGGCGCTGAAGCTGGAGCTGGCGCGGCGTGCGGTCACGCTCGGGAAGTTCGCTCTGGCGGCGCGGCTGTTTGAAGATGCATACCGCAGCCACGGACGACCCGAGACGCTGGTCGAGCCGTTCGTACAGGCGCTGGCGAAGGCCGCGCAGTACGACAAGGTCGCGCGCGAACTGGAGAACGTGATCCCGGCCGGGTATCAGAGCGACTTGGCCTTTGACGCACTGCGCGACGCCTACATTCAGCTCAAGCGGCCGCGGGAGGAAGTTCTGCGCGCGGCTACGTCCGAGATCGAACTGCTACCCAGGGATTCGGCGCCGCGCCTGAAGCTGGCGGCGTACTTCGAGGCGCAGGGGTTCGAGCGGCGTCTGGCTCTGGCGCAATACCGCGAAGCGATTCGCATTCGGCCCGAAGAAGCGCCGCTCTACCGGCAGATCATCGAGAAGGCAGTCGGAACCCGCGATTACGACTTCGCGCGTGAAATCCTGATGGCGATGCTGCAGCACTGGCCCAATCACGGCGGCGTGTGGGGCAACGAGGACGAGGATCTGGTCGCTCTGCTGCGCCAGCACAAGCCGCTGCTGGAGGGTACCGGCGGCGAGGTGCTGAAGAAACTGCTGGCTGACTACAAGAGCAAGGATCTGGTTGTGGTGCTGACGTGGGACACTCAGGCAACTGATCTGGATCTGCATGTGGTAGAACCGAGCAAAGAGGAGTGCAGTTATCAGCACACGCGGAACTTCAACGGGGGGTTCCTGGATCGTGACGTGACGACCGGACTGGGACCGGAGACGTACACACTGCGGCGCAGCGCGCCCGGGAAGTACAAGATCGAGGTGGAGTACTTCGCCGGGGGAGTGCCCACAACGGCGACGGTACTGGTCTACCGAAACCGCGGCGGGGAGAATGAGACTTCGCAGAAGTTCGAGATCAAGCTGGAGAAGGCCAAGGAACGGAAGACGGTCACGACAGTGGAACTGAAGCAGGTGCCGAGTGCCGAGTGAAGAGGGCAAGCCAGTATCCCCAGGCAAAGCATTTCTGCCTCCGCAGGGCATCTACCCGGATCCGCTTGAGAGCGACCGGGGAACCAGGAGGCGGCCCGGCAGACCCGCAAGAAAATGCTGCAGCAGTTGTAGTGAGCAATCGAAGCAACCGGAACTGAGAGCAATCCCGGCTTATCCACACTGTGTTCGCCCTATGGGCAACTATGATCCCCACTCCGGCTTACTTGGCCGTCGGAGCCGGCGGATCGATGAACAGTCCGCTTGCCAAGGCGTTGTTACCTTCAACCCTTGCGCGGCAAGCAGATACGGTTGGATCGGCTCTACGAAGACACTGGCAAAGGGTGCGAACGAAGAACGGCCAGGCAGGGGGCGTCGCGGGCAGAACCCGTGGCGACAACGGGGCGACCGGCAGGCGACAAATCCTCTCAGTCCGTGTGCATCACCGGACTTGCTGAGGCAAAACGCCGATACCTGAACTGTGGGGGACAGTTTGGGGAGCGGCGACATGGCAGAGCAGACACCGGAATGCAAAGCACGGCGGGCGAAGTTCCTGGAGGAAGCCGGGGCGGC
>JAPLOD010000480.1 GCA_026692735.1 Planctomycetota bacterium | reverse complement strand
CTACCTCAAGAGAGTCATCAACGACGCTCAACCTGGCGGAAAACGGGGACAGCAACCCATTTGATGGGGCAAGATGGGCTATGGAGGCTGTTTCAAAACAGGTTGTCATTCTGACCCTGAGCGTAGCCGAAGGGGAAGAATCTCGCAGTTGACGTGCCGTTTCCGCCTCTTCTTGCCGGCGAAAACGGCAACTTCGCGATTCTTCACGCCGCTTCGCGGCGTTCAGACTCATCTTCGACAGTTCCCCCCCGCTTTTTGGGGGCAAGAGGCCGCTACGGGCCTGGGAGGGGCATCTGCGGCGATTTCGAGTTGGAGCCGAAGCCATTTGTAGAGGCATACGGATCTGAGAAAGGTCTTGACACCGCTGCCGCAATGCCTTAGAATAAGCCCATGTTTCTAAAGCCAAAGCGCGGCGGGAATGCGAAGCACCCGCACGAGTACCTCCAGATTGTAGAGTCGTATCGGCCGGAGGGGGCCGAGCATCCGCGCCAGCGGGTGCTGGCCAACCTCGGGCGGCTGGATCGGCTCAAGGAGTCGGGAGGGATTGACCGTCTCATCCAAGGCCTGGCGCGGTTCTCCGAGGAGCTTCAGGTGCGCAAGGCCGCCGAGACGCTGCCGGTGGAGGCGTGCCAGAGCAAGGTCTGGGGGCCGGCGCTGGTGTTCGGGAGGCTCTGGAAGGAGCAGCGGCTGCCGGAGGTGTTGGGCAAGCTTGCCGCGGGGCGCAAGTTCGCGTTCGACTTCGAGCGCGTGGTCTTCGCGATGGCGCTGCAGCGGCTCTTGGCGCCGGGATCGGACCTCTTCGGCTCCACATGGCTCCCGACGGTCGAGGCGCCGGGGTTTGATGGCATCCAGCTTCAGCACCTGTATCGCACGGCAAGGCTGTTGGGGGAGCGGCGCGAGGACCTCGAGCGTGAGCTGTTCCTGCGCGACCGCGACCTCTTCGGGCAGGACCTGGATCTGCTCTTTGTGGACACCACCTCGGTGTATGTCTACCGCGACACCGAGACCGCGTTCCGGCGGCGCGGCTACTCGCGCGACCGCCGCGGGGACCTGCCGCAGTTCGTGCTGTGCGTGGCCGTGGACCAGCACGGCTGGCCGGTGGCGTGGGAGGCGTTCCCGGGCAATACCGCCGACAAGCCGGCGCTGCTTTCGGTGATCGAGGTCTTCCGCAAGCGCTTCGCCATCCGGCGGGCGATCGTGGTCGCGGACCGGGGGATGATCTCCAAGAAGGCGATCGACCTGCTCGCCGACGATGCGGACGCGCCCTTCGGGTACATCCTCGGCTGCCGGATGCGGGGCAGCAAAGAGGTGCACGAGGAGGTGCTCGGCCGGGCGGGGCGGTACCAGGTGGTCGCCGACAACCTGCAGGTGAAGGAAGTCCGCGTGGGTGCGCGCCGCTACATCGTCTGCAAGAACCCCGAGGAGGCGGCGCGCGACGCAGCCCAGCGCGAGGCGATCCTGGCGGACATCCGGGACAAGACAAAGCGCGAGCAGAAGGCGCTGCTGAAGAACCAGGGCTACAAGCGCTTCGTGACGATCGAGAAGGGCGCCCTCAAGATCGACCCGCAGACGGTGGCCGACGAGGCGCGGCTGGACGGGAAATGGGTGCTGCGCACCAACACGGACCTTCCCGCCGACCAGGTGGCGGAGAGCTACAAGAGCCTCTGGCGCGTGGAGCGGACGTTCCGCGAGTGCAAGTCCACGCTGCAGATGCGACCGATCCCTCGACTTCGCTCGGGACAAGTCTACCACCA
>JAPLOD010000479.1 GCA_026692735.1 Planctomycetota bacterium | reverse complement strand
GAGCCGCGCTGACGAGCTGCACGCTCTGCGCATTGAGATGAAGAAGACACGCTATGCCGCCGAGTTCTTCGCGGCGGCCTTCACCCCCGCGGCCGAGCCGACGGCCAGCGCCGGCCATCGCGGGCCCGAGCCCGCCGACCCGCTGGCCGTCTCCTTGAACACCATCGTCAAGGTGGCCAAGTCCTACCAGGAATCGCTGGGCGAGCTGCACGACGCCGTCGTGGCGCAGGCAGTGCTGGCGGGGTGGCTCAGCGCAGGTGTGCCTTCCCTGGCGCCCGAAGAACGCAATGACGCCGCGCTCCGCGCCGCCCTGTCCGATCTGGTCGCGGCCGCGCGCGCCGACGAAGCCACGCTGCGCGCCGCGTTCGCGCGGCGCTGGGGCCCCAGGGACCGGATGCGGTTGGTGCTCTGAGCTCCGCCGCCCTTGGGCGCGAGCCTGGCTACTCGCTGAACTCCAGTATCTTGCTCTTCGGCAGGCGTATGACGAATGTGGCGCCCTGGTCCGGCCTGTTCTCCAGGAACAGTTCGCCGCCGTGCTCCTGCACGATGCGCCGCGCGATAGCGAGTCCCAGGCCGTTGCCGTGTTCCTTGGTGGAGAAGAACAGCTCGAAGATACGCCCTTCGTTCTCTTTGGCCACGCCGCCGCCATTGTCCTCGACAGCCACCTCGACATGGTCCGCTGTCTCGCGGGTATGCAGGGTGATAGTCCCCTGTTCTTCGATCTGCTCCATGGCGTTCGTCAGCAGGTTCATGATCACGCCGCGAGCGAACTGGTGATGGTCGAGCATGATCGGGTACAGCTCTTTCTGGAAGTTCGTCTTGATCTGGATATGCCGCTGTTCGCAGGCCGGCTGCATGAACTGCACCATATCCAGCAGCAGGCGGTTCAGATCGGTGGGCAACAGTTCCAGCTTGGGCGGCTTGGCGAACGTCAGGAACTCAGTGAGCAGCTCCTGCAGACCGTCCACTTCGCGGACGATGAGCGCGAGGCGCGTGGCGAACGCCGCGCGTTTGTCCTCCGCCACCGCATCCAGGTCTTCCTGCAGCAGGTTCAGGTTCAGGCGTATGGCGCTCAGCGGGCTGCGGATTTCGTGGGCCAGCCCTGAGGCAAGGGTGCCCAGATACGCCAAGCGCGACGCCCACTCGGCGCTCGCCTCGCGCTCCATCTGCTTCTTGGTCTTGGTCGCGCCAACCATGGTGACAAACGTAAAGCGTGAAACGTGAAACGCAAAACGGAAATCCGCCGTAGCCGGCGCGCGACCACGCTCACCGGAGCCGGCTCGTCCCGCTGGAATGAGGCCGCCCGATGCTCAGCCTCCCTGGGCCACCGTGCCGTCAGCCGCCCGCTCGTTCCCGTCAAGGTAGCAGAGCACCTGCTGCTTCAACAGGTCGGCGTGCAGCCTCAGCGCAGGCGCGCCGGGCAGGCTGGCGGGGTCAATCACGCGCACAATGTCCGCCATGTCGGCGCCGCCCGGGACAAGTTCGGCGAGGCGGTTCGGAGCCCGGCTCAGGAACTCGCCGTTCAGAAGATTCCCCTCGCGGCTGGGCACAAGGGCGAGATAGAGGATGTCCATCTCCACCAGTTCGTTGAAGAAATGCGTCCCGAGCGACACATCCGGCACCAGTCCCTCGTGCATGGCCGCGACCTCGCACAGCGCCGTTATGGTGTTGATCTCGGAGAAGTTGACCGGCACCCCCAGCGCCGGCGTCGTGGTTCCCCACCGCCCCGGTCCTACCAGCAGGATGAACTTTGGCTTGCGCGCCTCATTCGCGTGCAGCACACGCCCAACCAGCCGCGCCACGGCGTAGCGTTTCTGCAGAGGCAACTGCCCGTACAACGACGGAACGACGTAGACTAGCCGGTCCACCGACTCCAGCCGGCTGTGGCCGATGACGGCGCCGTGCGTTTTGAGGACCAGGTCCTCTGGGGGAATGCTGGCCGGGGGCGCAAGGACAGTCCCGCCGCCCTTGACCTGCAGCGGACGGCATTGGACGACGTTGACCCGGCACTTGCCTTCCTCGGTGAGATTCGCGGTGAATTCCACGTCCACGGGGTACTCGTACGCGGACTCCAGAACCCGCAGAATGTCCCGCATATACCCGACCAGCGGCGTTTCGGTCAGCAGCCGCTCGAACGTCAACACCCAGGGGAAGACCGCGCTCTGGCCTGCTTGTGCCGCTTGCTGGTCCAGTGCCGCGTCGCGGGACGCGAAGATCTCGATGGGCAGGCCCGCGCTCGGTGCCGCGACCTCCCGGAAATCCAGGGAAACGAGCTGGTTGGCGTTCAGGTCTATGATATCCACTCGTCGCTGCGCGTGCTCGCGCACCTCATCCACGCTCGACTCCACCCGCCGCTCCGGCGCGCCCAGCGCCACGACCCGCGTGTAGTCGTCGTCGCACCGGTCTACGGCGCGCGTCCCCAAGCCGAAGACGAGCCGCACCACGCCGTCCTCCGGCTTGATGTAACTGCTCCACACGTAGGGGTTGTACGACAGCGCCACGCCGGCGACATGCGGGTAGAAGAGGTGCCCGTACATACAGCCCGACACCCGCTGCACCAGCAAGGCCATCTGCTCGTCACATTCCAGAAGCCCGCGCTGCGCACGGTATGACAGCGCCCGTTCGCTCATGGTGCTGGCGTAAATGCTCCGCACGGCTGACAGAAAATCCTCCAGCCGCTTGTGGCGCGAGCCCTGGTTGGCGCAGAACACGCTCTCATACTGGCCGGCAAACGAGTTCCCGAAGTTGTCCTCGAGCAGGCTCGACGAACGGACGATGATCGGCGCCTGGCCGAAATAGTCGAGCATGTCCGCGAACTGCTTGACGATGTGCGGCGCGAAGTCCCCCACCAGCATGCGCTGTCTGGCTCGCTCCGCCCCCTCCAGAAACGCCGCCTTGTCCTTCTGCTTCTCGCGCACCCACCACAGGCCGTTGCGGACCACGTACGTGTAGAACACGTCGCTTCCCGCGAAGAACGAATCGTGACACTCGAGTATCTCGCCCCAACGCGCCTCGCTTTTCCTCAGGATCGCGCCGGCCAGCAGCATGCCCACTGACTTGCCGCCGATCAGTCCGGTCCCGATCACCCTGCGCCGCACCGCGGCGATGTCCGTCACCGTCAGGTACTTCCGGGCCAGTGCCAGCACGCGCTCGTCCCGCGAGACCGTCATGCGCAGGAGGCGCTCCAGGAGGTCTTCGTGCTTTGCTTTGCCGCGCTCAACGCGTGCGCTGGCGTCTCGTGGTCCCAGGTCCGAACGCTCCTCACTTGTCGCCGGCAGCGCCTCCTCCGCTTCCAGTGAGGCCCTGTTCCACAGGCCGGCGGGGTACGTGCCGTCGAGGCCGCCCCACGACACCGAGGTCCTGATCTCCGAGATCGTCGCGCTGTTGGCGACAGGCACGAACTCGCCGCCCGCCTCGGACGTCCGTGGCTCTTGGCCCTTGTCGTCCGTCGGCTGCCGCCACACATGCAGTATGTGCATGGTCGGGGAGTAACGCTGCTGCACCTTCAGCGGATGGACGTATATCTTCCCCGCATGCCGGAAGACATCTATCGTCAACTGCGCCGTCTCCGTGATGGCGGACAGCGCGTCGTCGGCGTGGCAGCCGCGCAGGAGAGCGAAGTACGCTATCGCGCCGACATCGTAGAGGTACGGACACGTCAGGAGGAAGAAGTTCCCGAGCATCTGGTCGCTGTACCATTGGTCGGCCAGTTCGGAGAGCAGGTCGAACACGTACCATGCGCCGGAGCCGTAGCGCTCGATGACCGCGTGCGTCTCCGAGATGAACGTCTCCAGGCCCGCTTCCGGGTGCAGTACGTGGACCTCAACGCCCTGGAACGAAGCCTGAGCGGCAAGGCGGGCGGACTTCGTGGCGGATGCTGCCACCGGGGACTCAGCTTCCGGGATCTCAATCAGCGGGGCGTGCTTGGCGAATCGGAAGTAGACCAGCCGCCTGCCGCCGTTGATCGCCTTCTCGACGTACGGCGGGACAAACGGGCGGTACTCCTCGACGGAATCCACCTGCCAGACAACGTTGTCGCCGGGCAGGAGGCCCTTGAATACCTTGTCGAGCCCGGGAAGACCCGTCCCGAGTGTGGCGTCCGTCATGTCCGCGCCCTCTGCACGGCTCGCCGTAACGCAACCTGCCAGCTCGCGCCGCAGTCCGCCGGGGGTGCATTATCCCGCCACGCGAGCGCAAAGGCAAGGCGCGCTCAGAACGTGTCCGTCATCGTCCGTTTCTGCTCGACGGCAAAGCCCAGCAGCGCTCCCGCGCCTATGAGGAACAGCCATGAGCAGAAGTAGCTGAAGGGGTCCGTGTGAACCAGGCCAAACACCGACGCGAGCAGCGCCACCCCGATGGTGCCGCCACCGAACGCCACCATCCCCGTCAGGTGCCCCGAACGGCTGTATGCCACGTAAAAACCGGCTCCCGCGCCGGCCAGGGTTATGAGCAGGAGGAACACCAGCCCCGACGCGTCCACGAACAGCCCTATCGCGCACGCGGCCACTCCTCCGCCGATTGCCGCCTCCTGGCAGCGCTTCCTCACACGCGCCTGGTATGCGGTCGCCTGGGCTTCCTGCCGGCCCTGCTCCGCGAGCATGGCCAGCTTCACTTCCTCGGGCAGCCTCCGGTAGGCGTCCGCGTCGAGGGGCTCACCGTACGGGGCCTCGGGCTGCTTCGGCTCTTCCATGGTCCGTGTCCAGAACTGCACTTAGTGCATAGCTTTATAGCTTTACTACCGGCTTGCGACCAGAGCACCCCCGCCCCGCTCTGTTGTGCCACGCTGCCGCCTGCACCTGTTCCCTATTCTCGCCGCGGTTCCCTGGAGCCGCTTCTACATCTCCGCGGGCAGCTTGCCAAGTCCGTCTTCCTCATCGTTCTTCCTGTACTTTGCTGTTCTCCGCGTCTCAGCGTCTCAGCGGTGAATAACGCGCATTAGAAACTATGCGTCTCGCGCGCCATATGCTAAGAATACCTGCCGGCACCTGGGAATCATGGCCCTGAGGACCACAGCGATGGCGGAACAAACGACGATCGGCAGGTACCTTGTCCAGCGCCTCGAAGAGAGCGGCCTCAAGCACGTCTTCGGCATCCCCGGCGATTACGTCCTCGGCTTCTACGATCTGCTCAGCAAGAGCTCGCTGACCGTCGTCGGCACCTGCACCGAAGCCGGCGCGGGCTTCGCCGCCGATGCGTATGCCCGCGTGAACGGCCTCGGCGCCGTGTGCGTCACGTATTGTGTTGGCGGCCTGAACGCGCTCAACGCTGTCGCCTGTGCCTACGCTGAAAAATCCCCGGTCATCGTCATCAGTGGAGCGCCCGGTATGCGCGAACGCGTGCGCTCGCCGCTCTTGCACCATCGCGTGAAGGACTTCAACACGCAGCGCCTGATCTTTGAGCAGGTCACTGTTGTCACGGCTGCTCTCGAAGACCCCGCCAGAGCGCCCGCCCAGATTGACGAGGCCATCGCCGCCTGCATCCGCTACAAGCGCCCCGTCTACATTGAACTGCCCAGGGATATGTGCGACCGCCCCTGCGCCAAGCCCGCGCCTCTCCCGCCCGCACCCCCTGTCCGCGACCCGGTAACGCTGCGCGAAGCCCTCGCCGAAGCCGTCGCCATGCTCAATGCGGCCAGGAGGCCGGTGATCCTCGCGGGCGTCGAAGTCCACCGCTTCGGCCTTCAGAACTCGCTCTTGCATCTCGTGGAACGGACCGGCTTCCCCGTGGCCGCAAGCCTCCTCGGCAAGTCCGTCATCACCGAGCGCCATCCGCAGTACCTCGGCGTGTATGAGGGCGCGATGGGCCGCGAAGACGTCCGCCGCGCCGTCGAGAGCGCCGACTGCATGCTGATCCTCGGCGACTTCATGACCGACATCAACCTCGGCATCTTCACCGCCCACCTCGACGTCTCCCGCACGATAGACGCCAACTCCGAGCGCGTTGCCATCAAACACCACCAGTTCGACCGCATCTCCCTCCGCGATTTCATGCACGGCCTCATCGCCGCCCCGCTCCGCCGCCGCAAGACGAACCTCGTCCCCCCGCATGAGCACCAGCCGTTCGTCCCGCGCCCCCGGCAGCCCATCACCGTGCGCCGCTTCTTCGCGCGCATGAACGATTTCCTCGAAGATGATTTCGCCGTCATCTGCGATCCCGGCGACAGCCTCTTCGGCGCCGCGGACCTCACCATCCACCGCCGCACGGAGTTCATCAGCCCCGCGTATTACACCTCCATGGGCTTCGCCGTCCCGGCCTCCGTGGGCGCGCAGATTCGCAACAGGCGCCTGCGGCCCATCGTGTTCGTGGGCGATGGCGCGTTTCAGATGACCGGGCAGGAGCTTTCCACGGGCGTGCGCCACGGCCTGAACCCCATCGTCTTCGTCCTCAACAACAAAGGCTACACGACCGAACGCTTCATCAAGGATGGGCCCTACAACGACATTCACGAATGGTCCTATCACCTGTGGCCGCAGGTTCTCCGCGATGGCTGGGGCTGTGAAGTCCACACGGAAGGCGAGCTCGAAGACGCCCTGGCCCACGCGCGCCGCAACACCCGCTGCTTCTCCATCATCAACGTTCACCTGGATAAGTGGGATCGCTCCGACGCCCTCGAACGCCTCGGTTATCGTCTGGGCCTTCGCGTTAGCGCTGGCGCCGCAAAGCCCCCGGCAAAGAAGCCGCGCTGATCGTAGGGCAGGCTTTCCAGCCTGCCCCGCCGTAGCGCCGGCGTCTCGCCGGCTGTAGTGCGGGCATCCTGCCCGCGCCGTTGTACCGCCGCCGTCTCGCGGCCTGTAGCATGGGCGTCCCGCCCATGTGAAGTACCGCCGTTGTGGCGCCGACGTCTCGCCGCCCGCCCCCTCAACCACGAAGCACTCGCCAACCCCGAAGGGGTTGTGCAATGCAGCCCAGGGTTGGCCCGCAGGGCCTACCCTGGGGACGAGAAGGAGATCGCGCGCCAACCCCGAAGGGGTTGCGCAATGCCGCTTGCTGACGCGCGCGGCTCTGAATGGTCAGAGACTTCCGCAGCGCTGTACTGAGGCAATACGACGTCTGCGCCAGATGCCAATGCCCGTGATCGGCAGGAGAACGGAATTGATGAGCAGAATGCGCGCCAACACACCGAAATGGAAGACAATATCCATGTCGGGTGTGCCATCCCAACCGGGGCTGCCCATCTCCGCCCGAATCCAACGAATGTCTAAGAAGACGATGATCGCAGCT
Organism: Planctomycetota bacterium; assembly: GCA_026692735.1. Taxonomy (GTDB): domain Bacteria; phylum Planctomycetota; class SZUA-567; order H5-PLA8; family H5-PLA8; genus JAPLOD01. The sequence goes on along the minus strand of JAPLOD010000479.1, from coordinate 14,247 downwards.
ACCACAAGATGACCGACTGGAACGAGCCACCAGCCTCCATAACGCGCAGCACAGAAGACGATCAGCACAAATGCCAGCCATGACACTATGCTGTACGAGAGCAACTGCCAGAGAATCCAAGTCGTGATTTGCATATCGGTGCGTCTCGTCGCCCAACGGCAATCGGCAATCGCAAATCGCAAATCGTCAACTGAAGCTCACCGGCGCCCCCGCCTCGCGCAGCATACACTTCCATCGAGCCTGCGTTTCCGCGGATGGCATCCCGAGGGGGATTCCGGGGACACGTTCAACGTCGAACATGTCCCCGGAATCCATGCCGAGCCGCTGCCGCTTCACCACTCCCAGCGCATGATACGGCATCACTTCCACGCCCTCGATGCCGGGCAATTCCCGAGTCAGCGCCGCCACGTTCCGAAAATGATCTTCCCGGTCGTTGAAGCCCGGCACGATCGGCAGCCGCAGCCGGATATGCGCGCCCAGCGTATGAAGCTGGCGCAGGTTCTGCACAATCGAGACGTTTGAGACTCCCGTCAGTTCCGTGTGCCGCGCGTCGTCCGTCTCCTTGATATCGAACAGGAACAGCTCCACTTCCCCCGCCAGCCGCCGGAACACCTCGGCCGGCCCGTACCCGCACGTCTCAACGCACCGATGCAGACCTTCCGCGCCCGCGGCCTTCAACAGCGCCGAGGTGAAGTCCGCCTGCAGCACCGGCTCGCCGCCGGAGAGCGTCATCCCCCCGCCCGACGACGCATAGAACGGCAGGTCGCGCCGTACTTCCGCCAGCACCTCGGCCACGGTCAGCGTGCGCCCGACCAGTTCCAGCGCGCCCGGCCAGCACTCCGCCGTGCAGGCGCCGCACGCCTGGCACACGGATCGCTCCAGCACGTGCTTCCCGTCTCGCATCACGTGCGCCGTATGCGGGCACGTCCGGAAACAGAAGCCGCAGCCGGCGCATTTCTCCGCCTGGAAGGAAAGGACGGGACGCGCTTCCAGTCCCTCCGGGTTATGGCACCACACGCAGCGCAGCGGGCAGCCTTTCAGGAACACGGTGGTCCGGATGCCCGGGCCGTCGTGGATGGAGAACCGCTGAATGTCGAAGATTCGCCCCGTCACTGTGTCGTTGTTGCTCGCGCTCATGCTCGTTTCCCGGAACACCCTTCACACGCCAAACTCCGTCCGCATCATGATCTCGTCCTGCATCTCCGGCGACAAGCGCACGAAGTAGTCTGTGTAGCCGCCGATCCGGACGATCAGGTCGCGGTACGACTCCGGTTGCGCGCGGGCTTTCCGCAGCGTCTCGGCATCCACCACGTTGATCTGAGTCTCGAAGCCGCCGCACCTCAGAAACGTCACAACCAGGTCGCGCAATCGCGCCAGGTTCCCCGGCGTCGCAAACAGCGACGACGAAAACTTCATGTTATACGCGAGCCCCCCGATCATCGGGCTGTGGTCCCATGATGTCGTCGAGCGGATCGCCGCCGTCGGGCCGCGCTTCTCACGGCCCTGAGCCGGGCCGCAACCGTCGGCGAACGGCGTCCCCTTCCTCCGCCCATCCGGCGTAGCGCCGGTCTCGTGGCCCAGCCGCTCGTGCATGATCCAGCAGAACGCGCCCGGCACGAACGGGCTGCCGTCGGGTTCCACGCGGTGCCGCGAGCATTCCGTGCGGACCCACGCCACCATGCGGCCGAACAGCTCGTCCACTTCGCCGGCGTCCTGCCCGTACTTCGGGTAGCTGTTCATGAACCGCTGCCGCACGCTTTCCTGCCCGGCAAAGTCCGCATCGAGTACGGTCGTGAGGTCCTTGAACGACAGGCGGCGCCTCGTGAACACTTCCTCCCGCACCACGTGAAAGGAGTCCGCCAGGTTGGCCAGCCCGACGAACGAGCATTCCACCCAGTTGTAGCGCGCCCCGCCGTCGTCAATGTCGCGCCCGCGAACCACGCAGTCCCGCGTCAGCACGCTCTGCAGCGGCTTGCCGCCCCGTTCCCTCCGCCGGCGACGGAACCCGTTCTGCTCCGCGACCGCCTTCTCTATCTCTCGCGCCAGACGCCCGCAATACGCGTTGAGCAACTCCTCGAACGACGACGCCGGCGTGGGACTCCCGGCCTGCGCCGCGATCTCCTCAAGCAGCATGCCGCACGTGTTGAAGTACGGCGAAGCCACCCACACGTTGCTCCCGCCGCACGGCGTAATCTCCACGCATGTGCTGTTGATGTAGCAGCAGGCTTCCTCCGCTGGCACGCCCAGCGCCGCAAGACCTTTGCGGATCGTCTCGTCGCCAAAGAACGCCGGCGTGGAGTAGCCTTTCCCGATGAGCTCGATGGCGAGGTCCACCAGTGCCGGCGGCGTGCCCTCGTGCCAGCACACGCCGACGGTCGGATACACAAGCTTCGTCCGCCGCAGCGCCTCCAGGCACAGGAAGGAGAGCTCGCACGTGACGTCGCGGCCCGCCGCGTCGCGCCCGCCCGTCATTACGGACATCGCCAGCCCGTCGGGAACGTACTCGTTGATCAGCAGGTAGAGCTGCTCGATAAGGAGGAGCGCCTCGTCGCGCGTCAGAGCGCCCCGCGCGATGTCCCGCTCGTAGAACGGACGCAGTGTTCTGTCGAGACGTCCCGGCACGACCAGCCACGCGTCGTCGGCATGCATCACGGCGAGTTCCGCCAGCCACGTGAGTTGGATGGCATCACGGAAGGATTGCGGCGGCTGGTGCGCGATGCGCTGACACGAATCCGCCACGGCCCGCAGCTCGCCCCGCCGCCACTCCGGCGCGTCCGCCGCTGCGGCCTCTGCGTTCCTCGCGGCGTTCTCTATCAGCAGCGGGAACCCTTCGAGTGCGAGCAGAAACGAACGGTACGTAGCCACGCGGTCCTGGCCGGCAACCTTCATGCGCGCTTCCGTGTCGCGCGTCAGCGCGTCCAGGCCGAGCTCAAACAGTCGGGCGAGATCCAGCGCGCAGTGGCCCGACTGTCCCGGCGGCCACTCAAACGTGGCCAGAAACGCCCGCGCGTCTTCGAGTTCCGCCTCGCTCACGTCGGGGGGCCGCGGCGCCGGCCGTCCGGCCAGCACCTCCAGATCGTCCATATCGAGTGCCAACGCCGCCAGCCTGTCGCGGGTAAGCCGTCCGCGGCGCAGGACCCACGACCGCTCGTGGCTCGACGCGCGCAGCGAACGAGCCGACGCCAGGCAGTGGTCGCGCCAGGCGCTTGTCTTGCGCGACAAACACCGCTCCCGCAGGCGTGCGATGCGTTCGGCAGCCGGTGGCTTCACGGGTTCAGTCCTGGGCGCCATGAGCAGGAGAGGATACCGAGGCGGCCCGGCGGAATAAAGAGGAAGCGCGCATTCCCGCCGGACGCCGCGCTACTTGCTGTACTTGCTCTGCTCGAACTCGAACAGAATGCGCAGCATCCGCCGCAGGAACAGCGTCGGCCGCTGGGTCTCCACTGCCTTGGCGGGCGGAGCTGCCACGGCGTCGGCAGACAGGAATGTCTGCCCCACTTGGAGGAGGGACTTGGCCAGCAGCGCCGTCAGCTTCTCGCTGTGCCCCGTCGGCAGGCCCTCGAAGAGCGGATCGGCGTCCACATCGTAGATCCACGCCTTGCCGTCCTTCGCGACGAACACCACTTCCAGCCACGGTATGTTCATCTCCGCGGCCAGGCGGCTGAGGTCCGGGCGCAGCGCCGCGTAATCCACCTCCCAGAACCCTTCCAGTCTCTCCTCGCCCGTGCAGTCCGGAGCGCCCTTCTCCAGAAAGAGCAGCGGCTCTCCCTGCAACAGGTAGCCACGCACCACCGGCCCATCCACCGCCTCGGCGACGATGATCGGCGGCTTCTGCAGCGAGACCAGCGCCTCCCGCTGCCTGTCGGTGAAACGCTGGTATGCCGCCCGGCCCGTGGCAGGCCGCCAGACGGCATTCGCGTGCCGCCCGCAGAACTCGCGCACCGCGTCCATGTTGTTCGAGCACACGGCTGCCGGCACGTTCAACCCCGCGCGCCGCAGCCGTTCCAGCAGGAGCGGTTTCATGAAGGTCTGCAGGTGCGCGGCCGGCGGGCTGATGACCCGCACGCCCCTGCGCTCCAGTTCCGAGAACAGACTGTACAGAAACGTGTGCTTCTGCTGGGCCGCGATGTAGTCGAAACGCCAGACGCTCCAGTCCACGCCCGTGCCGCATGCCGGGATGACCGGATCGCAATACGCGAAGCCGTGCAGGAAGGCGATATCCAGCTTCGTGAGGTCTCTGCCGCCCCACGCCGCTTCTCCTGCGCCCATCGTGGCGCGCGCGGCCGTCCCCAGAGAAAGATCGAAAAACGCCGCTGTGCCGGGGCTCTGCGCGTTGAGCGCGCGCTCCAGGCGGCAGGCCTGCTCGTCCCCGGCAAAGGCGAAGATGCCTATCTGCATCGTGTGGCTTTGGCTACTTGCTCTCAGCGCCTTCCCCGTTCTCCGTCACGGGAGCCGGAGCCGGCGGCGGGGCCTTCGCCGCCGCCAACGGCCTGAAGAACCGCAGCGCATTGCTGGCCGCCAAGGCATCCAGACGCAACCCTTCCAGGTCGTTCTGTGAGCGCATGTTGGCGTACGTGTTCGGCAGCACGCCTTCGGCCTCCAGGAACTGCGACTCGGCCTGCTTGTAGCCGATTCCCGCCCCGATCTTGTTCAGGTCCGCGCCCAGCAGGTCGCGGGTGCGCTGGATCATTTCGAACTCGGTCAGCCGCCCGGCCGCGATGCGGTCGTGCGCGTCCTTGTACTGGTCCTGGGCCAGTTTGTAGTTCTCGTCAGCGATTCGCACTTGCTCCTTCGCACTCATGAGGCCCACGGTCGCGTCACCGACGTCCTGCTCAACCTGTTTCTCCGTGCTCTCGATCACAATGCCCTGCTTGTCCCGCTCCGCCTCGGCCTCAATGACCGCCGCCTTCACGGCGCGGTTGCGGACCGGCCAACTGTACGCCAGCCCCAGGGACCACTGCGCGAAGTCCGGCCCGGAATCGTCCTGGCGCTTGTACACGGTCTTCAGATCGTAGGAGGTGCTGGGCGTCAACCCGTCTTTCAGCGGCACGTTGGTCAGGTGCGCGCCATGATCGCCGGCGCCGAACAGGTGCGTGATCGAGTCGTTCCAGCTCCTGAAGGCGACGGGCTGTCCTATCTGCTTGACCTGTCCGTTCGGCACCAACTGCAGATTGGTGCGCGCCGCCACCTTCGCGGCCTTCAACAGCACCTCGGATACCTTCCCGCCGATCTTCTGCGCCTTCAGGTCAGGCCTGTTCTCCAGCGCCGTCGTGTACGCCTCGTTGGTGTTCAGCGCCATCTGCTCCGTCAGGTTCTTGGTGTAGCCCGCGGGCAGCAGCACTGTGTTCTCGTCGAGGTCGAGCAGGTTCACCAGCGCATTCGACGCCTGCGCATAAGCCGCCCAAGCCGACTCCTCCAGTTCCTTGACGCTGGCCACCTCGCCGTCAATCTGCATCTTGCCGTACTTGGTGGTGCGCCCGGCGTCCAACAGCTTCTGGATTTCCGTCTGCAGCCCCTCGAGCAACACCCGGTTGTCTACGGTCGCGCGCAGATTCTCCACTCTTCCCACAAGGTTCCAGTACGCGAAATCCACGTCGCGCAGCGTGCCGTTGATGACCGTCTTGATGTCCCAGAACGAGCGTTCCTTGCCCAGATCGGCCACCTTCAGGCTCGCATCCGCCGGCGCGTATTCGCCCCAGCCCTGCGTGTAGGGCACGGGTATCACGCCGCCCGCGCTCAAGGTCGAGGACCAATCCCGCTCGTAGGGCTTGAACTGCAGCGTGGACTTCTTGAACACCTTGACCAGTTCCTGCAACTGCGCCTGAAGCGCCACCTGCTCCGTAGCCGTGGCGGTACCCATCCGCGCCGATATATCCTGCATCTTCGCCGCGACGATGGGGTTGGCGCCGTCATCAAAGTAGGTGTTCTGCTTCTGCGAGGCGAGCATGATGAACACCGACGGCCCCCACGGCAACTGCTGGTCTATGCGCAGGCTTGGCAGGTCCGTCGGCTGCGGACCGTTGGGGTTCTCCAGGCTGGCAAAGTTCCGCTTTATTGTATACCCGCGTGGCCGGGGATTGCTGAAGTCAAGCTGCTTGATCGGGAACTGGTTCGTGGCCTTGAAGCCCTCATCCAGAGCGGGCTTGCCCGTCGTGATATCCGTTACCGTCGCCCGGTCGTACGTCTTGGTGTTCTCCATGCGATTGCGCTGCGTCACCATCTGGTGGTTCCACGACAGCGTAAACAGCGGGTCGAACACCGCCCGCGCTTCCATCCATGCGCCCTTGGCTACATCCTCCTCCTTCTGTATCCTCTGGATCGCAAGATTCCGCTCAATCCCCTTCAGCACCGCCTGCGTGGCAGAGATCGCCAGCGCCGACCGCTCCTTCAAGTGCGCGCGCCCCGAGCTCTTGATCAGCGTGTGTATCTTCTGTTCGTTCTCAGGCAACGGCGGGAGTGGCGGACCCGCTTTCTCCTCGGCCGCCGCGCTCTCTTCCACAGGAGCTTTCTTCGCGGCCGTATCGCCGGCCGCGGGCTCCGCCGCGGGAGCCGCTGCTTTCTTCTCGGCGGCGGCCGGCGCGTTCGGCTCGGGAAGAGCAGAGGACTTGCCGTCGGCGGCTGCGGCCGGCGTCTGCGCGTCCGCGGTCTCGCCCTTCTTCTCCGCGGCCTTGGCGGCATCCTTAGCAGCCTCGGTCTTCTTCTCCGCTGCCTTGGTGGCATCCTTGGCAGGCTCGGCCTTCTTCTCGGCTGCCTTGGCAGTATCCGGCGCGTCCGCGGCGGGCGCGGTATCGTCCGGCGGCAGGAATACAGCCGGGATTCCCTCGTCTTCCGCGGCCCTGGCAGGGGGAGCGACAACCACCCCCAGCGCCAGAACAGCACATGCAAGTAGTATGCTGCGACTCATGGTGCCTTGGTTTCCTTTCCGTCTCCAAAGAATTGCAGCGCCTGGGTGGCCTTCAGCAGGCCCAGCCGATAGCGTTCGAACTCGTTCGGCGCCGTCCTCTCAGGATACTGGGCGGGCAAAACGCCCTCCGCAAAGAGCAGTCCCGTCTCCGCAAACTTGTACTGCACCAACGCGCTGTTCAGGGCGAACTCCGCGTTCAGGTAGTCCTGGTTCTTGGAGATCACCTCGAACTCCGTCACGCGGCCCTCTTTCTGCATGTCCACCGTGGACTTGAACACGTCGCGCGCCGTGTCACGCGCCGCTTTGGCCTGCTCCAGCACGCCCTTGGCCGAATCCAACTGGGCCAGCGCGTCGTTCACCTGCTGCTCGACTGAGTTCTCCGTGATGCGGGCAGTGAACTTCTGCTGGTCGCGCTGCGCTTCCGCTATCTTGGTCCCCCCGCGTTCCCCGCGGTTGAACAGCGACCGGCGGAACGTCCCCGTGTATGACTCCGACAGCACGTCCTGGTTGAACAGGCTGCCCAGCGAACCGTCCAGGTGTTCGTACCCGATGCCCGCGTTGCCGCGGAAGCCCTGCCCGTTGGGCGTCAGCGTCTGCGCAAACGTCGCCCCGCCCACCATGCTCACATCCGGGCGCTCCTGGTGCCGCTGGAACTTCACGAGGATCTCGGCGGCCCTCGTCTGCGCCTCCTGGCTCCTCAGCTCAGCGCGGTTCTCCAGCGCCGTCTTCTTGGCCTCGCCCGCGACGTACGTCAGCCGGTCATTGAGGTACTTGGAGTAGCCGACCGGCAGCAGGACCGTCCCGGCCTCGAAGTTCAGCAGCTCCACCAGGGCATCGGACGCCGTGATGTAGCCGTTCCACGCCCCTTCTTCCACCCGCTTCACGCGCTGCACTTCGCCATCCACCTGGTCACGCCCGAACTTCGTCGTGCGCCCGGCGGTGAGGACCTGTTCCGTCTGCTGCATCAACGCTTCAACGGACTTCCGGTTCTGCACGGCCGCGTCGAGGTTCTTGAGGGCATTCACCAGCACCAGGTAGTCCGCATCCACCTGCTGCAGGATCACGTTGATGGACGCCTTGAAGTCCCACAACGCCTGCTCCCGGCCCTGCTGTGCGAGCTTGATCTGCGTGTCAATGGGCGAGTACGGCCCGAAGTTCCTCGTCCCCGGCAGCGGAATGTACGCGTTCATCGTGAATGTCGAGAACCAGGGGCGATCGAACGAATTGCCCCACTTGTCATACGCCGCGTCGCGGTACACCGGCGACACCGTGATTGACAACTGCGGCCCCCACGGCAGTTGCTGGAACAGGTTCAGCGAGAACGTCCCGCGCTCGTCGGCCCTGTCCTCCTTGCTCGCCTCCACGTAGTTCCATTCCGTGCCCATCACCCTCGACGTCCCGGTTGGGTCAACGTAGCCCAGCTTCTTCTTCGACAGGAACGTCCTCAGGTCGCCGCCCACGGAAACGCCACCCGCGGGCGGAAGCCCGGCCTCTTTAATGGGCCGCGTCGTGGAAGGGTACTGCAGAACGTCAACCAGCTTCCCCGACCCATCAACGACTGGATAGTAGTAGTGCGCCTTGTCTGCGGGGTCCACGAAGACGATCTCGCCCTTCCGGAACAGCTCCGTCGCCGTCACCGTCGGCGTGGGGCTGAACGGGTTCTCGCCGCCCGGAATAGGCTTTTCGTTGTTGATCTTCTTGGGGTGCTGCGTCTTGTAGAGCCTCGTGCTCAGCGCCAGGAATTTCTTGCGCTCCCACGTGTTGCTGTTGCTGTACTCCCCCGACACGCTGATCACCGGCAGGAACGCCGCCCATGCTTCCTGCACCACGGCCTTGCGGAACTCGTACTCGTGGGCCGCGATCTGCAGCGGCAGGTTCCGCTCCAGGGCCTGCACCGCCGCCCCGCGCACCCCAATGTCGGTCAGCGTCTTCCCCTTCAGGAAGGAACGTCCGCCCACCTCGCCTGGAGCTTTGAAGGCCTCGTGTACGGAATCGTACAGCGGCTTTTCTTCCGGAGGCAACGCCGGGGCGACCAGTTCGTCGAGGCTCACCGCCTTCTCGATCATGGACTTGTCCGCGGCCGCCGTGTCCACGGGCTTCTCCGGCTGTTCCGCGCTGGCCGGCGTCTCAGGCGCTGCGGGCTTCTCGGCCTTGGCCACAGTGTCCGGCTGTGCCGGCTTCGGTGCTTCCGCGGCCGGTTCAACCTTCTCCGCCTTGTCTGTGCTGGCAGCCGTCTCCCGCTTGGCGTTCGTGCCGGCGGTCGCCGACGTCTCCGTCGCCGCCGGGTCCTGGAACTCGGACTCTTCGGCCCAGCAGACGCCCGCGGGCAGGACCAGCGCCGCCACCAGCACGATCAGCGTGCGCGGCCGTCGCGCTGTCCGCCCCCCGTCCAGCGCGCGCTGAGGGGGCCCGTATCGCTCACCTGCAAATAAGGCCTGCATGGCTCTTTACGCTCCGATCCACCGTTCCTTGTGCCCGCGCCCCGCAAGGGCACGGGCGAGCATTCTTACTTTCCAGCTTCCTTCTCCGGGGCCTTGGCCGGCTCTTCCTTCTTCTCCGGCTCGTCCCCCCGTGCCAGCGTCATGTTCTCCGGTTCCGTTATCGGCTTGAGGGAGATCTTGAGTTCATCAGAGTAGCGCGTCGGGAGCAGGCCCTGCGCCGCCAGCAACTGCGCTTCGAACTGCTTGAGGGCGATCTGCGCGGAAATGTACCGTAACTGCGCCTCAAGCACATCCTGGGTCTTGTTCAAAATGGTAAACTCGGGACCGCCCTTGTCCTTCTCAAGCTCAGGTAGTCGGCCCACTGCCCAAAGCTCGAGGACCTGCTTGAGTACGTCCTCCGCGATCTGCTGGTTCTTCAGCGCAAGCGCGCACTGTTCCCGCAGGCTGGCGATGGAGACCATGGCGTCATGGGCGTTCCTCTCGACCGTGTTGATTATCGCGGCGACCGTCTTGTCGGCCTGGTCCTGGCGCTGTTCCGCCTCGCGCAACCGCTTGTACGCGGGCTCGTTGCCCCACGGCATGCGGAAGTTGAGCGCCACGAAGCCGTCCCGCTGGTCTGGGCGCAACAGCTCCTTCCAGGAGTCGTTGATGTTGCTGTAGCCGTACACATCGCCGTTCTGCAGCCAGGTGATCCCCGTGCTCAGCTTCAGATCGGGCCGCAACTGGTTGTGCGCAAACCTGGTGTTGACCCACGCGGCCTTCTGGTCGGCCCTGCTGACCTGTATGTCCGGGTTGTTCTGCAGTGCCAGAGGCACCACGTCGTCAGTCTTGAACGTAACGCCGCCGGCCAGGTCGCCCGCGTAGCCGACGGGCAGCAGCACGGCCTCCTTCTCGTAATCCAGGATATTCTTCAGCGCGTTCGACGCCTGCACATACTGGGTCCAAGCCGCCTGCTCACGGAGCTGTGAAGCCGAGAGCGAGGTCTTGGCCGACGTCACGTCGTACTTCGTCATACGCCCTGCGGTGACCATTTCCTCCGTCTGCTTGACGACCTGCTCAAAGCGCTTCCTGCTGCTGGTGACCACCTCCAACTGCCGCATCGCGCCGACTACCTTCCAGTAGGCGACGTTGACGTTCAGCAAGGTGCTGTTGATGACGCTCTTCAGCTCCCAGTACGCTCGTTCCTGGCCCACCCGCGCGAGCCTGACCGAGCTCTCCACCGGCCCGTTCGGGCCCCAGTCCTTACAGTAAGGAACAGGCACGGAGAGCCGCAGCGCCAGGTTCGACGACCACGCCTGCTGCGGGATATTGTGATAGCGGTGCTCGACCTCGAAGAACGCCGTCTTCGCGCCGTACACGAGCAAATCCCGTTTCCGGTCCACCTGCCCTTGCGACGCGTCGCCCATCACCTTGTTCTGCTGGGTTATCTGGTTCGCGCTGTCCACAGGCAGCGAGTCCTGGTCAACAGCCTCTCTGAACAGCAGCTTGTTGTGCTCTGTGTCTAAGGTGAAGCTGAAGAAGGACCCCCACGGCAATTGCTGGGTATACCCCATGGTGAGCAGCTCGTTCATGACGTGGACCCGCAAGCTGGGGCGGTCAAACGCGCCTCGCATGGCGAACGCGTCAATGGCCGAGCTCGGATCCGGTACCACGGTCAGGTTATCCTGGTTCCCGATCGTTATGGCCCCGGTTCCGTTGTCCCCCTGCGTCTGCGGCTGCTGCTGTTGCGGCGGCTGCGGAAAGTTCTCGTTGAACTCGGTCGAGAGTTCGCCGGCTATAAAGCGCCGCCGCGTGATGAACTCGCGCCGTTCGTACGTGTTCGTGCTCGTCCCGCTCACCGAGAGGCTGAACACCGGGTCCAGCAACGCCTTGTTCCGGGTCACCGTGGCCGGCGACTTATCGTAGTCCTTTTGCACATACCGGATGCTCAGGTTCTTCTCCAACGCCCGCTGCACCACCTGCGGGAACGACGCCTCCAGAAGCTTCTTCCCCTTCAGGTATGCCATCGCGCCGGGCGCGCTCTCCACCGCCGCATTGCTCTTCACCAGTTCGTACGCCCCCTTCTCATCCACGGGCGGCGGCGGCGCCTGCGGGGCATCGCCGGCTTTCGTCTCTCCGGCCGCAACGTCTATCGCCTCTGTCGGCGTCTCCTCGTACGACACATTCACTGGCCGCTCGACTGTCGTCACCACAGGCCCCAGCTTCCGCTTGGACGCGCCGGCTGCGGCCTTCGCCGCCTTGGCCTTCGCCCGGGTGCCAGCCCGCTCCTCGTTCCGGCTGACAAACGGCTCAGCGTCCGTCGAATCCGGGTCAATGAAATCAGGCGCGGCAAACGTGGTCGCGTCAACTTCCGCAACCGCGGCCTTGCCCGCCTTGGTGGCCTTCGTGCCGGCCTCCGGCTTCTGGGCGGCTTGTTCCTTGGCTGGCGCCGTGGGCGCCTCTGCCGCCTTCTCGAGTTTCACCCCCTGCTCTGGGTCTAGAAACTCGGCCTTGGTCTTCCCCGCCCCCACAGCCGCCGCATCGCCCTCTTCCGCCGACACTACCGCGGAGAAGGGCATGCAGACACTGAAGAGAAGCAGGGAAACGACGAATATGATGTTTCGTCTCATCACCACCGATACCCTCTTATGTTCCCGTGGCCGAAAAGGCCCGCCTCACGACGACGAAGCTTGCGCTGTCTCGCTCCCTCGGACTGCCCTGCGCATCACCCGAACAGCAATGCCCGCCAGGCACCCCACAACACGCACTGCCACACCACGTAACCGGAATTGGCGATTTAGCTTATTGTTGGGTTGCCTGCATGTCAAAGGAAAAGATGATATTTCCCGGCGGATATCGAATGCGCGGAAGGTCTCGCCACACAACGGCTTACAACGCCTTGTGCTGCCCAGCAATTGTGCACTGGATCGCCGGCAGCCTCCCTGCTGCAGACACCGTAAGACGGACGCCCACAAAGCTTCGCCTATCAGGCTGGCGCGTTGCCGGTGCTGTCATGGCAGCGCCAGGCTTTCGTACTCTTTCAGGCGCCGCTCGATCCCCTGCCGCACCTCCTCTGGCACGGACGGTTTCTGGCGCAGCGTCGCCAGCGCCTCGTACGCATACGGAACCATGTCCTTAACGCCCCTGAACAGCTCGTCCACGGCCAGGTTGCGGAAAGAGGCCGCCCGCGCCTGCGCCTCCGGCGTGTTCGCGCCCAGGCTTTTGCGCCCGACGATACGCGCCAGCGCCTTCAGGATATCCTGCCGGTCTTCCGCTTCGAACTGCCCCTCTTTGCCCCGCCGTCCCAGGATGGCGTAGCCGATCGTCACTGCGCCTATGGCGGTGGCCGGAGTGTCGTCGGCGGCCAGTATCTCCGTCAGGGCGTGCATGATCTCAGTCTGCACGTGCCGCGGCGCGAATCCTCTCAGTATCTCCAGCCGCAGGTCGCCAGGCAGCCCCTTGTGGCAGCCGAGGTCGCGCAGCGCTCGCACCAGCAGCAGCGCGTTGGCGGGACCCCAGATCAACTCTCCATTGCAGATCTTCTTCCAGCGGCCCAGCAGCAGCTTGGCCAGGTCGCGCATGGTGGCTGGCGGGCAGCTCGAAGAGCACGCCACGCGGCCCATGCCCTGCAGCAGGATAGGCAATATCTTCGTGTACTGCTCGCCGCCCTTGATCTCGATCACGGTCTCGCCATCGCGCCGCGTCGCATCGGTGTCAATGTCGAGGGCCATCTCCTCCAGCACGTGCCGCAGCAGCTCCGCCGTCGCGTGAACCGTGTCCTGCTGCGCGCGTCGCGACGCCGCGACATACGTCAGCCCCTCCAGCGCGCGCGGGACCAGGTCTTGATCTGAGCCCTTCGCCGTGTCCAGCAGCGTGCGCGTGATCACCGCGTCCGCCTCTTTGGACGCCGCGGGACAGGCCACCAGCTTGCCCAACGCGCACAGCAGCTCCCCGCGGTCCGGGAACTTCTCCTGCAGGCTCAGGGCCTGCACCCGCCGCAGCACATCCGTCACGGCCTGTTGCAGGCGCGCAATCTGCCCCGGCGGCGCCTTCACATTCAAGGCCCATTCGCCCAGCAGGCGCACCGCACGCACGCGTTCCTCCTTCGACCGTTCGTCGGCCAGCCTTTCCAGCAGCGGCCCCGCCGCGGGCACGCCCATGCGCCCAACCGTGCTCTCGACCTTCTCGATATCCGACCGGAATGTGAAGTCGCTCAGCGAGTCCAGGAACGCCTTCGTCAGCCGCTGCCGCATTTCCTCCGGAACCCCGGCGTCAGTCACGAAGCGGCACTCCATGGCCGCCATGCGCAGTCCCTTGCTGCCGGTCTCGATCGTATGCAGCACCGTCTGCGCCGCGCGTTCCAGCGCGGCCGGCGTGAGCTTGCTCAGCCGCCAGATATCGTCGAACAGCAGCAGGAAGTGCCGCTGCGCGCCGGGATGGGCGGCCGCGAAGCCCTCGCACATGGCCACCAGCCCTTGCTCCCCGCGTCTGACCAGCCGCTGCCCGACCGCCCGCGAATCGCGGCCCTCCTCTTTCTCCCGGCCAATATAGCTGACCGCCATCCTCAGCAGCTTCTCCTCCATCTCGCTGCCCGGCCGCGCAAGGTCCAGCATGCACTGCAGGAGAAACGCCTCCACCACCAGATCCGTGCAGCGCTCCCGTTCCGCCTGCAGCACCCTCAGCAGTGCCTCCGGCGCCGTCGCCGCCAGCGCGCCCATCAGGCGATGAGCGGGCACAAGCAAGGGCTCGACTTCCCGTGTCGTCGCGCCCTGCTTCGCCGCCGTGGCCAGCAACCCTATGACAACGCGCACCACCTCCGCCAGCCGGTTCGCATTCCGCCCCACGGCCGCGGCGCACCCGCGCAAGAGGTCCAGCAATTGCCCCGTCAACGCGGCAACCGACTGGAAGCGCAGCATCGAGAGG
>JAPLOD010000478.1 GCA_026692735.1 Planctomycetota bacterium | reverse complement strand
AAGATGGTGTGGGGCATCCGCTGGGGCGCGGACACCATCATGGACCTGTCCACGGGAGCGCACATCCGGGAGACGCGCGAGTGGATCGTGCGCAACGCGCCGGTCCCCATCGGCACGGTGCCGATCTACGAGGCCCTGGAGAAGGCCGGCGGCAAGGCGGAAGAGCTCACCTGGGAGATCTTCCGCGACACGCTGATCGAGCAGGCCGAGCAGGGCGTGGATTACTTCACCGTGCACGCCGGCGTGCGGCTCGCGCACGTGCCGCTCACGGCGCGGCGCGTCTGCGGCATCGTCTCGCGGGGCGGCTCCATCATGGCCAAATGGTGCCTGGCGCACCACCAGGAGAGTTTCCTCTACACGCGCTTCGAGGAGATCTGCGAGATCATGAAGGCTTACGACGCGGCCTTCAGCCTGGGCGACGGCCTGCGCCCCGGCGCCATCGCCGACGCCAACGATGCCGCGCAGTTCGCGGAGCTGACGACGCTCGGCGAACTGACCAGGATCGCCTGGAAGCATGACGTGCAGGTCATGATCGAAGGACCCGGCCACATTCCGCTGCAGCTCATCAAAGAGAACATGGACAAGGAACTGCAGGAGTGCTACGAAGCGCCGTTTTACACGCTCGGCCCGCTGACGACGGACATCGCCGCCGGGTACGATCACATCAACAGCGCCATCGGCGCGGCGACGATCGGCTGGTACGGCTGCGCCATGCTGTGCTACGTCACGCCAAAGGAGCATCTCGGCCTGCCTGACCGCGAGGACGTCAAGGCGGGCGTGATTGCGCACAAGATCGCCGCTCACGCCGCGGACCTGGCCAAGGGCTTCCCCAACGCGCAGGCGCGCGACGATGCGCTGGCCCGGGCGCGCTTCGAGTTCCGCTGGGAGGACCAGTTCAACCTGTCGCTCGACCCCGACACCGCGCGCGCGTACCACGACCAGACGCTCCCGCAGGAAGGCGCCAAGACGGCGCACTTCTGCAGCATGTGCGGGCCGCAGTTCTGCGCGATGAAGATCACGGAGGAAGTGCGCGCGTACGCGGCACAGCACGGCCTGAATCCCGAGGAGGCGCTGCGGCGCGGGATGGAGGAACGCGCGGCGGAATTCCGCAGGAAGGGCGGCGAGGTGTACCAAGCGGCAAACGGAGCTCCCGGAAAAGCACGCGGTGTCTGATGATCCAAGTGAAGTACAAGCGGAGTAAGCGACGATGATCCCCGTTGACGCTATTGCTGTGGAGTCCCTCCTGCGTCGCGGCCTGCCCAAAGAAGAGGTCGCCCGGTACTTGGCGGAACAGAGCCTTGAGATCATCGCGGCGCTACGAGAGTCGCGGATGTCTATCGAAGAAGCCGAGGTCAAGCTGTTCAATCTTGAGAACTACAAGGCGCTGCTAAAGTACCGCTTGCCGCGTGCTCTGGTTCGGTTGTTTGGGTGGGCGATGGAATTCGAGGACGTTGCTGATATCGTTCCCGGTGCTATCATAGATAGCTATAGGGCTGCCTCTGCTCTGGCGCGCCGCGTGCTCGCCCGTCCTCCCGCAAAGCCGCGCAGTGGCAGGGCCGTTGCCATCAAGCGGCCAGCGGCGCACAGCACGCGGCGGCGTGGCGACAAGGCTGTGCGCTCGCGCGACTGATGCATGGCATCACGCGTCAGGCGGATCAACGTGCGGAGGCCCCCGTGCAACCGGATTTGTCCTGCAAGCCCTACGTTGAGCTGCAAGACATGACGGATCGTGCTCTTTCAGGAGGCGCTTCACCCGAGTTCGCCGTAAAACACCTGGTGTCCTCCGGTGTTGCGGAGGACACCGCGCGTAAGCTCGTTGGCGAGTCAGTCGAGCGGCTGAGGCAGCAACGCGCGCTGGCAGAAGAAGACGCCCGCTCCCAGTACAAGACACGTCTCGTGATTGCATTGCTTTGGATCGTCATGGGGTGCGCCTTCATTGGTGTGAGCCTTCTCGCGAAGCTTACGTATACGGCCGTGATAGGCTTGTGGATGATTGCGGTCGGCGTACGACGCCTGTGGATCATGCACTCGCGCTGATCCTTGGTGCGTGCGACGCGGGCCCCAGCAAACAGTGGCTGCCGTGCCGCACTTTCCCCGGAAGAACGCATCTGGTAACATCCCATACATGCGCCTGAAACTCCTCAGTTGTGAAATCTTCTACAGGGAAATGTGCTGGGCCGTGGCCCGTTCGCCGCACCAGGTGGACATCGAGTTTCTGCAGAAGGGCCTGCACGACATGGGCAGCACGGACATGGCCAAGGGCGTGCAGGAGGTGCTCGACCGCGTGGACGGCTCGAAGTATTCCGCCGTCATCCTCGGCTACGCGCTCTGCAACAACGGCGTCGTGGGCCTGACGGCGCGCTCCATCCCCCTCGTCGTGCCGCGCGCGCACGACTGCATCACGCTGTTCCTGGGCAGCGCGGCGCGGTACCTCGAATACTTCAACAGCCATCCCGGCGTGTACTTCAAGACCACCGGCTGGATGGAACGCGGCACAGCCGAGCGCAGCCAGCTTTCCATGCAGCACAAGACGGGGATGGACCAAAGCTACGAGCAACTGGTGGCGAAGTACGGCGAGGACAACGCCAAGTATCTCTGGGACACGCTGTGTGACATGACGCGCAACTACAAGCAGTTCACGTTCATCGAGATGGGCTTGGAGCCGAACAACAGCTACGAACAGCAGACGCGCCAGGATGCGGCGGCGCGCGGCTGGCAGTTTGAGAAGGTCAAAGGCGACATGGGCATGATCCAGCGGCTGGTGAACGGCCAGTGGGACGACAAGGAATTCCTGGTCGTGCGGCCGGGCCACCGCATCGTGGCCAGTTTCGACGACGGCATTATCGCGGCCGAGAAGATCCCGGCCGCCGCGAGAAAGCGTGCCGGCATAAGGACCCGCCCCGCCAAGCCGTAAGAAGCCCCCGAGTCTTGCTCCCGGAAAGGTTCTCGCTTTGACCCCGCCCAACGCATCCGCGTCTTCCGGCGTCCCGGCGGTCTTCCTCGACCGCGACGGCACGCTCATTGAAGACCGCGGCGACTTGCGGGAGCCCGCGGAGGCGGTGTTCTTCGCCGAGACCGTGCCCGCGCTGCGCCGGCTCCACGAGCATTTCCGCCTGATCATCGTCACCAATCAGCCGGGCGTGTCCACAGGAGAGCTGACGCGGGAGGAGGTGGACCGCGTCAATGCGCACGTGGTCCAGCATCTCGCGCGAGCGGGCGTCGTCATCACGGCCGTGTACTTTTGCCCGCACCAGCGCTCGGAGAATTGCGCGTGCATCAAGCCCAAACCGTTCTTTCTGCAGCAGGCGGCTCGCGAGCACAACCTGGACCTGCGCCGCTCGTTCGTCATCGGCGACCACCCGCATGACATCGAGCTCGCGCGGGCGGCAGGCAGCACCGGCGTGTACGTGCTCACGGGCCACGGCCTGAGTCACCGCGCGGACCTGAGCGCAGACATTCTCGTGGCGAAAAACATCGGGGAAGCGGCGGACCTGGTCCTGGAACTGCGGCGGCGCTGACCTGGGATCGTGGCCGCGTTGCGTTATAGTGCCGGTCATGGCCAAGCGCTTTCAGTTCAGCCTCGCGGACCTGGTCGCCGTGGTCTTCGTCACGGGCCTGTGCGCCACACTGACCAGGTTGTTCTTCCGCGGCCAGTTTGCCGATGCCTTCCCCGAGCACCCGGAGCTCTTCACTGCCATCGCGCTGGTAACCGCGACGCTCACCGGCATCGCAACGCTCGGCCTGTTGCACCGCGGCAACACACGCCAGCCTGTGCGCTGGTTCACGCTGATCGTCGTCGTGGGTCTGGTATGGGGCGCGGCGTGCCTCTTCGGCGCCGCCGCGCTGCAGCAACGCATGCACCTGCGCGAACTCGTGGCGCAGCAATCCCTCAGGAGGTTCGCCGAGGCACAGGAGATATATCACCGCACGGATTGGGACAGCGACGGCGTCTTGGAGTATGCCACCTCGCTGCGGGAGCTATGCGATCGCGGCCTGCTCCCGGCGCAGTACGCCACGGCGGAAGGCCAGCCGGGCACGGCACAGCCGGTGGACGGCTAC
The DNA here is from genome assembly GCA_026692735.1 of Planctomycetota bacterium. Lineage (GTDB taxonomy): Bacteria > Planctomycetota > SZUA-567 > H5-PLA8 > H5-PLA8 > JAPLOD01. Next base: position 5,968 of record JAPLOD010000478.1, on the reverse strand, counting down.
TGCTTCAAAGTGCTGACGCGCGGGCGTGTGGCAAAGAACCGCGACGAGATTGAGTTCCGAGAGTTCATCGTCAATGGCAAGATGACGCGGGGTTATGGGTTGCTGGCGTACCCGGCGGTGTATGGCGCGAGCGGCGTGTACTGTTTCAAGATCAACAGCCAGGGCTGGCTCTTCTCACTGGATTACGGGGTTTGGACGGACGCCATCGTGGCAAAGGAAGCCGATGTAGGCTTCGTCCTCCAACGCGGGCAGTAAGGAAGGAGCAGGTCCCAGCGCAACAGGAACAACCACGCGCCGGGCTGCGCGGCAACCCGACGTCGCGTAAGAGGCACGCCGTACTCGGAACGAGAGTTGCATATGGGCGTGGATGCGACAGACTCGACCGCCTCCAACTGAGAGGCGAAGGCAATGGGTCTGCTCTTCGAGTGGGATCCGTACAAGGCCCAACTGAACATCGCGGAGCACGGTGCTTCCTTTGACGAAGCGATGACAGTATTCGGCGACCCGCTTGCCGTCACGGTCTACGATCCTGACCACTCCGAAGAGGAAGACCGGTTCATCACACTCGGCTCGTCGAATCGACAACGTCTCCTCGTTGTGGTACACTGTGATCGCGGAGATGCAATCCGCATCATCAGCGCGCGTGTGGCAACGCGCCGTGAAAGGGAAGAACATGAAGAAGGGCCTCGCCGGGGTTGAGATGCGCCGCGAATATGACTTCTCCGGAGGCGTCCGGGGCAAGTACGCAGCACGCTACGCGAAGGGCACGAAGGTCCGTTTGGTTGTGTCGCGGGCGAAAAGCGCTGGTTCGCGTTCCAGTTCCACAAGAAGGACCGCGCGCCGGGCTGCGCGGCAACCCGACGTCGCGTGAGACGCGTGGCGTGCTCAGAACGACAAGACGCAATGCCAGATGTAGACGTAGGCCGCGGCATCAACGTCTTCCCAGACCTTCTGCACCAACTCCGGCCTGGTCTGAATCGGCGGCAGTTCCTTGACCTTCTCCTCCCAGGGAATGCACACTCCCGGCCTGCGCTTCGTCTTCCTGCCCGTCAGCTTCGCCTTTGCCATGTCGCACCCCCTCGCACTCTGTCGTCGTTCATCGTTCATCATTCATCGTTGACCATTGCGTCAGTACACTCCGTACTCTCTCGTCGCCTCGGTGAACGCCTTCATGTTCTCGACCGTGGCGTCGTTCTGGACAATCGCGCTGGCGTCCATGATGTAGCCGCCATCACGCGCCACGCCGCCAATCACTTTCTTGACGCACGCCCGCACTTCCTTGGGCGTGCCAATACCCAGCAGATGGTTCGGGATGCCGCCGCTGATCGCGAACTTGCCGTGCAGCACTCTGTGGACCTCGAAGATGTCGTCCTGGTCCACGTGGTAGATGACGCTGCCCGCGGGCAACTGCTTGAACGCCTTGAGGTGCGCGCCCCATCTGCCTTCGGCGTACAGCAGCACCTGGTGGCCGTGCCTCCAGAGCTCCTCGATGATCGGCTTCACCGTCGGCCAGTAGATCGTATCGAAATGCTCATACGAGACGAACGGCACGCAGCCGCGGTGCATCCACATCGAGATGGGCAGTTGCTTGCCCGAGTCGGCGCCGGAGATCGCGAGGTGGTACAAGTGCGGCATCAGCGCTTCGCAGGCGGCCTGCACCTTCTTCGGCCGCTGCAGCAGGTCCTCGCACAGCCCCAGGTACCCCCGGAACTTGTCGGCCAGGAGGTCGAGCGGCGCTTTCAGCATGCCGGAGATCGCCGACACCGTCCCGCTTTCCTTGCGCAGCAGTTCGGCTTGTGTGCCGAACGCGCCGAAGTAGCCCATCATGGCGATCCCGCCCTTCAGGAAGGACAGGTTGTTGCGGAACGTCGTGGGCGCGCCGGGCGGCTGCACATCGGCGGAGACGCGCGGCAGCCACACGTTGAAGAGGAAGCCCGTGGGATCCTCGGTGAACGCGTCGTACTCGTCGGCCTTCAAGTAGGCGTCTTGCTCGGGCGGCTCCTTGTACTGGAAGCCGGTGTCGGGCGAAAAGTCAATGCCGGGGACGGCGTAGTACTTCAGACCGATGGCCTGCGTCAGCCCGGCCCAGCCGTAGACCATGTTGCCGACGACCGCGTCCCAATCGAAATCGGCGGCGCACTTGCGCGCGGCGGCAAAGGCTTTCTGGTAGTCCTGCGTCACCTCCTGGCACGTGTACCCCGCGTACTTCGCGGTGAACTCCGCCACGAACGGCCGGATCGGCACCATGTCGGGCTTGCCGTTGCGCATCGCGGTCGTATAGCGCTTGAGCCGCTGGGCGTAGAGCTGTTCCATGTTGCTGGCCATGTTGGCTTCCCCCGGAAGGCGAACAGGTATCGGTGCTCTCCGCTCTCTGGTTTGTGGTTTCTTAACCGCCACGCCGCTTTTCAGCAACCACAAACGCTGCGATTGGCGGCGCGGACAGCGCGTCTTCAAAGCAAGCACCGGCGCTGACGGCTATTCCCTGGGCAAGTCGTCGAAAGGACGGCCGCTGGAGTCCGCGATGCGGAAGAAAAAGTACAGGCGGGAGTTGGGCACGCCGGCCTTCAGCAGGATCTCATTGTCACCTTCCTTGAGCAGCACTTCGACGGCGCGACTGTCCTTGCCAGCGCCCGGGGAGCACGGCGCGACCACGCGCTTGCCGTTCAGCCAGACGGCGACGGTGTCGTTCACGCCGAAGAAGAGCAACGCGCGCCGCGCCGTCGGCACCGTGACCTTGCGGTACGCGTAGGCGAAGTACGGCGCGCGCTCGATCTCGGCCTTCTTCTCGGGGGCCAGCTTCTCCGCCAGGTAGCGGTAGAGGTCCACGCAGCCGCCGTTGTCCGGATCGTCCTTCGTGCGCGCGATGCGGGTCCAGGCCAATGGGACTTCGAGGGGGCCGGCGCCTTTCCATCCCAGGTCCACGGCCCGTTCCGGCTCCAGCACCTGCTCCATCCCGCGGTTTTCCCCCTGAGCCTGGACGGGGCCGAGCACGTGCCAGGCGCTCCACGCCGGAATGCACTGCGCGTAGAAGGCGCGCCGCACCTCGCGCGGCAGCTTGCAGATCTGCATCTGCTCCTCGACATCGCTGAGGGCATTGCGGCCGGCCTGGGTGTAGAGCTGTCTGAGGGCGAGCAGAAGCTGGAGGGCGTTGGCGGTCTCGGGGAATTCCTTCAGGTACTGCTCGCATTCGCGGCTGCGCTGCGCGGTGTTCCCCGGCGCGTAGCCTTCCAGGGCGCGCTGCAGCAGGACCCAGCCGTCCGGCGAATCGGGCAGCAGGCGCGCGGCCGCGCGGTAGCCGTCCTGCAGCTTCTGCCAGTCAGCGGGCGTGCGCTTGGCGGTCGTGCCCAGGAAGTCCGGGGGATACAGGCAGGTCTGCGGGATGATCTCTCTGGGCAGGCTGGGGCTTGACCACGCCAGCGCGATGACGGCGGCGCCCCACCCCTGGAAATACTCCAGCCGTACGTCGTACTTGATGCCGGCGCCCAGCGTGATGGTGCCGCTGTTTTCGGTGGCGGGATGGTCGGTCCAGTTGTCCACGACCAGCTTGTTGTCCACCCACAGGCGCACGCCGTCGTCCGACCACGTGTAGAACGTATAGACTTCGGAATGCGCCGGCTTCACCTGGCCGGCCCAGCGCACGGAATAGGATTCGGAGCCGATCGAGGGATGCGGCGACTTGCCGGTCCAGTCGAAGTTGACCGCGGGGTCAATGCGCGTCAGTTTCAGGTTAATGAAATCGGGGCTGCCATAGTATTCGCCCTCCAGGCCGGCGCCCTTCTCGTCGAGATTGGTCTTGCCCAGGAGGGCCTCAACGACGGCCGCGGGACATTTCGCCGCCCTAGCGACGGCAGCGGCCTTGCCGGTGGCATCCGCTTCGCCCATCTCAAGGTAGGCCGAGCGCAGGAAGATCAGCGCGCGCAGCGCGTTGGCGCTGGCGGGGTGGGCCGTGACGAACTCCGTGAGTTCGGCAGCGCGCTCCCGCGCCGCCTGGGGACCGCGCTTGCTGGCCAGGATCATGCGCAGGTACTGCATGGCCTCGGGGGTGTCGGAGATCCAGGCGATGGCCTTCTTGTACCGCGCGATCCGCGCCCGCGAGATATCCAGCAGGGAAAGCTGCCCCAGCCACGGCGGGAAGACAGCGTGCGAGACATCCTGCCCCGCCGCGTCGCCGGGAACCGTCAGCCCCGCCCCCCATTCCAGCGCGCCCTTTGTTCCCTTTCCGTCGTTGTCGTAGACGGCCACGCCCACGCGCAGCTCCCTGCGGTCGCCGGGACGAAGCGCGGGGTCGTGGCGCAGCAGCGGCCAGGGCAGCGCCAGTTCATAGCGCAGGCCGTGGCCATCGGGGGCGCGCGTGACGCAGCCGACAGGGCGCATCTGTGGATCGTCCGGCGGACCGCTTTCCAGGTTCAGCACGGTCTGGCCGTTCACCAGGGCGAGCGCGCACACGACGGTTTCCTTGGGATCGTAGCCGTAGCGGTGGTCGGGCGCGGCATTGACGGCCACACGCAGGCTGTCGCCGCTGGTCAGCGACGCGACGGACGCCGGCGGCACCCACTGGTCGTCGCGCACATCCACCGCGATGAAGACGGCGCTGGTATTCCACGCGGCGTGAATGCGCGCCGAGAGATCCTCCGGCCCGGCCCAGGCCGCGCCATCCTGCAGCGGCGTGAAGCATTCCGCGCCGGCAAGCTCCAACGGCGCGGACTGGTCCCATTCGCCCAGCTCCCCGTCCACGCGCGTGTCGGCCGACGCCAGGAGCGCATGCAGCACAACCGGTTCCATGCCGGCCAGGGAGCAGCGCAGGTCGCAGCGCGCGGCGGCGTCGAGTGCGGGGTTGGCCAGGGCGGCGCGGAGGGCGGCGGCGGACTGGCGGCGGGTCGCGCCCCGCGGCGTGCAGGCGTAGATACCGTCGCTCGCGGTGTACAGCAGCAGGTCGCCCGCGGCTTCGGCCAGGCCGCGATACGGTTTGTCCCAGCTTTCGTACTGGAATGGCGCGCCGGGCAGGATTTCTTCGTCGAGCAACTGCCCGTTGGCCCAGTCGAAGGTGCGCAGCACGAAGTAGAGCGACGCGGTCTCGCGCGTGAAGAGCAGGTACAGGCGGTCGTTCGTGCTGGAGACGAAGGCCTTCAGGAGCCGGATTGAGCCGTCTTTCGGGCTGATCTCGAACACGACCCAGCCCCTGTCGGGCCTGTTGCGGCTGGCGCCCGAGTAGATGAACGCGCCGCGCTCCCACGAGAGGTTCCTGTGATCCCACCGGAAGTCGAGAGGCGCGACCTTCGCTTCCCAGGCGTTCCGCCCCGTGGCCATGTCCACGCCGAGGACGGTCTGGGAGTTGGAGCGGAACGCCATCACCCGCCCGTCCGGCGAGGCCGCGCTCCACGTCCAATCCGTCAGCCGGTTCAGCGCACGGCTCTCCAGCACCGCGCCTGTCCGCGGATCGTAGGCATTGTACACGGTCGGCTGCCCGCCGTGTCCGGAGACTTCCGCCAGCCTGCCATCCACGAACGCGCAATGCAGCACGCGGCGCTCGTACTGTTTGTTCCACCAGCGTTCCTTGCCCGTGCGCAGATCGAAGCACAGCAGCGCGTCGCGGGCAGTCACCGCGGCCAGGTTCTCATCCATGGTGGCGGCATAGAAGGGATCAAGGTTGACGCCGGCATGAGTGTTGTTCTGCAGCCCGGCCAGGGTCACGGACCACAGCACCTCGCCCGTCGCCCGGTCCACGAAGACCACCTTGCGGGCGTTGCCAACCGCAATGGCCGCCGGCCCCACCGTCACCCAGGCGTTATCCAGGCCGACATACGTCTGCCACAGCACCTCCGGCCGGGCCGTGGCGCATTCCTCCGGATTGCGGGGCGACCCGGAGGACCGCCCTGCGCCCGCATAGCGCAGCCAGTACAGCGTTTTGCCGGCGTAGGCCCAACAGGAATCCGCGGGCGCGGTGGCCGGGAAGACGAGCTGCGGGGAG
>JAPLOD010000477.1 GCA_026692735.1 Planctomycetota bacterium | reverse complement strand
CCGGAGGAAACGGACAAGGACAAAGAGAACGAGGAGGCGAAAGAGACCGAGGCCACGGACAAGAAAGAAGAAGAGGAGTGGACTGCCCCGCCGGGACTCCCCGGTTTCCCCGAGAACGCCAAGCGCTTGGCCAAGGACAAAGAAGCCGTCTTCACGGCCGCCCTGGGGCGTCTGGCCACGATGGATGAAGCGCAACGCAAGGCTGCCGAGGACGAGATCAACGCGCTGGGGCCCGGCGTCATGCCGTATCTCGTCGCCGGCTGCTTCCATACCAGTGTGCCGGCACGCTCGTCCTGCATGTACATGATCGGGCGGCTCAGCGGCCGCAACGCCACCAAACAGACGATCGAAGTGTTCTACGCTGCGCTGCCGGGCGACGATGCCGAACCGCCGACCTACCAGGGGCCGTTCCTCGAGGCCATCAAGACGGCCCTGCCCGCTATCACCGGACAGGACTTCTTCACCGGCGACCCCCGCAGGCCGATAGTCCATCAGATGATCAAGCGCTATGTGGAGTGGTACGATGCAAACTATGATCGCCTCCCGCCGCAACTGGGCGAGAAGGAGATAGAAGCCACCGACCCGGATTACATGGAGAAACTGAAGAAAGAGCGCGCGTTGAAGCTCGAAAGAAAATCCTGGCCCCAGCCGCCATTGTCAGCCGATATCGTGGCCCCCACGAGGCCCGGCGTCAACCGCGAGACGCCAACGGCCAAGCAGATGATCCGGCCAGCCGACAAAGCATTCGAGAAGAGCATCCCTACGCTGAAAGCCGAGGATGCCTTCAAGCGCTGAGATGCGCCGCTGGCGCCGGCGCCGGGGACGACTCACGGGCCGCCGGACACAGCCGCTGGCCGTGCCGCGAAAGGAGACGATCCCGTGAGATTCGGAATCTGCTGCGGCCTGGGTTCCTTCGTGGCCCAGATCAAGGACCAGCCTCTCTCCTCCCTGCCGCGCCTGATGGACTCGCTCAAAGCCGCGGGCGCCGATTACGTCGAATTCGGCGTCGCGACCGTGGCGCCGGAAGGACCGGAAGAGGAGTTCGAGAAACTCCGGCGCGCCTTGGCGTCCTGCCCGCTGCGTGTCGAGGCGTTCAACAGCTTCATCCCCGCCAAGCACTCCATCACCGGCCCCGCCGTGAAACATCGCCATCGAGCCGCTCAACCGCAACGAGGATAACCTCATCCTCAGCGTCGCTCAGGGCAGCCGTCTCATGGACGCGGTCGCGCGCCCGCGCATCAGACTGCTGGCCGATCTGTACCACATGGCCGAGGAGAAGGAGCCGCTGGCCGTGCTGGCGCAGGCCGGCGCGCGGCTGTGCCACACGCACCTGGCGGACATCGGCCGCGTCGCGCCGGGCTTCGCTGCCGCGGGCGAAGAGGACTTCATCGGGTTCTTCCGCAACCTGCGCCGTGCCGGTTACGACCGGCGCGCGTCGTTCGAAGGCAGGTTCGACGATATCGAGAAGCAGAGCAAGCCGCTGCTGGATCTGCTGAAGAAGCGCTGGGCCGAATCAGCCGGTTGACGCGGCGGGACTCAGCTTCCCTTCGCGGCGCCCTCTTGGGGAGGAACCGCCGGCGCGCGTGGCGGCCCCGGCGCGCGAGTCTGCCTCAGCCCCGCCACCAGCGCGGTCAGCACAAAGAACGCCTGGAGGAGGAGCACGACCTCGTTCTGCCGGACCAGGTATTCGAAGCGCAGACGCTCGGGATCGGCAGCTCGGCCGGGGCTGAAATCCCAGATGCTGTCGCGGGCCTCGAGCAGGCGCGGTTCCATCCACAGCGCCGCGAGCGCCGCCACCACCAGTGCGCACATCAGGAGCAAGGCCGGGACGGCGCGGCGCCAGGCGCCGGCCGGCACAGGCGGCCGCCGAAAGAACAGCATGGCCTCACAGAGCAGCGCCACCAGGCCCGCGCTGATGCCCACGGCGGTTGCCAGATGCAGAATTCCTCCCGCGCGGGCGCTGGATTGCATCCGGTCCGGCCCCATGGCCGCGTGCACTGCCGGCACGGCGATCGCGGCCGCGACGACCACGCCAAGCCAGACCGCCAAGGCAAGCATGCGCACGAAACGCGCGGCACGGGCCGCTGGGGTGAGCTCCATGACTGTGCTCCGACCGGTTGGCTGGATTCTAACGGCGCGGTCTCGGAAATCCATCCCATGCCGAGCCTGCGCACGCAGGCGCCCTTTGGTTGCGGCTCGGCAGTCAATGTGCTTAAATGCGGCAATGCTCAGCGTCGCGGGCGCGGCCGTAGCGCATTTTGCTAAATTGCGGTTGTTGCTTCGGACACCAGACGGACAATTTGGCACAATGTCCTACGCGGCGGATTCGGCCGGCGTGCGATTCTCCCCTGTGAACGTGAAGGATGCGATGGCGGGCTACGTCAAGCATTACCGAACTTGGGATGATTTTCTATGACGCCTTTCAAAGAGCCTGATCGCGAAGCCGTGCGCGCGCTGCTGCGCGCCATGGAGGGCCGCAGCGTCCTGGTCGTCGGCGACGGCATGCTCGACGGCTACCTCTACGGCACCGCGGCGCGTCTTTCCCCAGAGGCGCCGGTGCAGGTCGTGCAGGTGGAACGCGAGGAATACCTGCTCGGCGGCGCCGCCAATGTCGCCAAGTGCCTCGTCGCTCTGGGCGCGAAGGTAAGCCTGTGCTGCGTGGTCGGCACGGATGCGCACGGCCAGCAGTTCGTTGACGAGGCACAGAGCCTGGGGATTGATACGCGCCTGGTCTTCCGCGATCCGGCGCGGCCCACGACGGTGAAGACGCGCATCGTCGCCGGGCGCCAGCACATGCTGCGCGTTGATCGCGAAAGCCGCACGCCGCTGGCGGAGAAACTGCTTTCCGGCATCGCCGCCGCCGTCCGCGCCGCCGCGGCGGGCGCGGATGCGGTGCTGCTCAGCGACTACGCCAAGGGCGTGCTGGACGAATCGGTCTGCGCCGCGGCCATCCGGGCCGCCGGCGCCAAGCCTGTGCTGGCCGACCCGAAGGGCAACCATTGGGAACACTACGCGCACGCCACGGTGCTCAAGCCCAACTGGCGCGAGGCGGCGGCATTTCTGGCCGCGCGCGAGCCAAACGGACCGTCGCTCTCCCCGCAGACCGGCGATCGCGACGTGGAACAGGCCGCGCACAGGCTGCGGCAGGCGCTGGGTGTCAGGAACGTGCTGGTAACGCGCGGCGCGCAGGGCGTGTCCCTCGCCTGCGCGGACGGCGCCAGCGTGTCGTTCCCGAGCCGCGCCACGGAGGTGCAGGACGAAGCCGGCGCGGGCGATGTCGTCGCCGCGGCGGCGTGCCTGGCGCTGGCCGCGGGAGCCGACGTGCGCACGGCCGCGTGGCTGGGCAACGTGGCCGCGGGCGCCAAGGTGGCGAAGTTCGGCACGCACACGGTGTCCGATTACGAGATCCTGGAGGCGCTGGGGGAGCGTTTCCCGCAGTCGGAGCGCAAGCTGCTGACCAAGGCGCAGGCAGCGGAACTGGCCGCCACCTTGCGTGCCGCGGGGAAGAAGGTCGTCTTCACCAACGGCTGCTTCGACATCCTCCATCTCGGCCACGGCACACTGCTGGAAAAGGCGCGCCAGCTTGGCGACGCGTTGATCGTGGGCGTGAACACCGACGCTTCCGTGCGCCGCCTGAAAGGCCCCGACCGGCCCGTCAACCCGGAAGGCGACCGCGCGCGGCTCCTGACGTATATGGGCTGCGTGGACGCCGTGGTGTTCTTCGACGACGACACGCCGATTGGCCTGATCAAGGCGGTCAAGCCGGACGTGATCTGCAAAGGCGGCGACTACAGGGGCAAGGAGGAGGTCGTCGGCTGGGACCTGGTGGAATCCTTCGGTGGACGCGTCGTGCTGATTGACCACGTGGCCGGCCGCAGCACCAGCAAGGTCATTGAGAGGGCCGCCGGACGGTAGGCATTTGCGATTTTCGATTTCCGATTTGCGATTGAGCGGCACGCGCTGCCGGCGAACGCGCGTCTCCTAAGGCTTGTCGCTGGAGATGTTGTCCTCGCACGCCGGCCGGCCGTCCTTGTTGAGGATGGTCTTGTCCGGGACGAAGCCTTTCTGCAGATCAATCGTGCCGCCAAGAAGACGGTCGAAGCCGGGGTCTATAAGCAGAAAACCAGGCGCCTTGCCAGGTGGCAGGACCAGGAGTCTGTATTCGTAGTTGCCGCCGAACGGCGATCGAACCGCGGGCAGACCGTTCCTGCCCTTTGCCGCCAACTGCCCAGCGTTCTCGAGGTATGGGCCGTACTGCAGTTCGCCCCACCTGAAACGCTGGCAAAGGAAATGGTAGAGCACTTCGCCGCCATCGCTGGTAGGAGTGTTGTCCGGTGGGTAGGCAGCGAAGTCGTCCCTGTATTTTCCCATGGCCATCACAAGGGCGCTCAGGACGTTCCTCGCCCTGCCTTCCGCGGGGGGATATGGCCCCCCCACGTTGCTCGCATAGAAAAGGACGATGCCGGTGGCCAGAGCGATCACAAGCATCAACGTAATGATCGTAGAACGCCTGGGTATGCCGTTATGTTCCGCATCGCTCGTCATACGCGCCCCTCACCGCGTGATATTGTCTTCGTAGGCCGGCTGGCCGTCCTTGTTGAGGATGGTCTCGTCCGGGATGAAGCCTTTCCGCGGGTCAACGGTGCCGCCAAGCAATCCGTCGGGGCCGGGAGAGATGATGACGCAGCCGCGTTGCTTCCCATCAGGCGCCAGCAGCACCTTGTATTCGAGATCGCCGAGACCAGACGAAGGGGGAATCTCGGGAAAACCGTCCCCGTCCCTGTCCACGACCGGCATGGCAACATACGGCCCGTACGTCAGCGCGCCGGAGCTCAGGTTGCGGCACAGGAAGTGGTACAGGACTTCGCCGCCCTTGCTGGTGGGGACCGTATCGGGGGGGTAGACGAGGAAGTCGTCCCGGTACTTTTCCAGCGCCAGTACGAGGCCGTTGATGATGGCCCGATCCCGGCCGACGATGTGCGGAGGGCTCAACAGGCCGGTGGTCAGCGCCAGAAGAACGAAGGCAACGAACCCGACGGTGATAAGCAGGTCCGTCACCGTGAGAAACGGCCGGGCACGCTTGTCTTCCGCCTTGGCTTCCACAGCACCCCCCGCAAGGCCACGCTAGGCAGGAATGGACACCTCCAAGTACTCCACCTTCGCCGCCGGCTTGGGAATCGGCTGCCCGTCCTCTTTCAGGCCTTCGAGATGAAAGGCAATCGCCTCCCGGATAAGCTTCTGCGCCTCCGCCCTCGTCTTGGCCACGGCCACGCAGCCTGGCAGATCGGGCACGTATGCGCCGAAGCTCGTCGGGCCTTTCTCAATCACCACTGCGTATCTCATATGTGCGCCCCTTTCACTTCAAGCCCGCCTGCTTAAGGATGCTGTTTAACGTTCCCGGAGGGATGTCCAAGGACGGTCGCCCCGCCACGGTGACCTTGCCAGGCTTCGCCGGATGCTTGAACTGCTGATGGCTGCCGCGTTGGGCCACGAGCACCCAACCATCCTCGCGCAGCAGCCGCAACACCTCGCGAACCTTCATCCTGCCTTCGCTCCCCTGTAGTATACCCTGTCGCCTCTACTTCAGCTTGTCCTTCCCCTCCGTCAACCACTCCAGCGAGAACCGCGCCAGGGCGATCTTCTCATACGCCGATTTCTCGCCGCGTTCATACAGGCAGGCGATGGTCATGTCGGGGAGGACGGCAAGCGCCGAGTACGCGGACGGGCCCGCGTTGACCAGCTTGCTCACCGGCCACGTCTTGCCTTCGTCGTAACTGAGGCGCACGGTCATCTTCTCGCGCTTGGCGCTGGCGGGGTTGGCGAACAGCAGCCGGTTCTTGCCGTGGTCTTTCTCGAGCGTGTAACGCAGGAAACTCGCCTGGCAGACGGGTTCCACGAGCGCCGCGTCGGAGGTAACGTCTGACCACGTCAGGCCGCCATCGGTGCTCGTGGCGACGGCGCGGCATTTCCTCCCGTGGTAACTGCGCATGTTGAGGAGCAGCGAACCGCCGGCAAGCTCAACGACCTGGCATTCGTTGCACTTCTCGGCGGTGGCACCGCCGAGTTTCCAGGTTGCGCCGTGGTCGTCGCTGTAGATCACGTGCGAGCGCCATGCCTTGGTCGTGGCGACCGCGTGGTCGCAGGGGATCACCAGCCGGCCGCTTTGCATCTGGATGCCGCAGCCGGGGCCGGTCGCGTACCAGGTCCAGCTCGGGTCCTTCGTGGTCTGCGTGATCTCGACGGGCTCCGACCACGTCGCGCCGTCGTCCGTGCTCTTCGTGATCCACACCGTGCGCGTGCCTTTGCTTGTGCCGGCCATGATCTGCGATTCGGAGTCCTGGCCGAGGTTCCTGGTCAGCGGCAGCCAGATGGTGCCCGTGCTGCGGTCGAGGACGGGACACGGATTGCCGGCGGTGTTCGGGCCGTCGTCCCAGACGACCTGCAGCGGCAGCCACGTCGCGCCGCCGTCGAGGCTCCGTTTCAGCACCAGGTCAATGTCGCCGCTGTCGCCCTGGCCGCCTTTCCGGCCCTCGCAGAAGGCCAGCAGCGTCCCCTTCGCCGTGACCAGCAACGCGGGGATGCGGTAGGTATGGTAGCCGTCCTGGCCGGAGACAAAGACATCGTCCTGCCGGAGGGCCGGTTGTTCGGCGCTGTTCATGCGAGTTCCTCCAAGTATCAGGACCGCCAGGCACATGCTGAAGACTGTTCTGCTCATCTCTCGTGCCATCCTTACGTTGAAGTTTTCCGCCTCTGGAGCATCCTTATTGGGGCTTCCTGGAGGGGTATGTCCGCGATTCCCGCAAGGGCATCCTTGCAGGGGCGATGAAATCCGCTTTGGGCGCGTGTAGAAACCCACGTCTGCATCTCCCGAAAGGGTCACTCTAAACCATGAGCAGCGTTGATGTCCAGAAGATCAAGGAACGGGTCCTCAAACAGTCCGAACAGATTGAGGCGGTCAAGGCCGAGGTCCGGAAGCTCCTGGTGGGCCAGGACGTCATGCTCTCGCGGCTGCTCATGGCGCTGCTGACGGGCGGGCACGTGCTGCTCGAAGGCGTCCCCGGCCTGGCCAAGACGACGGCCATCAAGGCGCTTGCGGCGGCGATCAACTGCAAGTTCAACCGCATCCAGTTCACGCCGGACCTGCTGCCCGCCGACCTGATCGGCACGCTGATCTACAACCCGCGCGAAGGGACGTTCAGCACGAAGAAAGGGCCGATCTTCGGCAACCTGATCCTGGCCGACGAGATCAACCGCGCGCCCTCCAAGGTGCAGTCCGCGCTGCTGGAAGCCATGCAGGAGCACCAGGTCACCATCGGCGACCATTCGTACGTGCTCGAAGAACCGTTTCTGGTCCTGGCCACGCAGAACCCGATCGAGCAGGAAGGCACGTATCCGCTGCCGGAAGCGCAGGTGGACCGCTTCATGCTGAAGGTGGTGATCGGATACCCGAGCAAGGCGGAAGAACGGAAGGTGGTGGACGGCATCCTGGATGACGTCCGCCGCGAGATCAAGCCGGTGCTGGAAACGCAGCAGCTCATGGAGATCAGGCAGACCGTCGCGTCCATCTACATGGACGACAAAGTCAAGGACTACGTGCTCGAGGTCGTGACCGCGACCCGCGAGCCCGCGGCGTACAACCTCAAGGAGCTCGAGCCGCTTATTGACTACGGCGCGTCGCCGCGCGCCTCGATCTACCTCTGCCTGGCCGCGCGCGCCAACGCGTTCCTGTCGGGGCGCGGGTACGTCACGCCGCAGGATGTGAAGGAGATTGCGCACGAGGTGTTGCGGCACCGGGTGATCCTGAGCTACGAGGCGGAGGCGGAAGAGAAGACGCCCGACGACGTGGTGCGCATGGTGCTGGAGTCGGTGCCGGTGCCGTAGGAACCGGGCTATTGGCTATTGGCCGTTGGCTATTGGAAGCCGCGGCATCGGATAGCTGATAGCCAATAGCTGAGGTCCTCCATGCCCCGCGACGTAACCGAAGTCCTGAAAGAGGTGCAGCGCATCCAGATCGTGGCCAGCCGCCAGGTCAACGATCTGCTGGCGGGCGAATACCAGAGCGTCTTCAAGGGCCGCGGGATGGAGTTCGACGCCGTCCGCGAGTACGTGCCCGGCGACGAAATCCGCAGCATTGACTGGAACGTCACCGCGCGCACCGGCGCGCCGCACGTGAAGAAGTTCTGCGAGGAACGCGAGCTCACCATCCTGATGGCCGTGGACATCTCGGCCTCCGGCGTCTTCGGCTCCGTGCGCCTCAGCAAACTGGAGACGGCGGCCGAAGTGGCCGCGGTGCTGATGTTCAGCGCGCTCAAGAACAACGACAAGGTCGGCCTGGTGCTCTTCGCCGATGACGTGCTGTGCTACGTCCCGCCCCGCAAGGGCCGCTCCAACGTCCTGCGGCTGATCCGCGACCTGCTGGCGGTGGAGCCGGTCAAGGCGCAGACGGACATCGCGCGGGCGCTGGAGTTCGTCGGGCGGGTGCAGCGGCGCAGGTGCGTCGTGTTCCTGATGAGCGATTTCCTCGGCCCGGACTGCTCGCGCGCCCTGGCCATCGCCAACCAGCGCCACGACTGCATCGCGGTCACGCTGAGCGATCCGCGCGAGCACGCGCTGCCCGACGTCGGCTTCCTGACGCTGCGCGACGCGGAGACGGATGAGATCGTCGAAGTGGACACGCGGCATCCGCGCGTCCGCGCGCTCTTCGCGGAGACGGCGGCCCGGCGCGACGAGCAGCTCGACGGCTGGCTGCGCCGCGCGGGCGTGGACCGGCTGGATATCAGGACCGATCAGCCATACGTGCAGAGCTTGCAGAAGTTCTTCCACATGCGGGAGCGGCGAGTGCGGTGACAGTGCCGATTTTGGATTTTGGATTTTGGATTTTGGATTGCGTTGCCCGGCAGTCTGCGCGAATGGCCGGCGGGGGCCGCGCACTGGTCGCCGCCTGTGCCGGTCTCGCGCTGTTGCTGAGCGGATGCAGAGCGCAGAAGGCCGAGGTCGGCGCGCCCGCTGGCGACGCGCTCGAGAAGACAGTCGAGAAAGGCCCCGTGAAGATGACGGTGCGGCTGAGCCCCAAGGAGCCGCGCCTGTCGGGCCTGGCGACGCTGGACCTGATCGTGCAGGCCGAGCCGGGCGTCGAGATCAAGCCGCCGCCGTTCGGCCAGGCGGTCGGCGATTTCCTGATGCGCGACTACAGCGAGAAGACGGCGCCAGGCACCGGCGGCAAGCAGACGCGCGAGTTCCACTACGAGCTTGAGCCGGTGCGGTCCGGCAAGCATCTGATCCGTTCGGTCGTCATCGAGTTCCTCGACAAGCGCCCCAACACCGAAAGCAAGGGCGACTGGATGACGCTGGAATCCGAGCCGCTCGAAGTCGCGGTCACTTCGGAACTGGGCGGCAAGAAGCCCGACTTGTCCGACCTGGCGCCGGCGCGCGGGCCGCTTCCGCTGCCGCCAAGTCCCCTCTGGCTGGCGGTGCTGGCCGTCCTCGCCGCGGCACTGGCCGTGGCGGGCGCGGTTGTCTGGTACCGGTACCGCAGGCAGGGCGTGGCGAGCCGCGAACGGCCGCCGTCGCCGGAGGAGATTGCGCACCGGCAGTTGCGGGCGCTGGTGGCCGAGAACCTGCACGGCCAGGGGCAGTTCAAGGATTTCTACGTGCGCCTGACAGGCATCGTGCGCCGCTACATTGAGAGCACGACCGGCATCCGTGCGCCCGAGGAGACGACGGAGGAATTCCTGCGCGACATGCGCTCGCGGCGCGTGTTCCCTGAGGAGCGGTCGAGCCAGCTTGTGCGGTTTCTGGAAGCGGCCGACCTGGTGAAGTACGCCGCTGTCCAGCCGGGGCAGCGGCAGGTTGAGGAGTCCATCGCGCGGGCCCAGGAGTTCGTGGGTCTGCCGTCGGCGTTGACGCCTATGCAGAAGACGAGTGACGGGTGAGACCATGGAAGGCTTGTGTTTCTACTCTCCGTTGTGGTTCGCGCTCGCGCCGCTGGTGGCCGCGGCCGTCTGGCTGGCGTGGCGCCCGCGGCGGCAAGCGGCGGCGATCTTCTCCAGCGTGGCCGGCCTGAAGGGTCTTCCCGTGACGCTGGCGCAGCGGGCGCGCCGCCTGCTGCCGCCTCTGTATGCGCTGGGCCTGGTGCTCCTGGTTGCAGCTCTGGCGCGGCCGCAGGTGGGCCGGTCGGAATCGCGCATCCACACGGAAGGCATCGCGATCGAGATGGTGGTGGACATCTCCGGCACCATGCAAGCGGAGGATTTCGAGCTGGAGGGCAAGCGCGAGAGCCGCCTGAACGCCGTGAAGCACGTCTTCAAGGAGTTCGTCCTCGGGTCACGGGGCGGCGGTCTGAAAGGACGGCCCAACGACCTGATCGGACTGGTGGCCTTCGGCGGTTTTGCAGACAGCAAATGTCCGCTGACGCTGGACCACGGCGCGCTGGCCGACTGCGTGCAGGCGCTGGAGGTGCCCAAGCGGCTCCGCGACCGGCGGGGCAATGTGATCAACGAACGGCTGTTCCTGGAGGAGACGATGACGGCCATCGGCGACGGGCTGGCGCTGGCGCTGGATCGCCTGCGTAACGTTGAGGCCAAGAGCAAAGTGGTGATCCTGCTGACCGACGGCGACAACAATGCGGGCGTCGTGCAGCCGCCGCAGGCTGCGGAGATCGGCCAGAAGATGGGCGTCAAAGTGTACACCATCGGTATCGGCCGCACAGGCTGGGCCCCGATTCCAATAGAGGATGAGTTCGGCCACCGCTACCTGGAACGGGCGCAGGTTCGTCTGGACGAGGACCTGCTGCGCGGGATCGCCGAGAAAGCCGGCGGCCAATACTTCAACGCGACGAACACGAAGGCGCTGGCGGAAGTGTACGCCGCGATTGACAAGATGGAGAAGTCCAAGGTGGAGGAGACAAGGTACACGGACTACACGGAACTGTACCTGTACTTTGCCGTGCCCGGGCTGGCGTTGGTGGTGATGGTGAGTTTCCTGGAGATGACGAGGTTCAGAGGGTTGCCGTAGAAACCCGAAACTCGAAATCGGATTCTGGGGTTGAGTTATGGCATGGAACCATCCTGAAGCCCTGTGGCTGATCTTGCCGCTCACCTGCGGCTGGCTGGGACTGGCGCTGTTCGCGCGCGCACGGCGGCGGCG
>JAPLOD010000476.1 GCA_026692735.1 Planctomycetota bacterium | reverse complement strand
CTGTTCGGAATGTCCCCTGACATCTCACACCCTTTCAAAGGTTCCCAACGCGGGACAGCGCCGCCTTCATCACCCGGATTATGTGCCGGAGTGTAACCGGCCCGCGGGCGCGCACAAGACCACTGGGCCTCCGCCTTATCGCGCCGTGCGCATCCCGGACCTCACGCCGGTTGCCCCCGCCATCCTTCCTGGACGCAGTATGAAGTCGAACGCCAGTCCGTTATACTGTTGACATGCCAAAGAAGCGGACGGGGAGGGTGCGCGAGCGAGTGCCGTGCCTGCGTTGCGGTTGCGTGTTCCCATCGCCGGACAAGCGCACGTGCGTCTCTGCGGAACGTGCAGAAGAAGAAGGCGTTGACCGCGCCTGACCCAGCCGTCCGCCGGTTGCCAGGTTACGCAAAGCAATGACGTTTGCCTATCGAGCCCCGGCGCTGCTATACTGACGTTCGCCGCAGCCGCTGCGAGGACGGAGTTCATGGCGTCCGACCCAGTCTCTCCACGAGGTCCCGACGCGCCCACGCTGCGGCCAGACGGCGGCCATACGGGCGGGTTACCAGACAGTGCCGCACCCAGCAGTGAAACCATGTCTTTCTCGGCCGGCGGATCAGCCCCAAGTCCGGCTACCACCCCCACGTTCATCGCCGACGCGGCCAGGTCGCACGCCGCTGATGACGGCCACGCCCCATCCAGAAAGCTGGGGCCGTACGCGCTCGTGCGCCTCCTTGGCCGGGGCGGCATGGGCGCGGTCTGGGAGGCGCTCGACACCCGCCTGAACCGGCGCGTCGCAGTCAAAGTAATGGTTGTCGGCGAACAGGCATCCGAACAGGAAACGGAACGCTTCCGCCGCGAGGCGCAGAACTCCGCCAAACTCCGCCACCCGAACATTGTCCCCGTGCATGACTTCGGCGTCGAGGCCGGACAGCAGTACTTGGTCATGGACCTTGCAGATGGCGTGATGCTCGCCGACGCCCTTCGGCAACGCCAGTTCTCGTACCGGGAGAAGGCGATCCTACTGGAGAAGGTGGCGCGGGCCGTGCAGTATGCGCACGAGCAGGGCGTCATCCATCGCGACCTCAAGCCATCGAATGTCATGTTGGAGTTCGCGAAAGGCGGGTCTGTAGCCGGCGAGGCCAAACCAGGCAGTTCGACCAACGTGGCGCTGCCGGTGAACGAGCACGCAGTAGGCGAACCGCTCGTGATGGACTTCGGGCTGGCCAAAGACATCGCGAAGGACTCCAGCCTCAGCCAGTCCGGCCAAGTCATGGGCACGCCTGCCTACATGCCGCCGGAGCAGGCCGAGGGGCGCATCAAGGACATCGGCCCGCGCTCCGACGTGTACAGCCTGGGCGCGATCCTTTACGAAATGCTCACCGGCCGCGTGCCCTTCACGGGCGAAAACGCCATGCAGGTGCTGCGCGCCACCTGCCACGACGACCCGATTCCGCCCCGGCGGATCACGCCCGATGTCCCGCGCGACCTTGAGACCATTTGCCTGAAGTGCATGGAGAAGGAGCCGACGAAGCGTTACGAGTCCGCTCAGGCTCTGGCTGAAGACCTGGGGCGCTGGTTGAACGGCGAACCCATCGTGGCACGGGCTTCCAGCCCGTGGGAGAGGGCCGCGAAGTGGGTGCGGCGACGACCGACGGCGGCGGCGCTAGTCTGCGTGAGCATCGTGGCGTTGCTGGCGCTGGTCGGCGGCGGGCTTTGGTACAACACGCAGTTGGTCGCTGAAAGAAACAAAGCAGTGGCCGAGGCCGGAGCAAAGCGGGGGACAGACAGCCAATTCCCAAACAGCCGGGAATTGGTGTCAGTCCCCCGCGCGACTACCGCGCCGCCGCAGCCGCCGAGTTCCAGAAAGAGATCGCGCGCGTGAAGGCCCAACCCATCCCGCAGGAGCCGAAGGGCACGCTGGCCCGTGAGCAGGAGGAACTGTACCTCAACCTCTGCCTGCAGGCCGTCACGAAGCCGAAGGACACAGAGAAGCCTGCCGACGGCAACTAGGCGGCATGCACAATGGAGTATTCCATGCCCGACTTCTCGTTCTGCCCGCAATGCAACGCCAACTACCGCACCGCCGGCATGCAAGTGGCTGCGGCCTTAGCGACTTGGGAGCAAAGCCATGAACCGCGCGACAGTTAGTCGGTCCATCTGCCGTGGAACCCTTGGGCTGCGAAGCTGCCTGCTCGTCGCGCTCCTGCCCTGGGGCGTGCCCGTCCTCCGCGGTGGCCGGCTTGACGCTGCCGAGGAGCGACCGCACTCCTACCGCCTGCCTCCGGATGTGCCGCCGGAGATCGGCGCATGGTTCTGGAAGCCTGAGGAGTTTGTGCCTGAAGGATACCGCAAGTACCTCGACATGGTGGCTGAGCATTCGCCCTTCGGGCTGCTGACCACAAGCCAACGCGTCCCGCGAGAAATCACGGAGCCTGAGGTGCACGATCAGTACAAGGCGGCCGTCGCGTACGCTCAGCAGCGCGGCATCAGGATCGCCTTAGACCTGGACATCCGGCTGGCGCGGGAGGCATTCAGGAAGGCGCATCCCGATGAACTGCAGGAGATGCTGCGCATCAAGGAAACCGCTCTGGATGAGACAGCCGACGCGACAATCACCATCACGAAGGTGGAGAACGCGGACCACATGACGTGGGGCTCAAAGGCGGCCTACGTCTCGCTAGCGGGGCGCCTGGTGCGGGTCTATTCGTACGTCCGAGGCAAAGAGGGCGTCGAGCCGGAGAGCGTGAAAGACATCACCGAGGCGTGCAAGGTGCAGGAGGCGTCCGCCGCGCGAGTTGTGGTTAACGTCCCAGGCAGCAAGGATGCCATCGGCCGCAAGGCCGCTGTCATGGCGGCGTTCACATTGTTCTGCGCGGACGTCTTCGCCCCGCATCTGATGGAGTTTCAGCGCGCGATCTTCAGGCAGTACGAGGATGTCCCGTTGAGCGGCGCGATGAAAGACGAATGGGGCTTCCCCACGGGGCCGGCCCACGTCGGCAACGACTTCTACATCTCCACGTACCGCGCCGACGCCTATGCGAAGCGCACCGGCGGGCGGGAACTGACACGCGACTGCCTGCTCATGTTCGCCGACGAACACGGACGAAAGGCCGACCGGCAGGCGGCCATCAACCATTTTCAGGAGATGAACTGGCAGCGCAACGGCGAGATCGAGGAAGCTTTCTACCGTGATGCCAAGGCGACATACGGCGCTGCGGCATTCGTCGGCACGCACGCGACCTGGCATCCGGCTCTAAACGTCCCCGAATTGAACAAGAATGGCTGGGACTGGTGGGTGGCCACGCGCGACTATGGCCAAAGCGACGAGATCACGCCATACCCGGTCCGGACGTCGCTGGCGCGAAAGTGGGGCGGCGCCGTCTGGTACAACCAATATTACGCGCCGCGAAAGTCCCTCGCGACGTACACACAGGAGTTGTGGCGCAATGCGGCCAGCGGCGGCCGCGTGAACTACCACCCGCTGTTTCCGCACAACGCGTCCGACCCGTGGGAGAGCACGGCGCTGCTGCTGCAGGACGGGCTGATGCGCGGCGAGTGCCGGGTGCGCCTGCTGAACTTCATCTCTAAGGCTCAACTGGACTGCCCGGTAGCGGTAGTCTTCGGCCATGCCGCTGCCATGAACTGGGCCGGATCGGCGTTCCTGGACAACGGCGTTGCTCTGGCCCAGCAGTTCTGGAGCGCGGGCTATCCGGCCGACCTGATCCCGTCCAGCGAGATTCGGAGCGGCGCGCTAACTGTCAGCGACGATGGCTTCGTGCAATACGGCGCGGCGAAGCACAAGTATGCGGCGGTGATCCTGCACCAACCGGAGTTCGAGCGCCCGGGCACTGCTGAGTTCTGGAAGAGGGCCGCTGCTGGCGGAAAGACGGCGCTGTACCGCAACGGCAACTGGACAGCGGACTTCGATGGGAAGGCGTACGACGGCAATGCCGCGTTGCCGCGGGAGATGGCGGACAAGACGTCGGCGCAGCAGGTGATCGAGCGGCTGAAGCAGGCCGGGATTGAGCCTTCTCTCCAGTGGGGCGGCAAGGGCCTTAGCGGGCGCTGCCGTCTGGTGGACGGCACGGAGATAGCCGTGGCGGCCACGCCGGAGAAGGCCGCCGGCGAACCAATCAAGCAGACGCTGACCGTGCGCGGGCAGACGGTCACGTTCGATGCGATCGGCCTGGCCGCAGTGCGGGTGAGTGGCGCGGGCGACCTGGAAGCGATGGCGGCCGGCGGGTTGAAGTCGTTCGCGGCCGGGAAGGTACAGATCGAACTGGCTGAACCTGCGGACATCGCTCTGTGGCGCGACGAGAAAGGCAACTGGCGCGGCGTGCTCCAAGGACACGAAGGTCCAGTGGCGGAAGCGCTCCTGTTCCTCACGAGAGAGTGGCTGCGCCTGGATGTGCCTCGGCCATGGGCACGAGATAGCGGCGCCGCGAGATGACGACGCTGGCGTTAGCTCGTTTCCCGAGTCCAGCGGGTCCGCGACAGCCTCATACCTGCTCGGCGATCGCGCCGCGAATGAGCTGCCCGTCAGCGCGGTGGCGAGCCGTTCTGTATGCGGAACTGCTTTTTGGCGGCTTGGCGGGACCGGCACGGCCGCCTTTACATTCCCTGAGTTCGTGGCAGAATCTCTCCGCACGGCGCACCCACGAATCGCCCTGGCCGTTACGCAAGGAGGCCGCCCATGCTTCTCGCCGCGCAAGGCGACGCAGACGTTCGTCGTGCAGCTCTCCTGCGCGGCCGGTTTCTACCTGCCGACGGAGAAGGGTGTGCGCGGCGGGCACTACAGTACGGAGGTGGGGAGCGTCTTTGTCGGCCCCGAAGGGGGCCAGGTGCTGG
>JAPLOD010000475.1 GCA_026692735.1 Planctomycetota bacterium | reverse complement strand
GCGGATCGGCCAAGCCCATGAAGAGTTCGTACAAGGACGGAACTGCCGCCGCTGAAGCATGTGCGCTCATGATTCTCAACCTCCTTGAGGTTAAGAATCGGCATTTCACCTATGAAAGAAGACGAGAATTGAAAAGCCCTGTCTTACCCCAGGACTGGAAAGAGATCGTCGCCAGCCTCATTTCGATGGAAGCTGAAAGCGAACGGTGTGCTCGTCTCGTCGCTTCCTTCTTACAGCTCTCGCGCCGTCCAAGGCCTGGCGCAGAAGGAGACAGGACCAGTATCAACCAACTGCTCGCGGACTTGCTGCGCGTCTACGAGCAACAGTATGCCACGACTTCGATCCGCATCGTCAAGACGTTCGACAGCCGGGCTCCGCAAGTGGCCGGAGACCCAGATCAGATGCAGGAAGTATTCCTGAATCTCATTTCCAACGCCTGGCAGGCAATGCCGAAGGGGGGCACGATAGAGATCATCACGGAGCAGAAGGACGAGTGGGTGGCGGTCACAGTCCGGGACAGCGGGATCGGGATCAAGAAGGACGATCTCAAGAAGATATTTGACCCGTTCTTCACAACGAAGCCGCTGGGCAAGGGCACGGGGCTCGGCCTTCCCATCGCCAGCTCCATTGTCACACGCTGCGGAGGCACGATCAAGGTGGAGAGCGAAGAGGGGCAGGGTGCCACCTTTGTCGTCCGCTTGCCTCTTGCCGGCGTCGAAACGGACGAGTTGCCGCTGTTCGCGAAGGGGAATCTGCCATGAAAGGGTTGAGGATCCTGGTGGCGGATGACGAACCCGGCGTACGCGACTGCGCCGTGCGCGTGCTCCGCTATCAAGGCTGCGAGGTCCATGCGGCCAGGGACGCGGAGGATGCCTTTGCCGCCTTGCGCGCCGGCCCGCACTATGACGTAATCCTTGTGGACCTCGTTATGCCGGACATGGAAGGGCTGAGGCTGATCCGAGAGATGCTGTCAACGGATCCCGGCCTCCGTTTCGTCGTCATCTCCGGAAAACTGATATCGCCAGCGGAGAGGATGGATCTGGCCCGCTTGGGCGTGCGTCTTTGCGCCAAGCCTTTCCGCAACGAGGAGCTGTTCCAATCGGTCAGGGACATGGCGCGGCGGGAAGCGCGGCCCGAGGCGGTGCACGCGTAGGATTCGCACCATGCGGAACGTTTGGGACGAATTGGCCGGCCGCGGCGGGCACGGTAAATCCAAAATCGGAAATCGAAAACCCAAAATCGCTGCCATGGTCCGTCATGGTCGCGATCATGCGCTTACCGCGATGCTGGATCAGCAACGGCGAGCAGAAGCTCGAAAGGTGTCCCAGGGCCGGGCTGGCCCAGACCTGCGCGCCCGTCTTGCGGTTCAAGGCCACCATACGGTCCTTGCGCGACCGCCGCGCCAGTACATGATGGGGCGTGTGGCACTGCGAGCTAGCTCGCAGTGGCACGGCGCAATCGCGAGGTGGGAATCATGCGCACGCGCTTCTTCCTCCAACTCGGTTGGCTGGCCGCAGCGGCGAACTGCGCGTTCTGCGGCGAGGCCAACGACCCCACACCCGTCAGCCAGGAGCGGCTGCGCGCGCTGGTGCAGCAGTTGGGCGCGGATTCCTTCGAGCAACGGGATGCGGCGCAGGAGGAACTGGCGCGCGCCGGCGAGCGGGCGCTGGAAGTCCTGGAGGCGGCGCAGAAGGGCAGCGATCCGGAGATCCGCGTGCGGGTGTTACGGCTGCTGCAGCCCCTCCGTTTCCGCGCGGCGTCGCTTGTGGAATGGAAGACGATGCAGGAACTCCTTGGGCCGCTGCTGGGCGCCAAGACTCTCGACGCGCCGGCACCCGCCGCAGCCGCGAAGGTTTCTCCGAACGCTCGAGCGGCCCCTGACCCGAGCCTGCAGTGGCTGGCCGAGGCCCAGGAGAACGACGGACATTGGGATTCGCGAAGCACGGCGCCGAAGAGGACGCGGACATCGAGCAGACGTCGTTCGCGCTGCTGGCGTTCCTTGGGGCGGGGCACACCGAGAAGAGGGGCGACTACAAGCTGAACGTGCAGCGCGCAACAGGCTGGCTGAAAGACCGCATCCGCGAAGACGGCGCGATTGTGCGCGCGGGACAGAAGGAACCTGACGGCCTGGTCCACACGCTGGCCGGACTGGCGCTGGCGGAAGCGGCCGGGATGGCCAATATGCCGGGGACGAAGAAAGCGGCCCAGAAGGCCGTGGAGTATACCGCCGGCCGGCTCCAGCGGTTTGAGGGCGAGCAGCGGGGCGGCTTCGGGCGCGCGCCGAATGCGGAGCAGTGCGACCTTCTGACAACCACGCTGGCTGTCATGCACATCAAGTCTGCCAAGGTGGCGGGGCTTCATGTGGCACCAGGGGCTTTCGACGGCAGCATCCGGTTTCTCGACCAGATGGAGAACAGGGAGTTGGGGTACTCCCTGGCGCCGGGCCTGCCGCCGTCGGCACGCGCGACTATCATGGGTTGTTTCTGCCGGCAGTTCCTGGGGTGGAGGAAGGAGGACCTGCAGGCGCACGCGGCGCGAGCGGTGCGCGTCGGCGGCCGCGCCGCGATGGTCCCCTCCGACGATCTCTGCAAGTGGTTCGCCGCGCTCATGCTTTTTCAGCAGGGCGGCGATCTGTGGAAGAGCTACAATGAGTCACTGCTGCAGGAGGTGGCTGCGCGGCGAGTGCAGGAAGGCGAGAACGCCGGTTCCGTGGACCCGCGCGGCCCGTTGGCGAAGGGCGGCCGCGTGCTCTCGACTGCGCTGGTCACCCTCGCTGTCGAGGTCTACTACCGGTACGTGCAGCTCCACGAATAGCTGAAGGTTCGGCGGGCATATCCTACTGACGGTCCATCTCCCGAAGGCACCACTGGAGGAGCCGCTGCTCGCGCTCCGTGGGCGCTTTGGCCAACGCCGTCTTGACCTGGTCCTTCGCCGGCGCCGCAGCCAGGCCCATGTAGCCCAACGCGACCGCCGCGCGTTCGCGCATGCGGAGGTCATCGCCGGCAAGATGGGGCGCGAGGATGCCGAGGACTTCGTCGGGGGCGCAGGCCAGGATCTTGTAGCCCCACGTCGGGACGTCGCCGGCTGTTCCGTCCATGATCTTCCGGGCGAGCACGCCAGCCGCCGGGCGGAGCCTATCGCCGAGCTCGTGGACGTACGCCTCATAGATGTACAAAGCGATGTCGCCGGGACCGCCGCGGGGGCCCGGTCCGCCGGGACCGGGTCCGCCGGG
>JAPLOD010000474.1 GCA_026692735.1 Planctomycetota bacterium | reverse complement strand
AGGATGCCGGCCTTGCCGTCCGCTGTGATGTAGTAGTCCGGTTTCACGCGAGCCGGGTTGTTCTCCCAGATGCCGAACTGGTCCATGACGTTGGGCATCAGGTCGTAGACGCCGTAGTCGCCGTCGCTGGCCTTCCGATGGATGCCGAAGTCCTTCTCGCTGGAGCCGAAGAAGCAAGGGACGGTCCGGCCGCGGAACTTCCCTTGCTTGGCCAGGTTCAGGAGCGCTTTCCACATCGCCGGGTTCGGGTCAGTGTGGCCGGCGGCCCGCAGTTCGGCATAGCGCTTCGTGCAGGTCTCGCATCCGCAACCCGGCCACGTGAGGCCGGTGAACTTGATCCCCGCGCGTTCGCCTTCCGCGAGGATGTTCCCAAAGTACTTCTCGTACTCTTCGACCTTGACTTCCGGCTCGTACAGCCACAGGCCCTCGTGGCCGGCGCCCTCGGGTACGCGGCCGGCGTCGAAGTCGAAACGGCCGCCATGCGTCATCAACTCGAAATGGGAATCAATGCCGCACTGCAGAGCGCGCTTGACCTGTTCGAGGTACGCGCGCTCCTCCTCGTTCGGAGTGCGCGACATCGAGCGCCCGCTCGCGCCCGGAATCACGCTCGACTCCCCGCTAATCTTCTGCTCGGCGCAGTAGTCGAGAAACGTCTGGAACGCCTTGGCGCCCGCCGTGTAGGGGCCGGTGTCGTCACAGTAGAACGACAGGACCATCTTGCGCTTTGGCGGCTTGGCGGCTTCTTCGGCAGAGGTCCGCGGCGAATGGCCCAGAGCCGCTACCGTTGCAGAGGTTGCCGCGGCGCGAACGAATCGGCGGCGGCTCAGGTCGCGCGTTGTCTTCTTCATGGAAGGCCCTCCGGAAGCTGCGCGCCGCCGCAGGCACGATGCAGGACTGCCATTGTGATCCCATACGCGGAACACGCCGTAGCTCTTCTGTAGTCCGTTTGCCTGTCCCGTCAAGGTGCGTGCCGCGCGCTCGTGGCTCGTGGCACGGGCATCTTGCCCGTGTCCGCCATGGCGTTCCTAGCGTGTGATCTTCACCACGTCCGCATACTTCAGCGCCAGCGTGAATGTCACCCGCCCGTCGGCTTCCGCAAACTTCAGCGCGCCGTGCGTGACGCTCTGCACGCTGGCGGCCTTGAACGGCACACGCACGGACACGGTCAGCGCCGGCAGTTCCTTGCGTGACCAGTTCAGCAGCGTCACGGCCGCGCCGGCGTCCGATAGCAGCAGCGGCGCCTCCACGCCGCGTTCCGCCCCTTCCAGCAGGTCAACCGTGACAGGCGCCTCAACCGCTGCGGCCTTCAGAGGCCGCTCGACAAGCCATGGCCGCAGCGCGCTCAGCCCCTTCCAGTCCCACGCCGAGCTTGCGGGTAGGAAAGCGAAGTGCAGCGCGCGGCCTTTGTCCACGGCCTGCTCGACAATCGCCGGCGCGCCGTCGTCGAAAAGGTCAAGAGCCGTCCCGCCCTTTTCCGTGGCTTCTCCGCGAACACCTTTGACGCGGATGTTCCCGTTTTTTGTCGTCGCCACTTCCTTGAGTTGCCCCACGTTCGCCACGTTCATCGGCGCGCGCGGCTTCTGCTGGATTCCTGTGGCGTCCGCGAGGATCGAACACGGCTCGTTGTACCGGTCGCGCACGGCCGCGTTGTCGGTGGTCACGAGGAACCCGCCGGCCTTAAGCCACTCGGCGATTCCCTTCTGGCCTTCCGCGGGGATATTGGGCGCCGTCACGTACAGCACCTTGTACGCCTTCAGTCCTTCAGGTGTCAGGTCCTCTTCCTCGACGAAATCCACGGGGATGTTGAGCCGCTGACATACGCGGTGCAGGCAGTACACCTCGCCCATGTAGTCCACGGTGTTCGCGAACGGCGACGTATTGGTCGCGTCTACGATGCCGTTCTTGTCCCAGGGCTGCGCGCTCTTCGGATACAGGATGGCGACATCGCTCTTCGGCGGGCGGCCGGGCCATAAGACGTCCTCGGCCTTGCCGATCATCTTGTGCGCGCGGGCCATCGAAGGCAGCACCTTCGCCGCGCGTTCCGAATAGCAATTGCCGGGAAAATTGTACTCCGGCCCGAAGACGAAGTACTTGATGGCCTTCCCGCCGTGGCCGACGACGCACAGGATCTTCTGCAGGATGCCGTCTTCGAGGTCCCCCGCCGTGCGCGGGATCACGTACCCGCCGAACTCGACGCCGCCCTTCCGTGCCGCGCACGCCAGCCGCCGGCATAAGTAGGACCACTGCGGCGCCATGGCGTCGCCGAACCAGTCTTCGGTCCACAGGGTGGTGCAGCCGCGCATGCGGCCGAACTCGAACCAGTCCTCATGCATCATCGCCGCATCGGGGCTGGTCTTGTCCTTGTTGTGGAAGAGCGGCCCGGGCACGTAGAACCGGCCCTGGAAGTTGTTCCAGTTTACGCAGATCGGCATCCCGGGGTAGAACGCCCGCTCCAGCGCGCGCGTGGCCTCGCTCATGTACCGCGACGAATCCCACGCCAGGAAGCGCACGCTCCAGTAGAACAGCCGTTTCTTCGGCAGCGCATCCGCCGCGCTGACGCCGATGGGCTTGGCCTCGTCCCACGTGGCGGCGCCGACGTCCTCCGGCTTGAGGCCCTGGTCCGGGAGGTACTGCTGGAAACGTTTCAGCGCCGCGGGGCTTTTCTCGAGCGAACGGAAACTCGCCGGCAGATACCAGCCCGGCTCGTCGCACAGCGCGAAGAACGCCATGTCCTTCGCCTCGTAGCCGGCGTCGAGATACTGTTTGGCCTCCTTGGCCGCCCACGCATCCAGTTCCTTCTGCGGGTCCTTGAGATCGTAGTCGTGCGAGTAGCCCGGCGGGCAGTACACGGCCCACGCGGTGCGGCGCAGGCCCAGCGACGTCAGCACCGCGCGCGCACGCTTGTCCGGCGGCAGCATGATGACGCTGAAGCCGCCGCGCGCCAGGTTCTCGATCCCCTCGCGCCACGCCGTCTCGTCGTCGTCGCCGCCGATGAAGCGGTCCACGATGGGGAAGAGCTTGGGCCGCTCGGCTTCGGGGAACGGCTCGCCCTTCAGGCATTCCCAGTAACGCTGATTGTGCGCGGCCATGCTGGCGGCGCGCCACACGCCCTCTTTATCCTGGGTGACGACGAGGCCCAGCCGCGGGACGTAGAGCGCCCCGCGTGCCTTGCAGACGTCCTTCTCGTCCTTGCCGAACGCGACCTCGGCCTCGACTTCCGTGACGGGCTTGACGGGCTCGAAACACAGGTGCACGACGAACAGCTTCGGGTTGTTGATGTAACTGTTGGGGTAGTTCTTGCGCGTCTTGTGTTCGAGCGCCTTGTCGAAGATCAGCCACTCGCTCCACTCGCCGTCTTCGGAGCGCAGCTTCTCCTTCGGGTTCTCCGAGTAATATGCCGTGACCACCGCCTTCTTCGGCTCAGCCCCGGCAATCTTCGTCACCCGCATGCGCAGCTTGAACAGGCCGGGCACTTCCATCTCTGCGCCGGCGGCACCCAGCGCGCTCAACACGAGGACGATCGGTGCAACGATGCGGGCGCGCCCAGGCTTTCTCGGCCGCGGGCCGCCAGTCACGGGGAACGAGCGCCTTCTCGGAGAGGATTCGATCACGGCAGTGCCCTCCCGCCTGCTGTTCAGCTACTCAACGTTTACACCGGTCGAGACGGGAGTATGACGCACAGCCGTGCCGATGTGGCTGCTCTCGCGGTCGGAAAGCCGCGGCTCGGGCTGTCGGCCCAAAGTTGTCTGATATCCTTTTCAGTTGACGATCGGACACGCCGTTGCTGTTGTTGCCCCTCTCCCCCGTGGCGCAATTTGCCGAATTGCGCTACAGAGAGAGGGTAGGGTGAGGGGTTTCCGGTCACGCTATGAGATCAGGGGGTTACGGAGTCCTGGACGAACCGCACTCCACCACCACGCGGAACCCCACCTCCGTGTCCCGGAGGTCAGGACGGTACTTGAACCGGCCCGCCGCGCGGCAATTGCCTGGGCCATCATCCCAGCCCCCGCCCCGCAGCACACGCTCTTCGCCG
Organism: Planctomycetota bacterium; assembly: GCA_026692735.1. Taxonomy (GTDB): domain Bacteria; phylum Planctomycetota; class SZUA-567; order H5-PLA8; family H5-PLA8; genus JAPLOD01. The sequence goes on along the minus strand of JAPLOD010000474.1, from coordinate 2,675 downwards.
GTGGCCGGGCCTTTCGGATCAATCGGCGGCGACTCCTGGTAATACTTGTCGTTGAAGGCGTCCTGCACCCACTCCCACACGTTGCCGTGCATGTCGTAAAGGCCCCAGGCGTTTGGAGCCTTCTTTCCCACCGGGTTCGTCTTGGCGCCCGAGTTCTTATTCACCCACGCCGCCTGTTCCAGGTCGGAGTCCTTGTCGCCCGAGTTGTACCGGGTCGTCGTTCCGGCCCGGCAGGCGTATTCCCATTGCGCTTCGCTTGGCAGACATACGTTCCGGCCCGTCATCTTCGCCGCCCACTTGCAGAACTCCTGGGCATCGTTCCACGTGATCGCGGAGGCCGGGCAGTTGTCTTCCTGGGGAAAGACAGGCCTTCGCCAATGCGCGCCCTTCACGCCCCGCATCTTGCCGTGTATCGGCGTCCACGCCTCGTTGGCCTTCTCCGCTTCCGTCTGGTACTTCGTGGCGTCCGCGAACGCGCGAAACTGCGCGACCGTCACCTCATTCTTCGCGATGTAGAACGGCTTGCTGATCTTCACCTTGTGGACGGGCTTCTCCTCGGGCTTGGCATCAGCGTCGTTGGAACCCATGTCGAACTCGCCCGCTTTCACCAGTACCATCTCCATCTTCACGCCGCCGCCAAGATCGAGGAACATCTCCTTCGCCAGTTCGTCGGGCGCTGTCTGGCCCGCGTCTTGTTCGCCGGCGAGAGCTTGCCGCGGTTGCAGCACGCGGAAACGGATGTTGCGGATCGCACCATCGGCTTTGTAGGTGAACAGCGTAATGGACGGGGTTTGGCCGCCGAACTGATGCCCCGCTGTCGGGAGGTCCACCATCAGCGTATCGTCAACCCATGCCTCGACTCTCGGTTCCGTGACACGCAGGCGCACGCGGTACCACCGCATGCCCTCAAAGTCCATCCTTCGCCCGGTGATGTTCTGCCAGGCGTCCTTGCCGTCCACACCATCAAGCCCGACGACTTTGCCGCCGGCGTCGCCCACGACCAGCGTCGCTGACTGCCGCCCTAAGGGGAAGGCAAGCGCACAGAAACAGTAAATGCGCTGGATGCGCATCGCCTCCAGCTCGATCTCGTAATTCGTCGTGGGGAATTGGCCCTTCCATTGGATGGCGGCCGCAGGGTTGCCTTCGGTGAGGGTAATGTTGCCGGCCTCGACGCGCGCCTTGCCTTTCTCGCCGTCCTTCCCCTTCTGAAGCTCCCACCCGTCCAGGGTCTTGCCGTCAAAGAGGCTGATCCATCTTTGTGCATCAGGCTTGGGCGCCGCTGTGGCCTCGGTCTTTCCGAGTTCCAGCGTGGCAATCCTGTCGAGGTACGGTGTGGCCTTGTCGCCCAGGCCTGCATCACGCGCCTTGGTGAAGCATTCCTTGGCCTTGGTGACGTTGCCGGCGTAGAAGTAGAGCAAGCCGCGGCGGCGGAAGTCTTCGGTTTGTAGCGCAGGCATCTTGCCTGCACCCGCTCCGGCAGGCTGGAAGCCTGCGCTACTTGGCGCGTACTGGTCTATGTCATCCACATGAATCTGCTCGGCGGGGATGACCGTCTCCGCGCCACCGCCAATGTCCAGCGCTACCCTCTTGCTCCCGGGCTCGTCCTTGACCTTGCCGCTGATAACGCCGCTGCCCTTCTTGAGCGTCACCTTCTGGCCAACCTGCTTGCGCAGAGCCTCAAGGGCGGCCTTGCGCAACTCCGTCACGGCCTCGATGTCCGCTATCTCCCGCTTCACCACGTCCGGGGCGTCGGCGAAGGCCGGCGCTTTCAGCTTGCCGTTCAGCAGCGCCAGGGCATCGCTGAACTTGTTTTCCTTCAACAACGGCGCGAGTTCCGTCAGGACAGGCTGGAACAGGCGCGCCGCCTTGTCGGCGGGTGACTCGGCGGGCTTGCTTTCAGGTTTCGCGCTTGCAGTGTCTGGCTGAGCCGCCTTGCCGTCCGGCTGCATCTCCGGCGCGGCCGCGGCGCCCGCGGCAACGTCCAGCGCCAACCGGAAGCCGAAATCGTCACACCGGGTGAAAGCACGGTTCGTGCTACGGTGCGCCGCGCGGCAAATGCCTGGGTCAGCATTCCAGCCACCGCCGCGTAGAACACGGTCTCCGCCGCTCGTCGGGCCTTTCGGATCAACGGGCGGCGAATCCGCGTAGTATTTGTCATTGAAGTAGTCCTGCACCCAATGCCAGACATTGCCGTGCATGTCGTACAAGCCCCAGGCGTTGGGCTTTTTCTGGCCGGCCGGATGGGTGCGCATTCCCGAATTGTTGTTGAACCAGCCCGCCTGCTCCAAGTCCGAATCCTTGTCGCCGGTGTTGAACTTCGTCGTTGTCCCGGCACGGCAGGCGTACTCCCATTGCGCTTCTGTCGGCAGGCAGGCATTCCGGCCCGTCTTTTTCGCGGCCCACTTGCAGAACTCCTGGGCGTCATTCCAGGTGACCAGGCATACCGGATGGTTATCCTCTTGCGGGAAGTTCGGCTTCATCCAGTTGACGCCGCCCAGTTCCTTCCAGCCATTGTCCCAAGTGTAGCCTTTGTGGCCAGCCTTCTCGGCTTCGGTGACGTGCTTCGTGGCGTCAACGAACGCCCGGAACTGCGCGACGGTGACATGGTACTTCCCCATGTAAAACGGCTTGCTGATCTTAACCTTGTGGGCGGGCTTTTCCTCGTTGCCGCCTTC
>JAPLOD010000473.1 GCA_026692735.1 Planctomycetota bacterium | reverse complement strand
CAGCAGACGTTCTATGTCGCCGTGTCGGGCGACGACAGTAACGCGGGCACCGCCGAAAAACCCTTCAGGAGCCTGGTGAAGGCCCGCGACGCCGTGCGCGCCATCAACGGCGCCATGACCGGTGACATCGTGGTCGTGCTGCGGGGCGGAACGCATCGCCTGGAGCAGACTCTGGTGCTGGAGGCGGCGGATTCAGGCACGAACGGCCACTGCGTCGTGTACAGGAATCACCCGGGCGAGGTGCCCGTGTTGAGCGGCGGCAAAAGGATTACCGGTTGGGCCGCCGACGCCGCCGGCCGCTGGAAGGCCACGACCGACATCGCCAACTTCCGGCAGCTCTATGTCAACGGCGTGCGCGCGGTCCGCGCCAAAGGCGGGCCGCTGCCGGGCGCGGCGGTCCGCGGCGAGGACGGCTACAGGACGTCGAACGCCCAGATGGCGGAGTGGCGCAACCCCGGCGACATCGAGTTCTGCTACCACGTGGTCTGGACGTGGACGCGGTGCAAGGTCAAGAGCATCGAGAAGCAGGGCAACGAGGCGCTGGTCACCATGCAGCAGCCGAGTTTCTACCACGCGCGCACCAAGGGCGGCGTGCGGATCGCCCTGCCGTCGTACGTCGAGAATGCCTTCGAGCTGCTGGACGAGCCGGGCGAATGGTACTGCGACCGCCCGGCCAGGACCGTGTACTACATCCCGCTCGCCGGGCAGGATATGGCCACCGCCGAGGTGATCGCGCCGGCCGTCGAGACGCTGGTGCTGCTGCAAGGCACGCTGGACAAGCCCGTGCACCACGTCCGGTTCGAGGGCGTCACGTTCGCCGATGCGGGCTGGCTGCGGCCGAGTGAGATCGGGCACGTGGATGTGCAGGCGAATTTCATCCAGGGCACCACCAACATCCATAAGCGCCGCGAAGGCGTGGAGATGGTCCACAACGAGTACCTCAAGAGCCCCTCGAACATCGTCTGCCACGCCGCCCGGAACGTATCCTTCGCCGGCTGCACATTCACGCGGCTGGGCAGCGGCGGCATTGACCTCGAGTGCGGCAGCCAGGACAACGAGATCGCCGGCTGCGAGTTCCTCGACATCGCGGGCACGCCGGTCCAGATCGGCGACGTGCTGAAGAACGATCACCATCCCGATGACGAGCGCCTGATCGTCAGGAACAACACGGTGGCCAACTGCTACATCCACGATTCGTGCGTTGAGTACAAAGGCGGCGTGGGCATTTTCGTCGGCTACACCGACGGGACGAAGATTGTCCATAACGAGATCTGCAACCTGCCCTACACGGGTGTGTCGGTGGGCTGGGGCTGGGGCGAAGAAGACGCGGGCGGTGGCGCATACCACCAGGATTTCTTCTACGACAAGCCGACGCCGTGCAAGAACAACCGGATCGAGTTCAACCACATCCATCACGTGATGCAGCAGCTCCAGGATGGCGGCGGCATCTACACGCTGGGAAACCAGCCCGGCACGATCATTCAGGGCAACCATCTGGATCACAACCGCGGCGGGCCCGGCGGGGTCTACCTCGACGAAGGCAGCGGCTTCATCGAGGTCACGCGCAACAGCGTCCACGACGTCCCCAATCCCATGAACTACAACAACCGCGCTCAGAACCGTATCAAGACCTGCAATGAGCATGACAACTTCTTCAACGTCCGCCCGGGCGGCGCGGCGCTGGCCGGCGGGAAGGTCGGCAAGGCGCTGCTGTGCGACGGCGCCAGCAGCTTCTTCGAGACGCCGGACCGTCCGGAGCTGGAGCCGGCGGAACTGACGATCGAGGCCTGGGTCTATCTTGACGAGCTGCCGGCGGGCGACGACGCGCGGCGCTGGATCGTCAACAAGAACGCCAACGAATTCGCCCAGGGCCATTACGCTCTGATGGTGGACAACAGCAAGGTTGGGGCGTACCTGAACATCGGCGGCGGCCAGCAGAACTGCCATGAGGCCTTCAGCGCGGCCGGCGTCCTGGCGGCCAAGACATGGCAGCACCTGGCTTGCACGTATGACGGCGCGGACTTGAAGGTGTACCTGAACGGCGTGCAGGCCGCGTCCACGGCCATTAACAAGAAGCGGCAGCCCGGCAAGTCGCCCCTGGTCATCGGCCGCAGGCAAGACGCGTTCAACTACTTCAAGGGGTTGATTGACGAGGTGCGCCTCTACAATCGCGCGCTTACGGCGGAGGAGATCAAAGCAAGCATGGAAGCCGTCGCCGCGGGGCCGGCGGGTCAGGCCAGGCCCAAGGAAGTGCCCGGCCTCGTGGCGCATTGGAGCTTCGACGAGCCGCAGCCGGCGGCGGGCGCAGTCCAGGAGGTCGTGGAGCAGGCGGGGCTCGAGGCGGAGTATCGCAAGCTGTTGAAGGGCAAGGCCGACGGCAGGTGATGTGTGGATTGCCCAGGGGAGCGCCGGATGCACGGGCTGCAATGCGGGGGGTATTGGCGGGGCGTGGGAGCAGGCCTGGCCCTGTGGCTGGCGCTGGCCGTGCTCAGTGCGCACACGGCGGAAAGCCCGAACGCCGATCCGGGCAAGGCCGCGCGGCAGAGAATCCTGCGGGAGCGCATCCTGGACCATTTCTGCATCGGGATCGAAGCGCCCATCGAATGGATGAACGAAACGCGCGACAAGTTCGGCGCGCGCTGGGACATTCGCACGGCCTACTTCTCCGGCGGCGCGGACAAGGAACCGCCGGCGGCGCGGTCGTGGGATTCCGTCTTCTGGGACAACAAGTGGGAGAACCCGAAGAAGGAACGCGGCGTGTGGGCGCGCAAGATGTTCATCAAGCCGTGCGCCGACAACAACTACGTCGGCTGGATCACGATGTACAACCTGGCGCAGTCCAACCCCGCCAACTACCAGCCCGGCCCCGCGCAAGCCACGCCCACGAACGCCAAGGTCGTCAAGACGATGGCGTCGTATTGGGAACAGGTCAAGCTCATCATGAAGCTCTGCAAGGAGCAGGAACCGAAGCCCTTCGTGGTCCAGGTCGAGCCTGACGAGTGGGGACATCTGCTGCTGTCCGCTCACATGGATCCGCTCAAGGTGGACGTGAAAGTCGGCGCAACCGGGCTGCCTGAGCTGAAGGACCTGCCGGACAACATGGTGGGCTATGCCAAAGCGTGGAAGACGATGCGCGATCTCTACGCGCCCAACAACGTGCTGCTGGCCGCGAACCCGTCGGCCTGGGACTGGAAGGGCACGCTGTCGCCCGCGGGCTGGGCCAAGGCGCTGGAGCCGTGCGGCGTCTTCGAATGGGACCTGGCGGTGTACCAGTTCCACGACGGCGACCAGGGCCGCCCCGGCAACGGGCAGAAGCCGCCGCCGTATAAGGAAGCGGACCTCGTCACGTTCCAGAAAAGCTGGGACGCGCTCTTCAAGTACCTCTCGGACTTCCACAAGCGCACGGGGCTGTGGATCGTGATGTGGCAGGTGCCGCTCGGCAACTACTACTTCGCCACGTGCGACAATTCGCCGGGCCACGGCACCGACGGCCTGGCGCAGGCGCTCCTGGAAGACTATCCGAAGAACGACATGATCGCGCGCTTCGTGCAAGCCGGCTGCTGCGGCTGGATTTTCTTCGGCGCGAACAATGACAGTTCGCACCCCTACGACGCCAAGAAGGACGGCATCACCAACCCGCAGCCCATTCCCGGCAACCTGGGCAACAAGTCCGAGTACCCCGATGACGACGGCGGCTACATGCGCCTGCGCGCGGCGAACTACTACAAGAACCCCTTCCCTATCCTCGGCAAAGCCACAACCGAGCCGCACGCGTCAGCAAGCGGTCCGCTCCCTGACGGTCACGGCTCGGAAACAGTCGCGGCTCCCAAGAAGCCCGCCGAACCACCCAAGCCCGCCGTGGTCTTGAAGCCGGTCAGCGCGGATGTCGTCAAGGCGTGGGAAGAGAAGCTGCGAGCGGCCGTGAAGGCACAGCTTGCCGCCGGGAAGAAGCCGCGCTGCGAATTGGCCAAGCTGAAGACGAACCTCACAATCGGTTCGCTGAACGACGCGGGCGACATGGTTGTGACGATGGAAACTGGCGGGAACATGAATATGACGTGGAAGCAGTTCGACCCGCCCACGCTCCTAAGCCTCGCGAACTCCCTGCTGACCCAGGACGCGACACCGCAACACCACGCTCTCGCCGCGTTCTACGTGTTGCTCACCGGCGGCGACGAGAAGAAAGCCGACGACCTGCTGGCCAAGGCCGGCGCCGAACTGGCAAAGGAAGTGCGCGCGGCGTTTACGGCGAAGTGAACAACAGCCACAGAGGACACGGAGAGGGGATAGAGGTTTCTGGTTTCTGGTTTTGGGTTTGTGGTTCGTGGTCAGCAGCGCCAGCTTGCATGAGAGATGCAGGGGTGACGTTGAGATCGCGCTTCGCGCGCCACCGATAGTCTGCTGAAGCAGTTATCAGCGCCACCCGCGGTTTCCTGCTGACACGCTAAACAATCCGAGTAGCATATCTCTATGAGACTCGGACGCCTGATACCGATCTTCGGCGCGCTGGCCTTGGCCGCCCTGCGTTCCGCTGGTGCTGCCGACGAGGTAAATCCGTTTTCTCTTGGGGCTGTTCCCGATGGCGCCGCCGTCGAGCTGAAGATCGAGACGAAGCCCTGGCAATTGGGTGAAGAGCTTATTGCCGTCTTTTCTCTCAAGAACACGGGCAAGGAGCCGTTCAAGTATTCCACTGGCGGCGATTACCGTGGCGGCGGGTTCCCGAAACGATGCCGCGTAACGCTCACCGGAACTGACGGCCAGCCGCTGCTTGAGCACCCTGACCTGTGGATGGCCGATTTCGGCGGCGGTCTTGTGGGCTCGCCACCATTGGCACCCGGTAAGACGCACGACGAAAGAGTGCCACTCAATCGGTGTGTCCTCATCAAGAACCCAGGAAAGTACAGAGTAAAGGTCTGGCACGATTTCGGATGGAAGATTGACCCCGCGAAGCCTCATCCGGTCGCCGAAGGTGAAATCGAACTCGTCATGCCCTCCGCCGAAGATGCCCGCAAGCGTGTCGAGCAGTTCAAGAACGTCCAAGGAAGCTCCTGGGAACGGGAATGGGCCGCGGCCAAAGCGTACAGCTTCATGCATTATCCGGTCTACATCCCGTTCCTGAAGGAGCAGGCGATCGCTGGCATCAAACCCGCGTTGGAAGGGTTGCGCCGCATTGATTCGCTGGAGGCCACCGAAGCATTGCTGCAGGTCGTCGAGCGCGCGCCCGTTGACGTGTCGCAGAGCATCGTCAGCGAACTCTTACGCAGAACGCCGCAATCCGATCCCCGCTCCGCTCAATGGAATCACTGGCCTCTGAGCAAGGAAACTATGGCCTGGACCGATGCGATGAAAGAACGCGCGCGCGGCGTCGCATTGCGTGTGCTGGCCGAAGACAGCAGCAATGCGTTCAAACTTGGCGCGACGCTGCTCCAGTTCGCAGGCCGAGGCGACGACGGAGCGGCCGTCATCGGCGCGATGGACAAGGAACTCGCCCGGCTGCGCGAATGCCGCAGCAAGGAAACGGACAACGTTCTCGACGATCCTGGCGCTATTCGCGAACTGACGGGCGCTTTGAAGGCGCTGCACGCCCGCGGCTTCCAGACGCCCATTGGCGGCAGAATCGGCACGGTGCTGGCGCAGTTCTGCGACTGGGCCGAACCCGGCGCGCAGCGGCCCGCGCGATTTGCGGAGAGCGTTACGGTCTGGTCCGATCAACATCCGATCCTGGCGCTCTTTGCCGTGCGCGCGCTGCCGGACCCGCTGCCGGACCCGCTGGTCCCCACCGTTCTCAAGCTGCTGGAGCATCGCGACCGCGCCGTGCAGATGGAGGCCTGCCGCTACGTCACAAAGACGAAGGACGTCCGCTTTGCGGACGCGGTCGTGCTCGCCCTGACAGCGGAACGCGTATCCTGGGTGTTGCGCGAAGCATACAAGGCCGCGTGCGTCACCGGAAAGAGACTCGAGGCCGCGCAAGCGCTGGCCGACCGCCTGCCCGATGATGAAGTGTGCGACGTGGCCTTCCTTGAATTAACGGAATTACTGATCGTGACGCGAAAGACCAGAGGCTCCGGAGGAAGCCTGCTGCGCGGCCGAGAGAAACGCATCGCAGTGCGCGACGCGTGGCGCAAGGTCCTTGCTGACCCAAAACAGCAGGAGCTTATCCGCAAGGGCGAGCGCCTGGACATCACCGATGACCAAGCCAACGAACTCTTGGGCGGCAAGTACTTCTTTGACCTGCCTGACGGAACACAGTGGCCGAAGAAGAAATAATGCCATTGTCCATCCAAAGACCGCGGGGTTGTGCACGTTCCGCTGGTGCCACCCCCGTTTTCGAACGGGTTGCGCGTGAAATCTCCACGACGGATCGCTGTGGATCGCCGTTGATCGCTACTTATCGCTACTGATCGCAATTCTACACAACCCTATGTCCGAAAACGCAATCTCGTCCGGCTTATATATAGGGGCGGAACGGCGCGCGGCGCTGGCAGGTGTGCCACGGGCGGCCTATTCGGCTCCGGCACCGCCGGTTTGTTGTTGGCTGCCCGTGCTGCCGAACCCAACGTCGCGGCTGCCGTTCACGGCTTCGCGGGCTGGGTGGCGCTGACGCCGCTCAACGGATGGTGCGTGACGGCATCCCAGGCCAACTCCTGCAACAGGCGGTTCAGCTTTTCGTCCCAATTCGGCTTCCTGGCTTTCGCAAGAACGTCCGGCAGCGGCAAGCCCACGGGAGTGCGGCGGTAGATCACGCTGAAGTGGCAATAGGCAATCAGGACTTGCAGCGGCGCCGTCGGATGGCCGAGCGCGTCGGTGAAGAGTTCCGCTTGCGCCTGCAATCCGGGCGCCTGTCCGGCGATGATCTTCTCGCGCAACGCGATCACCGCCTGGCCCACCGGCACGACGAACAGGACCTGTTTTCCGAGTTTCTGGTTGACCGAACGAACGAGCGCGTCCATCTCGTCAAAGTACTGCGCATGCATCTTCCGCAGGCTTTCGCCTGTCGGGGCATTGTGGTCCACTGTTGCCGGCGTCGGCTTCTTCGGCGGCAGATGGTAGTAGTGCGGTTCGTAGGCGTCGAATGGCAGCCAGAACTCCTGGACGGTGACGCGGAAATGCGACGGCGCTTCCAGCGACAGCTTCGCGAATTTCTCGATGCCGTCGTCAGGCAGATAGATGGGCGTGAGCGTCGCGACGTCAACATTGCCGGCGGCCAGCGCGGCCCTGTTCTTCTCGTTCCAATGCTGGATGACTTGCGATCCCCCAATGCTCGAAACCCCGGCGATCTGGTGGTCGGCGATGCCGGCCGATTTGGCGATTTGCTGAATGATCGGCGGCAGCCCAACGTGAAAGCTGTGCCCCATGGCGTACACGCGCTGACCCTGGGTGATGGGCTCGGCGGGCGGCGCGCTGACGTCCGCGGCGAACGCGAACGCAGTCAGCACCGAAGCCAGGCAGGTGAGATGGTGCACTTTCATCGTCTTCTCCTGAAACTGGGGATAGGCACTCGCTCCTTGCCTTCTCGCCCTCGTTACGCCAATGTCGTCACCTGATCTGGCACCAGTCACCGGACCTGGCGCAGGATTTCCGCGTGTTCACGGCTCAGCGCGTGGCCGGCTATTCGCGCTTTCCCTGCTGCAGCTCGATAACCGGCTCGCCCAGATCCCTGAGATGCCCGATGGCCCACTCATCGCCCTGCATTGCCGCCAGGCGGTACAGCTTGACCGCCTGGGCGCGATCCTTCTCGACACCCAGGCCATACTCATACAACCAGCCCAGATTGTTCTGCCCCGATGGGTTGCCGTGGTCCGCGGCTTTGCGGGACCACTTGAGCGCCTCGGCGTAGTCCTGTTCGACGCCCGAGCCGTGCATGTACTTCGCACCCAGGTTGGCCTCGGCAGCGGGTTCGCCGTTCGCGGCCGCCAGACGATACCACTTCAGGGCCTCAGCCTGGTCCTTCTTCACGCCGAAGCCGTTTTCATGGAGCCACCCCAGGTCGGCCTGGGACCTCGTGTTTCCCTGGTCAGCGGCCTTGCGGTGCCAACGCGCAGCCTCCGCATAGTCCAGCGGCACGCCCCGGCCGGTCCGGCACATGACGCCCAGATTATGCTGGCCCCACTGATCATTCTGTTCGGCGGCCATGCGATACAGCCTGCAGGCTTCCGCGTAGTCTTGTGGCACGCCCGAGCCGTTCTCGTAGAGACAGCCCAGACACACCTGGGCCCAGGCGTGACCTTGCGCCGCCGCCTTGCGATACCAGCGCGCGGCTTCCGCACGGTCCTGGTCCACGCCCCAGCCGCGTTCATACAGGCAGCCCAGATTGGCCTGCCCGAAGCTGTTGCCCTGCTCGGCCGACTTGCGGAACCATTTCAGCGCTTCGGGGTAATCACGCTCCACGCCCCAACCTTCCCGGTACAGGTTGCCGAGGTTGCTTTGCGCCTGCGCGTCTCCTTTTTCGGCGGCTTCGCGGTAGAGCGTCACTGCCTGAGCGAAGTCCTTGGCGACGCCGAAGCCGCGTTCGTACAGCCAGCCGAGACTGACTGTCCCGCTGGCGCAGCCCCCGGCGTGAGACTTCCTGAAGCGCCTCTCGGCTTCGGCATAGTCCTGCGCCACGCCGCGGCCGTGCGCGTACAGCAGGCCAAGGTTGTTGTGAGCCTGAGCGTCTCCTTTTTCGGCGGCCTCGCGGTAGAACTTCATCGCCTGCGCGAGGTCCTTGGCGACGCCGGAGCCGCTTTCGTACAGCCAGCCGAGACTCGCGGCCGCGCCGGCGCAGCCCTGCGCATAAGACTTCCTGAAGCACTTCTCAGCTTCGGCAAAGTCCTTCGCCACGCCGCGGCCGTGAAGGAACATGATGCCCAGGCAGTGCCGGCCCTGGGGATTTCCCTGGTCCGCCGCCTTCCGGTACCAGTTCACCGCCGCCGTGCAATCCTTGCCGACGCCCCTGCCAGTCTCACACATCATTCCCAGGTTGACCTGCGCGACAGCTTCGCCCTGATCAGCCGCCAGGCGATACCATGCAGCCGCCTCGGCATTGTCCCGCGGCACGCCGTAACCGTGTTCATAGAGCCAGCCCATGTTGCTCTGCGCCACCGGGTGCCCGCGGTCCGCGGCCAGGCGGTAGAGTCTTGCTGCCTCGGTGTAGTTGTGCTTCGGCCCGTCGCGATACCTCCAGGCCCGCTCGCAGACCGCACCGAGGACGCGCCAGTACTCGGCGAAGGCCGAGTAGTCGCGCGGTTTCAGCGCCAGGCACCTGTCGTACGCCTGCAGCGCGCCCTCAGGATCGCCGGCGCGGAACCTGGCGCGGGCCTGGGCGAGGCACGCCGCGCTGGCGCGTTCGTCCTGCCAGCGCTGCCAATCGGCCGTGAGTCTCGGCCAGCAGGCATGGCCAACCGCCGCATCCAGGAGAAGGACCACGATCGCGCAGAGCGCGAAGGCCGTGCGGCGGCCGTCATACAGAGCGCCGCCGGCCCGGCCGCCTTGTTGAGAACCTGCCGCTGCGAACGTGTCCGCCACGGTATGCCCCTTGCGCGTGTGGCCTGAGTGCCTCAAGTCTCAAGTCTCAAGCCTCGCGTGTGGCAACGTACCGCCGGGCAATGCGCACGGCAACTGCATGCCTCGCGGCCGGAATAGGATTTGGCACGGCGGCCGGCCGGGATATTCTTCTGGCGACACGGCGCATCGGACCCGCGAGAGCAACGAAGCCATGGCAACGACAACCTACGAACCCGTTATCGGGCTGGAAGTGCACGCGCAACTGAAGACCGAGACCAAGATGTTCTGCGGCTGTTCCACCAGGTTCGGCGAGCCGCCCAATACGCAGGTATGCCCGGTGTGCCTCGGCCTGCCCGGGTCGCTACCCGTGCCCAACGCGCTGGCGTTCGAGTTCGCCTTGAAGGCCGCATTGGCGCTGCACTGCGAGATCGCAGGCTTCACCAAGTTCGACCGCAAAAACTACTACTACCCGGACCTGCCCAAGAACTACCAGATCAGCCAGTACGACCTGCCCTTCTCGAAGAAGGGCTATCTCGACATCGCGGTCGAGGGCGTGACGAAGCGGATCGGGATCACGCGCATCCACCTGGAAGAGGACGCGGGCAAACTGGTGCACAGCGACGGCAGCTCCGGCGTGGACCTCAACCGCACGGGCACGCCGCTGCTGTAGATCGTCAGCGAGCCGGACCTGCGCTCCGCCGCCGAAGCGCGCGCGTACATGGAGGCGCTGGCGCACATTCTGGAATTCCTCGGCGTCTGCGACTGCAACATGCAGGAGGGCTCGCTGCGCTGCGACGCCAACGTGTCCATACGGCCGGTCGGGCAGACGACGTTCAACACGCGGCGCGAGATCAAGAACATGAACTCGTTCCGTTTCGTCGAGCAGGCCATAGTCGCCGAGATCGCGGCGCAGAAGGCCGCCCACGACAGCGGCGGGACGGTGCTGCAGGAGACGCGGCTGTTCAACGGCGAAACGGGCGAGCTCCGGACGATGCGCTCGAAGGAGGAAGCGCAGGATTACCGGTACTTCCCGGAGCCGGACCTGCCGCCCATCACCGTCAGCGAGGAGATGCTGCAGCGCCTGCGCGGCCAGCAGGAGGAACTCCCCGAGGCGCGCAGGCAACGGTACGTCACGCAGTACGCGCTGAGCGAGTACGACGCCAAGGTGCTCACCGACGACAAGCCCATGGGCGATTTCTTCGAGGCGGTGATCAAGCTGGGCGTCGCGCCCAAGAGCGCCGCGAACTGGATCGCCAACGACCTGCAGGGCATCCTCAACGAACGGCACTTGCGCATTGACACCTGCGGGATCACGCCGGCGGGGATCGTCGAGCTGATCGAGCTGGTCGAGAAGAAGCAGCAGCTCAACCGCAACGCCGCCAAGGAGACCGTTTTCCCCAGGATGCTGGAGACGAAGAAGTCCGCGCTCGAGATCGCCAGGGAGGCGAATTTGCTCGCGGTCGCCGACGCCGGCGCCACCGAGCAGGTCGTTGACGCGGTGCTGGCGAAGTTTCCTAAGCTGGTCGCGGATTACGTCGGCGGCAAGGACGCGGCGATCAACGCGATCTTCGGCAAGTGCATGGCGGAGTTCAAAGGCAAGGGAAACCCGGCTGTGATCCGGCCACTGCTGGAGAGGAAACTGAAGGCTTTGCGGGAGGGAAGGAGATAGGTTCGCCGCCGAGGCCCTGGTATGATCCATTCGGCCGCGGGTACGTTGATGCGGGGATAGGAATTTGGAGGGAAGTCCCGATGGCCATTATTGAACGTGCGATGCTCGAGGAGATGTTCGATGGCATGCGGACCAAGTCCAAATGGAACGTAGACGGAGACCTATTGTGGGGGTACTTCTTCACAGATAAGAGTGTCGCGAATCTACGGAAGGCGGCGAAGCAGCTTGCGTCTATGGGCTATCGCTTCGTTGAGACTCATAAGGATGCGAATGGGGAGTTGTTCTGGCTCCACGTGGAGAAGGTGGAGACCCACACGGTTGACTCTCTGGACCGGAGGAATCACGAACTATCGGCCTTCGCAGAGGCAAACGGGTTGAATTCATACGACGGCATGGATGTGGGTGACGTCAAGCCGCCAGATTGAGTGATCGGCGCGAGGGGGTGGCATTATGAGGAAGCGTGCCAAACGCCTGGCTGGGCCAGACATGCTGCCTGAGTACGACTTCAAGCACGGGGTGCGCGGCAAGTATTACGGTCGCATCGCCAAGAACCCCCGGGTCTTCCTTGTTCCGGACAAGCCGAGGAAGACCGAGAGCCAAAGTGCTCCGAAGCCGCTTGAGCGAGCCATGCGCGGCAAGGTATAGCGGACGCGTCAGAAGATGGAAGACCGGCAAGAAGATCCGTCGCGCCGTGACGGGCTCCCGTAGAACTGCGGTGGGCCAGACCCCGAAACCCGATGCCCGAACCCCGATGCCCGGCCGTCACGCCCGCCGCAGCGCGTCCACGACCTTCATGCGCGCGGCGCGGAAGGCCGGGGCGGCGCCGCCGATGAGTCCCATCAGCAGGGCCAGGCCGGCGGCCCTCAGCAGGATCCCGGCGGTGACCTGGAATTCGAAGGCCGTCTCCGAGAACGTGGCGAAGTTCGTAGTACCGGTCCGGATGCCGTCAAAGCAGAGCGCCAGGCCGCAGCCGAGCACCGCGCCGATGCCGGCCAGCAGGAGCGATTCGAGCATGAACGCGAGCCACACGGCTTCGGGCGTGAAGCCCATGGCCAGCAGGCAGCCGATCTCGCGCTTGCGGTGGCTGACCGCCGCGTACATCGTGTTCATCGCGCCAACGATCGCGCCCACCGACATGATGGCGGTGAGAATGCCGCCGAGGATGGTGATGACGTCCGCCATGAGCTTGGATTGCTTCCGGTAGTACTCCTGTTCGGTCTGCGCGACGACGTTACTCAGCCGCGGGTCGTTCTTCGTCAGCTTCTCCAGCACGGCCACCGTTGCGACCGGGTCGCCCGCAACACGAAAGAGGCACGACTGGTAGACATCCTTGCGATTGAACACGCTCTGTGCCAGCGGGCCGTCAATCCACATCTCGGATTCCAGCGCGCTGCCATCGGTCTCGAAGACACCCACGATGCGCCACGCGTGGCGGCTGGCGGTGACCGTCTGCCCCAGGCCGAAGTTCTCCAGCCGCCGCGCCAGGCCCACGCCGATGACGGCTTCGTCCGTGCCCGGCGCGAACCAGCGGCCCTGGGTGACGCGCGCACCGGCATGGACCATGGGCGAGAATTCATCGGTGCCGCGCACGGTCACGTTGGCCAGTCCGCCATCCCGCTTGCGGCGCGACAGGATGATGACGCTTTCCATGACGAAGAGGGGGCGGCCCTGTTCGTCCGTCTGTACGAGGGGCAGTTCGCGGATGACGTGACCCACGTCCCGGGACACCTGGCTGCCAAGCTCGGCTTCGGCGCCCGCGCGGAGGATGATGATATTGTCCGGCCGGCCGGAGGACGCGACCGCCTTGCGGAAGCCTGCGGCTAACGCGAGGAGGACCGCGAAGACCACGACGACCAGCGCGATGCCGGCGACGGCCATGGCGGATGACCCTTTGCGGAGGGCGATGCTGCGGAAGCTGTAGATCAACGGCAAGGCCATGTGTCAGTGGTCCGTTGTCAGTGGTTCGTGGCTTGTTGTTTGTGGTTCGTTGGTTGCGGCGGATGCGCCATTCGCACACCACGGCTACGAACACCAAGATGCCTGCGGCGATAACGACGTCAACGGTCAAATGGCCATAGTACCACGTCACATGGGAGTCCCGCTCATTGCCATACATGTTCCAGCATGTATACGGCCAACCCCTCGCGACCGACCAATAGCCGGGCTCCAGCAACCCGACATAGAAGCCCGGCAACCATCGTTCGCCGCCGGGCGGGTTCAGGTTCAGCCACAGCAGACCCGCCGCCACGAACATCAGGATGATGGCGGTGGAGAGATGGAACTGGAACCACGGCCGCTTCATTCTCTCACCTGCTCTCGCCGCTACTGGCTACGGACAACTGACCACTGACGACTGACGACGGACCACCGACTACACGCTCCGCAACGCCTCCGTTGCTTTCAGCCGCATCCCCGATACCGCCGGTACCAGGCCGCTGACGAAACCTATCACCGCGGCGATGCCGAAGGCCGCGAAGAACGATTCGGTCGGCAGCCAGAAGATCGGGAACATGCTGGGCACAGGGTTGTAGTGCACGACGTTGAACATCAGGAACGCGCTGCCCGCGCCCAGGACGACTCCCAGGCCGGAGATCACGAGCGCCTCGCCGGTCAGCAGCAGGAAAATGCGGCCGTCGCTGAAGCCGATGGCCTTCAGGATGCCGATCTCGCGCGTGCGTTCGCGCGCGTTCATGATCATCGTGTTGGCGGAGATGAGCAGCATGGTCAGCACCACGGCGGAGCCGACGGAGCGGAAGAGAAGCTGCAGGTTGCCCAGCATCGAGACGAACTGCAGGTTCATGGCCTTCTCGGTCATGGTGCGCGTCTCGAACGGGCTGTTCTCGAAGCGCGCGTCTATGGCGGCGGCGATCTCGGTGGAGCGGTTCGGGTCCGCGATGCTCACGAGGAAGAGGCCTGCCGTGTCCTTGCCGACGGTACGGCCTTCGTTGAGGTACTTATGATGGAAGAGCATCGCGGTGCGGTCGAAGGTGGCGGAGTCCGAGGTGTAGATGGCGCGGATAGTGAACTCCCACGGCCGGCCGTCAGCTCTGGCCCACAACACGCCGCGGAGGACGAGCTTGTCGCCGAGTTGCTTGTGGATGCGCTCCGCCAGCTTGTCGCCGA
>JAPLOD010000472.1 GCA_026692735.1 Planctomycetota bacterium | reverse complement strand
GGGCGTTTCGGCATCGCTGCGGGCCCGGGGCTTCAGCGGGCGCATCGTGGGGGTTGAGCCGGAGGAGGCGAACGACACGCAGCAGTCGTGGGCCAAGGGCGAACGCGTCACCATCAACTCGCCCATGACCATCTGCGACGGCCTCCGTTCCACGACGCCCGGCGCCATGACGTTCCCCATTCTGAAGCACTGTCTCGAAGGCATCGTCACCGTCACTGACGAACAGGTCATGGCCGCCATACGCTGGCTGCTGAACGAGATGAAGCTGCTGGTCGAGCCCTCGGGCGCCGTGGCTGTGGCGGCGTGGGCCAACGGCATGCTCGATAACCCCGCGCACGACCCCAAGAACCCCGATTACGCCGGCGACGTCGTGCTCCTCGTCAGCGGCGGCAACATTGACCCCAAAGTGGCGCTCACCTACGCCCAAGGCTCGTAGGGTCCCGGGGGCGCGCTACCTGTCTCTCGGAAGCCCTAAGAACTCGTCTGGAAATTACCACAAGAGCCGGTGCGGGTGTAAGGCGGAAATGACGATGCCGGAGTATGAGAAAAGCATCAGCCGCTAGCCCGTAGCACTGCATGGGGGTCAAGATGATTCGTGTCTTCCGCAATACGCGGGGATTGCTGCCTGCCGGACTTCGCCGATGCCGGGCACTTCCCGCAGCCGGGCCGGCTCCTTCTCGGTCCGGATGACCTCGGCTTTGAACTGCTGGCCATGCTTGGGATCAATGGCCCAGCGGCCCTGGGCGTCGAGCCATTCCCCGGCGGCGCCGCTGGGCACCGTCCCAATGAGGGAACGTCTCGCCGTCGCGCCTGGAGCGCTGTATTGCTTCATGCAGTTCCACGGGAATCCGGCACGGGACGGTCTTCAGCCCGCGCCGGCCACAGATCGGCCTTCGCCCGCCTCTCATGGCCGTTCTCCCAGTAGTTTCAGAATGGCGTCCTGGCGCCGCTTCGACATCGCGGACCAGCGGCGACGGATGATTTCGGTCGCGTACGCAACGTCACGTGACGTTTTCACGCAACGGGGGCCACTTTGGGGGCCACGTGCCGGAGAAATGCTGTCAATCGCTGTGCAACGCTGTTCAACCCGACTTTCGGGTATCCCTTGTGCACCCGTGGAGTTGTTCTGAGTTGTGCAATCCTGTGCCTGACTTATGGTACTCCTCATAATCCCTGGGTCGCAGGTTTGAGTCCTGCCAAGCCTGCCAATAGAAGCGCTTGCGGCGTCACGGCAAGCCGAAGAACACCGCCTGGCCCTGGCCCTTGGGAGCGATTGTATACTGGGCCCGCTTGTTGATCTCGACCGTCGCCTTGATCACGCCATCCTTCAGCCCGCTGGGGATCTCCCGAACCGCGAACGTCTTGTTGCCGGAGAGCACCTCATCGAATGCCTTGCCGTCAATGCCCTCGACCTCGTACAGAGCAAAGTCGGCCTTGGGATCCAGGCCGAGTCTCTCCAAGCGAAACTGGATCTCGCCCCTGTAGGGGCCCTTGGGCTTGGTACAGAGCGGCTCGGGCGGGACGGCCCGCGCCTCCTTCAAGCGGTCGCAGCCGATGACAATGTTCCCGTGGTTGAAGAGAGCCACCCACGCCCCCGCGCCCTTGTGGTAAGCCACGTATTCCATGTAGTCGTCCTCGGGGATGAACTTCAGCGGGGCGGCCTGCTCCCCCATCCAGGACAGCACTGCCCGGATAGCCGCTCCGCCGTCCTTGACCAACTCACCGAGGTACACGAATGCGCGGGCTTTGCCGATGGTCTTGCAGACAATGATCGGCCGGTCGCCGACCCGTGCGACCGTCTCCCAGCCGTCGCCCTTGAACGCCCAGACCTTGCCGTCGTAACTGCCGTTCATCTTGCCCTCGAACGCGCCGCTGCCGGTGACGGCGCCTGTCGCGGGCTGACTGGCCTGCAGGATCAGGCCCAGGGCTCTGTGCGAGGCCGAGAAGTGCTGCGCGCCCACGAACACCGGTATCCCCCCCTCGAGGCACTGAGTGAGCTTGTCTTCCGCTTCCTTATTCAGGCTCGCGTGGCCGAGGATGGCCAGCATGCCGCAGGCTTTGAGCGTCTCAACGGAGGTCTTATCGAGGTAGAGGAAGTCAACCGGCCCGTGCGGTGTGCCGGTCAACAGGCGCGTGATGTGGGCGGTGCAGGCATCGCCGAACCTCGGGAAAAACACGTCCATCATGTCGTATCCCTGAATCTCCGGGATGGCATCAATGAACCAGCCGAGATGGCCGGTAGTCTGGAAGTTCCACCTGGCGCGGTCTGGCGGCGACCAGGGGAACGGGTGGGTGAACGCTGGCTCGCACTTGAGCGTCTTCGTCGCGTGCTCGTACTCGATGTGGCGCACGAAGGTATCCATCTGCCCGAAGGGGTTATAGGGCACCCACCACTTGTCGCCCTTCCCCCAGAGGATGCCCACTGGGACGACCTGCTTGCCGCGCGCGGGGTGCACCATCGCGAACCGCAGAGCTTGCACGTAGGGGAGAACCCAGTCCGCGACGATCTCCTTCTCGAAGCACGGAGCGTTCTCCGCTTCGGCGCCGATCCAGGAACCGCCGGAGAGGAAGTACAGCAGGCAGGCGTGGAGCTTTTCGTCAAGGCTGGGATACGGATAGTGCGTTTGCTCCCAGTAGAAGCCGAACGGCTTGTTGAACGAGTGGCCAGCTCCGCGGCACATGGCCACCAGGATGTTGAACTGCGGGTCCTCCTCGTTCTTGAGCACCAGCAGGTCAGTGCCATTCTCGAACTCGTGGGCGCGCTGCAGGGCGGGCGGGAAGGGCTCATGGACCGAGACGCACTTCTCCGGCGCCCCGACGGCCTGCTTGGCGTCGGCGACGGCCTTGATGTTGCCCTGTCCGTTGTCGCCCTCGCCGGTGAACCAGACCACATCGAACTTCGGGTCCAGCGCCAGGATCGCCTTCCCCGTCGCGGGGTCCTTGATGTCAGCCAGCGCGCCGAGGAGGTACGAGGCGTTCTTCTTTGCCAGCGTCGGATCCGGTCTGCCCAGGAGGTTGCAGCCGCCGTAGGTCACCATGAAGTCGTGGTACTTGCCTTCGCTGCCGAGGCTGCCGATCACCGGCGAGAGGTAGACCTTGTCCACCGGGTACTCGGGGCGGAAGTTGGGCTTCCAGTTCTTCCGGATTTCGGCAAACGTCGGGCCGTTCTCGGTCCAGGCGTCGTAGCCGGAGGGAAACACGCCGAAGGCGAACTTCTCCAGCTTGTCGGCCGGCGACCCTTCCACCTCGTCGGAGGTGTCCTTCAGGTCCACCTTCACGCCCGGCTCGCCCAGGTACGTGACGGAGAACATGCGGAAAGCCAGGCCTTTGGTGTCGGGCGTGTACTGCTTGTCAATCACGAGATCAATGATCGGGTCGGCGCCTGCTTCCAGCGAGAACGGCACGAGCAGCTTGCCCTTCTGCAGAGGGTGCTTCTTGGAGTCCCAGACCTTCCGCCCGTTGGCGTAGATGGCGCTGGGATGGTACCGCTCAAGCAAGGTGTCAGTGCGGATGGTCAACAGGAAGCTCCGCAGAGGCGCCGGCTCCTTCTCCTTGTAGCGACGCACTCTGGCCCGGATGCCGTACGTGGTGCCGCCGTCCTCCATGACGTAATCGAGCACTTCGGTCCACCACTTGAACGGCTTCTCGTAGAAGAACTCCAGGTCTTCGCTGCGGTTGCACATGGCCATGCCGCCGATGAACGAGATGTACGGCCAGCGGCCGGTGAACCAGTTGACAAAGCCGTTCTCTTTCAGGCCGTTCGTCGCCAGCAGCGACTTGAACTCCTTTTCGGTGGTCACGCCGGTGGGGTCAATCTCGATCCGTTTCTGCCATTCCAGGCCGGTCTTGCCCTTGAGCTCGAAGTCGTCGGCCCACAGCTTCCCCGGGCCGGTCATCCACAGACCGATGGACTTCGGCTGGACCTTCCTGGCGACGGTGAACGACTGTTCGAGCTTCCTCCAGTCGCTGGTGCCGGTGAGCTTCTCGCTCTTGAGTCCCGTGATCTCAACACCGTCGGGGACGACGACCTTGAGCTCGACGCCGGCGACGTTCTCGGTCTTGACCCATAGGGAAACCGTGTACCGTTCGCCCGGCATCAGGCGGAACGCGGGGTTCTTCATCCACAGCACGGTCACGTCGCCGGCGCCCGCCCCGCCGGTGAGTTGGACGGCCTTCTTGCCGCCATGCGTGACGGCGTCGGTCAGTTGCTCGGCTTCAGTCCCTCGCCAGGACTCAACCGTGAACCTGCCCAGCCCGTTCTCAAAGTCCTCGTCGAGGTTCTTGTCCGCGCTCTGGACCGTCGTTGCCGTAGCGAGAGCAGCCAGCAGGACCCACACTGGAAGTTTGCTCAGCATGAGGGGCCTCCCCTAAACACGTATTGTAGCGCCGGCGTCCCGCCGGCCTGTAGTCTGTAGCCTGTGGCCATGCTAATCAGTCCTTCGCTACGGCTTCCTTCTGCCCATAGGCGATGCGCTTACCGTCGAGAAGGTGAACGCTGGGTTCGCCCCCCGCCAAGCGGATCATGCCGGCGCGCCCCTCGAAGGCGCACTCTCCTTCCTTGAACGCCACGGGCTCGGCAGTGAGAAAGACGAAGTCATCGAACCCCGGCCCCTTGATGTGGTAGCCCGGTCCGAACGGCGTGACTTCGAGCAGCTTGCCGCCTCCTGTGGCACGGCCGTCCCCGGCCGTGGCTGCCGGCTCGGCCCAGGTGATGAGGTTCAGGTGGGCATCGCCGCCGGGCCGAGTCATCGTGAGCCGCTGTTGGTTGAGCAGCGGATCGGTGGCGATCTCGGTCTTGGCCGGCTCTTTGCCCAGCGGGTAGAGGAGCACGTCGAGTCCCAGGCGGCCCGGACAGTAGAAATGGTCGCCGCGCCGTTCGATCTTGTGGACAAGGAGCGGCAGCACGAAGTTCGTCTCCCCTTCGGCTTCGTCGCGGATGAGGAAGTAGCTGTTCTTGGCGAAGACGATGGTACGGACAGCCTTGCCCTCGTTAAAGACGCCGCGGCAGTAGTCAACCTGGGGGCCGAGGACGAAGCGCTCAACTTTGCCGTTACCCACGTAGTCATGCCGGGGACCGAGAGTAAGCGTCGCATGGCGGGCGGGGACGAAGTTCTCGTCGCCGTCGAGGGAGAGGGGGCGGTTACGAGCGTAGAGGACGAAGCTGCCTTCGGAGAGATGGTAGCGGTAACCGCCGGTGCCGCACTTGAAGAGCAGATACGTCTCGCGGTCGGTGCCACAGCCGTCACGGAAGCAGAAGCCGTATTGCGGGAGGTTCTCCGAGGTCAGGGGCTTCATCACGGCCTTGCCGGCGAGCGCCGAATCCAGGCTGGCGATGACGTGGCCCTTGATGTCGAGGCCGGCCTTGCCGCTCATGTCGTAGCCGCCCGCCTTCCAGGCGCCGAGGAGGTCGCGGGCAAGGTCCTCATGGCCCATGCGGGCCGCGAGGGAACCGCACAGGCCGAGCGCGTCGTAAATCGGGTGGCCGCCGTCGCCGCCGTGGTCGCCGACACCAGGATGACGGCGGCCCTTCGGGATGTCGGCGTACGACTTCCCCTGCGGCAGGCCGTCAATACATACGTCGTCATCCAGCGGGTGCTCAGGCGTGACGGTGCGGGCGGCGAAGCGGAGGAAGAGCTGGTACTTCGGCCACTCGAAGGGGTCATAGCGCGGCAGGCGGCAGTTGAGCATGCGGGCGTTCATGGCGGCGGTCGTCCGCAGACTCCAGAGGTAGTAGCAGCCCAGGTTCTCCTGCCACTTGCCGCTCTCGTCGGCGGTGAACGCCGTGAGAGATTCCTTGAACTGGTTGGTGACCTGCTCGATAAGTTTCGAGGCGTCGGGATGGGTCGGGAAACACAGGACGTAGGCCGCGATGGCGTCGAGGCGGCTGAAGTCGAAGTTGCGGTGACCGGCGTGGTAGCGCCAGGCCATGAAGTCCCCGCCGGCGAGCGCATAGGCGACGAACATCATTCGCGCGCGGATTGTGCGCAGGGCGGTCTCGTCGTAGAGGTTAGCGTTGATGAGCGCGTCGTAGCCGTCGGCGCTCTGGTAGGGTAGGCCGCGGACGCCGACAGGAGACCAGGCGTTGGCCCGCATCTTCCCTGCGCGGGGGCCGGTCACGCGGTCGTCGCGCGGCGCGCAGTCGCGCGCCGCCCAGGCCCGCTCGGGGTTGCCGGTGAACAGGAACTCGACGGAGGCCGGCAGGCGCTCGTAGTAAAGGTCCTGGAAGTTCTGCACCTGCCGTGGCTCAACGATCTGCTTCATCAGCGGGTCGGTCTTCAAGTCACGGGCCACCCGAGCCACCTGGTCGCGGGCGACGGCGAGGCGTGGATGGCTCTCCAGCGGTTCCTCGTCCCAATCGAGCACGAGGTCCTTGTACCAGTCGAGCGGCGTCTCGCCCACGTTCACGCGCAGGTCCGCGACCCTTTCCACGGCATTCTCCCTGGTCGTGACGGCAAGGCCCCAGCGTCGCTCCCCCGCGAAGAACGGGTACGAAAAGTACGCGTCGCCCGACTCCTCGAGGGCGTCAATGGAGTCGCGGCCGCCCGCGTTGGGGTTGCCGTTCCAGCCGCTCTTGTCGCCCAGCACGGTCGCCCGCCAACGCTCCATGCTCTGCACGACCCAGTCGCCGGGGTGGACGGTGAAGCAGGTGAGAAGGTCGGTGGCCTCGGGGGCATCC
>JAPLOD010000471.1 GCA_026692735.1 Planctomycetota bacterium | reverse complement strand
CGGCCGCAGCGCCCCCCGCCTGAAGACGGGGGTTAGCGGCGGCCGGGGCGCTGTCGCCGTTCTCATGCCTGTCTTTCTCACAGCCGCCCACGGCGAGCAGAAGGCACGCCGCAGCCACGAGGTGCAGAGGCACCGGGACTCGGGACGTGGGACCGGGGTTCCGGAATCGAGGACCGAACATCGAAGATCGAGAGTTCATGGTGCCCACCCGCCGCTCGCCACCCGCCACCCGTCACAAGCTCTGGTACTTCTTGCAAGAGTACAAGTTCATGGACATTTCCTCGGTCAGTTTCTGGAGGTCTTTATTGTTGGGATCGGCATCCGCGATAGGAATGAGGCGGTCGAGGTGCTCGGTCAAGAGCTTGGCCGCCTTGCGCCAGTTCTCATTGGCCGCGACGTTATTGGCCTTCGAGACGCGCCGCGCTTCCTGCATATAGGTAAGCGCTTCGGCCAGCGCCTTGCGCGCGTTCTCCACCACCGAGCCGCCCCCGCGGCCGGCGCCGGCCCCGGTCTGTTTCTCAGCCAGGGCTTTGGTGCGGTCGGGGAAGCTGAAAGGGCTGGGAAGCTTGCCGGCGCGTTCCGCCTCGTCCGGGCTTTTGTACTCAATCCTGGCGCCCGAGCGGATGTTGCGGGCGTAGCGGCTGCCCGGGAAGTGGTATTCCCTGCTGCTGAGGTCCGCGACGACCGGCCCGCTGTAACCCGGAAGCGCGGTTTCCGCGGCCGGCTGCGTAGTGGTGGCGGCTGCCACGGCGGGCGGGCGAGGCTCGGCAGGGGGGACGGTCGCCGGCGGGGGCGTGGGAGCCACGGCCACCTTGGGTTCCTTGTCGGGCAGGGCCCAGACGCCGAGCTTCTTGGTCATGGCTTCGAGCTGCGCGGCCTGGAGCGCCGCGCCGCACTTCTGGCTGCGGCCATCGGAGACGGCCAAGCCGCGCTTGACCAGCTCCACGTTGATGTGTCTGTCTCCCACGAAGAGCTGGGCCGGCGGGGGAGCGGCATCGCCGGCGAGCTCCGGTTCGAGCTCGATCCTGACGAGCGTGCCGAACTTGAGCGTATCCTTAAGGCACTTCAGGGCCTCGTTCTCCGATTCGGCGCCTTTGAACTGCAGGTTCGCGAGCCGCACCTGAATCGGTATGCCGCAGAAGCGGAGCCGCACCAGAGCGGGACCGTCAACGCCGAGGACGCGGTGCGCGAAGGCCGTGCCGTCGGGCGCCTCCCCAGCGTGCAGCAGCGGGAGCGATGCCAGTGAGACAGCGACAACGCAGAGCGTGAAGTGGCGCATAGGCGTGCGGATTCCCATCCTTGCCCTCTTTGTCAGGACGCCATGCTCTTAGCCGCGAGCGAGCCAGCTTTTATCACAGAGGCGGGAAAATGGCAACTCGAGGCGGCGAATCGGACGGCGAGCACGGGTTGGGGGGTCCCTGAGGGAACCCCGCTTGCATGGCCGCGGGGCATTTCATAGTGTAGCGCACGCTGTTTTGTTTGTGGAGCGTTCCATGCCGACTCGGATCACCGGCGTTCAGGTGCGCGACATCCGCTTCCCCACGTCGCGGGAGCTGCAAGGGTCCGATGCCATGAACGCCGACCCGGACTATTCGGCCGCGTACGTGGTTCTCACGACGGACAGCGCGCGCGGCCTGGAAGGCCACGGCCTGACGTTCACTATCGGCCGCGGCAACGAGGTCTGCGTCGCGGCGGTCAATGCTATCAAGCCGCTCGTGCTCGGCCGCAGCCTCGAAGGCTGGACCGCGAACATGGGCTTGTTCTGGCGCGAGATCACCGGCGACAGCCAACTGCGCTGGATCGGGCCGGAGAAGGGCGCGATCCACATGGCGACGGCGGCGGTCGTGAACGCCGTCTGGGACCTGTACGCGAAGGCCGAGGGCAAGCCGCTCTGGAAGCTGCTGGCGGACATGACGCCGGCGCAGCTCGTCGCCTGCATTGACTTCCGCTACATCACCGACGCCCTGACGCCCGACGAGGCCCGCGCCATACTCGAACGGAACCAGTCCACGAAGGCGGCGCGCGAGGCGGAGATGATGCGCGACGGCTACCCGGCATGCCGCGAGGGGCTGGCGGCGGGGTGGTCGCATTTCAAGATGAAGGTCGGCCGGGACATCGCGGACGACGTGCGCCGCGCCGGCGTCATCCGCGCGGAGATCGGCCCCGGCCGGAAACTGATGATGGACGCCAACCAGTGCTGGGACGTCGGGACGGCCATCGAAAACATGAAGCGGCTCGCCCGGTTCGAGCCGTGGTGGATCGAGGAACCCACCAGCCCCGACGACGTGCTGGGACATGCGGCCATCGCCCGCGCGCTGGAGCCGCTGGGCATCGGCGTCGCGACGGGCGAGCACTGCCAGAACCGCGTCATCTTCAAGCAGCTCCTGCAGGCCCGCGCCATCAACTTCTGCCAGATTGACAGTTGCCGGCTGGGGGGAGTCAACGAAGTGCTGGCGGTGTACCTGCTGGCGAGGAAATTCGGCGTCCCGGTCTGCCCGCACGCCGGCGGCGTCGGCCTGTGCGAATACGTCCAGCACCTTTCGATCTGGGATTACATTGCGGTGAGCGCGAGCCTGGAGGACCGCATCATCGAATACGTGGACCACCTGCACGAGCACTTTGTTGATCCCGTGCGGATGAGGAACGGCCGGTACATGCCGCCCACGGCCCCCGGGTACAGCATCACCATGAAGGCGGAGTCGCTGGACGAGTACGAATACCCTGGGGGAAAGGCGTGGCGGTAGGTTCGAAGCTCAGAAAGCCAGATCCCAAGCGCCAAATCCCAAACCCCAAGTCCCAAAGTGCAAAATCGAAATTCACAAATCGAAAATCGCAAATCCGAATCACAGGCTGATGCCGGCGCGCTCGCACACGAACTGGAGGAACAGGGCCACGCCCCACGGCAGCGCTCGTTCGTCAATGCTGAAACGCGGGTGGTGGAAGCATTGCGCCGTGAGAGGCGTGCCGTCGCCGGCGCCAAGGAACGCAAAGCAGCCCGGGATCTTCTCCAGATAGCAGGCGAAGTCTTCGCCGCCCATCGTCGGCCGCGTGTCAACGACGGAGCCGCCCAGGGCGCGGAAGGCGCGGCTTATCTTCTCAACATGCTCGGCCGGGTTGACGAGCACCGGTGTGCCGTAGACGTATTCAACGCGCGTCTTCTGGCCGTGGGCGGCGGCCACGCCCGCGGCGATCTCCTCAATCCACTTCGGCAGGCGGTCGCGCACGGGACGCGAGAGGCTGCGCGCTGTCCCCTGCAGCCGCGCGCGGGGAGGGATGACGTTGAACGCCGAGCCGGCATCAACCTGGCAGACGCTCACCACCGCCGGGTCCAGCGGATCAACGCGCCGCGAGACGATGCTCTGCAGCGCCATGATGATCTCGGCCGCGGCCAGCACCGGATCGTGGGTGAGGTGCGGCATGGCGCCGTGTCCGCCGACGCCTTCGATGTCTATGCTGAACCTGTCCATGCTGGCCATGAAGGGACCGGCGCGCACCCCGAGGCACCCGACGGGGAGCATGGGGTTGACGTGCAGGCCGATGATCTCCGCAATGCCCGTCAGATGGCCTTCCTTGACGAGCAGCTCCGCGCCGCCGCCGGTGACCTCTTCCGCCGGCTGGAAGATGAAACGCACGGGGAACGGGATCTGCTCTTGGCGCTGCGCCAGCAGCTTGGCCGTGCCCAGGAGCATGGCGGTGTGCGCGTCGTGGCCGCAAAGGTGTCCTTTTCCGGGATTGGCCGAGACGCACGGGCCGGCATTTTCCTCCTGAATGGGAAGAGCATCCATGTCGGCGCGCAGGGCGAGCACGGGGCCGGGTTTGCCGGGGTTGAGCACGGCGATCACCCCCGTCTTGGCCGCGTGGCGCTGCACGCTCAGGCCAAGCCGCTCGCAGTAATCGGCGACCTTGCCGCTGGTGCGGACTTCCTCCCAGGCGATCTCGGGGTGCTGGTGCAGATCGCGGCGGATGTCAACGAGTTCCTGTTGGAGCGCTGTGGCCAGTTCGAGAGCTGCGGGCATGCTGCCTCCGCCGACGGGGGTAATCCAGTGACCGGACCAGGCCCTCGACTGTACCTTTCACAAGCGCCCGCCACAAGGGCAGGCGTGGTGCCAACCTTCCAAGACCGTGGGCGCAGGGGCGGGGCGCCTGGACGACGAGACGACAACCCGCGCAACTTTTCGTACCGCACGTGGACAAGGATGCGACAATCCGTAGAATGCGTGACCATGTTCTACAAAGTCCTGTGGGGGCGGGGCCGGTACTCCCGCGTGCCATCATTTAGCCGGGAGCCGGTGGGCCAGTCGCCGCGAGCGCCCCTGCTCCTGCTGCTTCTTCTGCTCGCGCTTCTCTGTCCCGCGGGTTGTGCAAGCCGCAAAGCCAGCACGCCGGCTGAACAGGTCAAGAGCGAGGGCGTCAAGGAGACCGCTGAGCCGCAGCCCGCCGGTCTGACCCTGGAACTCGACAGCCCCGACGTCCAGGCCGGCGGCACGGTCACCGGGACCCTCTCCGGGAGCGTTCCCGG
This sequence comes from Planctomycetota bacterium, assembly GCA_026692735.1. Lineage (GTDB taxonomy): Bacteria > Planctomycetota > SZUA-567 > H5-PLA8 > H5-PLA8 > JAPLOD01. Next base: position 38,243 of record JAPLOD010000471.1, on the reverse strand, counting down.
GCCGTGCGGCAAGGACAGCCTGCGGCTGCTGTGGATTGACGGGGCCGGGCGCGTGGCCGACGAGTTCCGTATCGAGCCGCCCGGGAAGAAGAACGGCGGGGCGGTGCGCTTCACGGTCGAGCAGCCGCGGGTGTGTTTCGGGCAGCAGCAGCGCCTGGTGCTGGTGCGCGCCGTGGAGGCCGAGCCCGACAAGGCCGGCCAGGACGGGGCTCCGCAGTTCCGTCTCGAAGCCCAGGCGGTTGTGCGCGTCGCCACCGCCACGCCACCGTGGGACGATTACGCCGCCATGATCGGCGGCAGCAGCGAGGTCGCCGATCCTCTGTTCTGGCAAGCTCTGCCCAGGCACGGCATCAACGGCGGCGCCACCGGGGCGCTGCAGCCGGCCACGCGGTTCCTGCCGAGCGGTATGCCGTTCTACAGCGACGCTCTATCGTTGGAGACGCACGACCTGTGCCTCGGCGCCGAATGGCCGCAGAGGCTGGCCGCCTACAGCAAGTCGCGGGACGCCAAGTTGCTCGAGCGCAAGCCGCCCATCTTCGATGAAGGTGCGCTGGCCGCGGTCCGCGCGGCCATTGAGAAGAGCATCGCCAGCAAGGCGGGCGCGAGACCGCTGGCCTGGTCGCTGGGGGAGGAACTGTCGCTCACGGAAGGGGTGCGTCCGTTCGACTACGACATGTCGCCCGGGACGCTGGCGGTGTTCCGCGAATGGCTGCAGGACAGCTACGGGTCGCTGCTGGCGCTGAACCGGCAGTGGGGCACGCAGTACGCCTCCTGGAACGACGTCCGGCCGCCCACGACCGATGAGACGAAGGCCGCCAACAACCCCGTGTACGCTGAGCGGCTCAAGGCCCTGCTGACTCCGCCGCCCCCGCCCGACCTTGACGCCAAGAGCGCGCCGAAAACGGAGAAGGCCGAGCCGGGCGCCACGAGCGCGCCCAAACCGGAGAAGGCAGAGGGGGAGGCGAAGACTCCACCCAAAGCGGAAGAGAGCGAGCCGAAATGGGAGGAGCGGGGCGGGATCCGCGGCTTCAGCCTGACGCGAGAACAGTTGCGCGCGCCGGGCGGCGAGAATCTCTCGGCGTGGAGCGACTGGCGCGAGTTCTGCAACTTCGCGTTCGCGCGGGTGGTGCGGGAGTACCGCGCGTTCGTGCGGCAGGAGGGTGCGCTGGGAGCCGCCCAGATGGACGCGCGCGTGGGAATCCTGAGCGCGCAGCAGCCGGCGGCGTGGGGCGGGTGGGACTGGACGCAGCTCGCCAGGAGCCTGGAGTGGGTGGAAGAACACGATGCGGTCGTGGCGCGCGAGGCGCTGCGCTCCTTTGCGCCAAAGGCGGCGTTCGTCTCAGCGTTCACAAAGGGCAAAGAGTCTCTACGACGGGGGCATGTTCACACTCGACGGGCAGGCGGTCGGGGTGCTCGACCACTACGCGAAGCCCCTCGACCTTGTTGACAAGGCGGCGGCCCGCATCCCGACCAGCGGGGCGTGGAGCCGCGGCAACTGCTGGCAGGCGAGTTGACACCGGTCCAGGCCGAGGGCAAGGGCAAGGGCCAGGCTCAAAGCCTGCACGTGAAGGTCCTGATCCTGCCCAAAGTGCTGTCGCTGAGCGACGAGGAGGCTGAGGCCCTGCGGCGTTTTGCGCGCACCGGAGGCGTGGTCATCGCCGACGGCGCGTGCGGAACCTTCGACGGCCACGGCAAGCGCCGCAAGGGAGACTTCTACCTGGGGACCGGGGCGAAGGATGACGCCTGCGCCGTCGGCGCGCTGGACCGCGATTTCGGCATCGCCCGCACTGGCCTGGGCGTGCTCGAATGCAACGGCGCATTCCACGGCGGCGTCGAGACGCGCGTCCGCCTGAAAACGCCTGGGGGGCCGTCCGAGGCGGACGGCGGCGGCGCGGAGACGGGGCCGGAATCGTCGGACCTGCGCGTGCTGGAACCCAGCGTAGTGGCGAACGGCGGGCGGAGCCACGGAGCGTCGCGCGCAGGCGCGGCGGCGCTGTTGAGCAAGGCGCGGGGCAAGGGCCGCTTCGTGTACCTGAACCTGAGCATGCAGGACTACGCGCAGCGGCGCGCCGACAAGGACGCGGGGGATTTCCAGTACCGCGGCATGAGCCCCGAGGAGTACACCAAGACCTACGGGCGGCCGACCGGCGGCGAGGCGCTGCGGCTGGTGATCAGCGATATGCTGGGCGAGGTGCTGCCGGAGAATCCGCTGCGCCTCCGCGCGGTGGACGGAACGCCAATGCGAGGCATTCGGCGGGCGCGCTTCGGCCTGGGGCAGGGCTGCCAGTTCTTCGGCCTGCTGCCGGTCGGCACGCAGGAAGGCCCGGGCGAGCCGGCGGGCGGGCTGAGCATCACGGCGAAGACGGACGCGTGGGTGGGTCTGGAGCAGGAGCAGCACTGGTACGACGTGCGGGAAGGCACGTACCTGGGCGCGGCGAAGATGGTCAGAGTGGCGCTGGAGCCGCACCGCGCGACACTGCTGGCGGCGCTGCCGTACAAGGTGGAGCGGCTGAGCATCAAGGTGCGGCGCAGCGATCCGCGCGGCGCGTTCAAGGTCAACGTGGGCGTCGTGGCGGACGCGGACGAGGTTGGGCTGCACGTCTTCCATGTGGAGATCCGCGACCCCGCGGGCAAGCCGATCCCCTGCTATGCGCGCAACATCATCGCCGAGAGAGGCCGCTGGAACAGCCAGGTGCTGCTGGGTCTCAATGAACCGGCGGGGATGTACGGCCTGGTTGTGCGTGACGTTGTCACGGGGAAGACCGTCGAAGGGGACCTCCGCAAAGACGCCGCGGAATATACGACGCTCGTACACTGACGGTTGCTATGGGCGCCGCAGCTCGCGCGGCGCTGGGCTCCGCCGCCCAACTTGCCGATACCTTCAAAGCGCTGGAGGGCTGTTCGTACCAGCCCGCGGCGCGGATTGGGGTGTCACGTGGCCGTCACGAATCGCGCGAAAGGCCAGTTCAAGCCGCCGTCGTGGGCGCAGCGGGGGAAGCTGCGGCTGGCGCACGTGCCGGGCGGGCCGTCGGAAGCGGCGGCCATGATCCTCTCCGGCACGTGGGACAATGCGGGCAACAATCCCGGCAATCTGATGCAGGCGGCGCGGTACGGCCCCGCGTTGGTTGAGGAACTCGTGGCGAAAGGGTGCAACGCCGTCTGTCTGACGTGGTCGCTCGGCTTTTCCGATGAAGGGGACAAGGTGCAATGGGAAGCGGTGCGGAACCTGCTGCCACTCCTGCGCAGGAAGAAGATCAAAGCGGTGGCCGCAGTATCGTTGTCGTATTGCTTTGCGGAAGAGATGGGGAAACGGTTTCCCAACGTCGCGGACTGGCAGCAGCGCGATTCGTTCGGCAACGTGATAACGTTTGGCGGACCAGGTGACAAAGGGCACTATCCCGGCCCGCTCCTCATGGACACGCGGCAGGCGCCCTGGCGAGAATACTTGAGACAGAAAGTGAGCCGCGCTCTGGAAGCCGGTTTCGACGGGTTGATCTTCACGGGCCTGATGTGCGACCCGACTGGCGACGTGGAGTTCCTCAACGAGGCGCGGAAGCTTGCGAGGGAAGCGCGCGGCGAAAGCGCGAGCGAGTTCCTCTTCTGCTGCGACGCCGGCGCCACCTGGCCGCTCAACGAGATCGTGAACCTGAAGTTTCACCACTGCGCGGCGCAGCCGGGCTACACAGCCGACGGGGAACTCACAACGAATCTCGCCGGTTTGAAATTCGCGTCTGAAGACGGCGGGCGGGACAAGCCGTTCGTTGCGGGAGTGCCATTCCGTGATGACGCGGCGCCTCCATCCACAGAAGAAGGCATGAAGGAGACCCTGGCCGCGGCGGAGATCATGGCCGCCGGCGGCATGTTCTGTGAACTGGCGGCGCCGGCCGCGTATGTGAATTTCGGCGTGGAGCACAGACGTTTCTACGAGGGTGGCGACCCTGTGAACACCGTTGCCGTGTTGTCGGGCAATTGGGACGCCCTTGATGCAGGGCCGGGCGAGCGCGAGCAGGAGCTGGTCACCTTCCTGGCGCGCCACAATGTCCAGTTCGATGTGATGCCCGTGCGCAACCATGAGCGCTTTGATCTGCGGAAGTACAAAGTCATCTACGCCGGCCATGCCCACTTCATCCCCGATGCGCTCGTGGCAGCGCTGCGATCGTACGCGGAGGCGTCCGGCGGAACCGTGATCGCGTCGCCGGTCACGGGAGCGTTCGAAACGCCGGGCCATTTGCGCCTCGCCGCGCGGCCATTTGCGCTCGACGGCCCGCCGGGGCGGCGCGAGAAGCCGGTTGGCGAGGGGCGCTTCATAGAGTACGCGCCGCCGCGGCAGATGGCGGAGGTTGACCTCCCCGAACTGGCAGAGCTCGGCTCAACGCTGCTTGACGACATCCGCGCGTGTGCGGGTCCGCCGCCCATCGAGGTGCAGGCTCCCGACGGCCTGATCGCGCTGCTGTGGGGCAAGGGCACCAAGCGCTGGGTGCACGTGCTCAACTACCGGCTGGAGCCCTGCGACGCCACGATCGCGCTGCCCGGCTGCGGCGGGCGGAAGATCGCGGCGTACTCGCCCGACGCACAGCAGCCTGCGCTGAGCGTGCTGGAAACGGGCCAGGCGCGCGCCGCCTTTGCGCTCTCGGGGATCGAGACCTATGCGGTGGTGGAAGTCGTGTAACCGTAACCGTTCAGTCCCCGCAGCTTCTTCACCACGAAGGCCACGAAGACAACGAAGGTCACGCAGAAGAGGATCGTTGGCCCTGTTCTTCGTGCCCTTCGTGGTCTTCGTGGTAAGAAGAGGCGCGCCGCCCTGGGTGGGCTTTCGGCACTGGCCGATTGAGAGCCGGATGGCAGAATCGGCGCCGAGCCATGCTTGACTTCGTCATCATCGCCAACCCTGCGTCCGGTTCGCGCGCCGCACCGCGCCTGGCCACACGCGCACGCGAACTGCTGCAAGCCGCCGGGCGGGCGGTGGAGCTGCAGGTCACCGCTGCGCAGGGCGATGCGCGCCGCTTCGCCGCCGAAGCGGCTGCTCAAGGAGTGCAGACCGTGGTCGGATGCGGCGGCGACGGCACGCTGCAGGAGATCGCCACAGCTCTGGACGGCAGCCGGAGCGCGCTGGGCATCCTGCCCGGCGGGCGCTGCAACGATTTCGCGCGCGCCCTTGGTCTGCGGCCGTCCGACCCGCCGGAAGCCCTCGCGCGGATGTTGCTGGGCGGCCGGCGGCGGACGCTCGACCTGGGCGCGTACCACCCGCTGGCCGCCGGAGCGCCTGGCTCGGGCGACAAGCGTTTCCTCACTGTGGCGACGCTCGGCTTCGACTCGGAAGTGAGCCGCTTTGTCGAGATACACAAGCTCTGGCTGAAGGGCACGCCGGCCTATGTCTACGGCGTGCTGCGCGTCCTGACGCGCTTCCACGCGCCGCTGGTGCGGCTCAAGGGCGATTTTGGCACGCATGAAGAGCGCGTGCTGCTGGTGGCGACAGGCAACACGCCCAGCTACGGCGGCGCGCTGCACATTACGCCCGGCGCGAGACTGGACGACGGGCTGTTCCAGCTCTGCGTTGTGAAGGATGTGTCAGCCTTCACCGTCCTGCGAATTCTGCCGCGCGTGCTGAAGGGCACGCACACCGGCCATCCGGCCGTCAGCATGCTGACGACCCGCTCGCTGGAGATCGAGACGCCCGAGGGTCCGCAGTGGGTGTGCGCGGACGGCGAATCGCTCGGCCAAACGCCGTGCAAGCTCGAGGTGCGCCCGCACGCGCTGCAGGTCGTCATCCCCGGTCCGTAGCATGGGCGTCTCGCCCATGGGCCGCAGGCGCCCCGGCTACCGCGAGGAACGGCGCTTGGGCGGGCCGCGGCGCCTGCGCGGGGGCGAACTGGCTTCCTCTTCGGCCGGGTCCGTGTCAGACAACTCCTTCTGCCGCGCGTACACCACCCGTCTGGGAACCAGCAGGTCCAGCATGCGCGCGTTCTGCGCTTCCCGCTTGCGCAGCACAGCCATGCGGGGCTTGAGCATCTCGCGGGCGACGGTGCTTCGTGAAAGCAGCTTCACGACGGCCTCTGCTGCCTTCCCGGAATCGAACGCTGACGGCGAGGCGGGGACGACGGAATCGCCCAGTCCCAGCGCCGTGAGGAACTCCGCCGCGCCCGGTTCCGCTCCGAAACCGATGACCGGAACGCCTGCGCCCGCGCCGAGCACCAGGCCGTGCAGGCTGAAGCTGGCGATGACGCCGCACTCGGCCATGCGCGCCTGGATTTCCGCCAGCGGGCGATCGGCAGCCTGCGTGGTGACACGCTCGGGCGGCAGGGCGGCGCAGAGCTTTCCGGCGAACTCCCGCGCCGGTTCGGTATCGTCATGGAAAAGCGTCGCCGAGAGGGCGGGCGCGCCCAGCAGTCCTTTGAGGAACACCTCGGTTGCCGCCGCGAACTCCTCGGCGGGTGCGTGCGGCTCAACGCCGAATTCGCCGCGCGACGGGAGCCCTTCGGCCAGCACCACGCCCACGCGCGTGCCGGCGGCGGCCCCGGCGGCGCCGGCGCCGTTGCCGGCCAGAGCCAGGGAGGGATCGCCGTTGGCGGAGATGCGGTTCGCGCCCAGACCGTAGCTCATCAGCGCCTCTTTGGACCGGAAGTCGCGCGTGGAGAGGCCGTCCACGCAGTGATGCAGCAGCCGTTGCACGCGCGCGCGTTCCTTTGGCTCGGCGATCGTCTCCGCGCCTATGCCGACGACGGCCGTCTTCAGCCCGGCGATCTGCGCGTGCTCCAGCAGCGCCAGCCACCTGCGCGCAGGGGCGCGGCCGCGCCCGCTTACCATCCCGCCGCTGGCGAGGATGAGCAGGTGGGCCTTGCCGAGCGCCTTCCAGAGCTCCCTGTTCGACAGAAAGCTCTCCGGCGGCCCGGCCTCAACCGCGGCGATGCCGTGCAGCGTTTGGGTGCGGTCGAGGTCGGCCGAGAGAACCGTGGCTTCGTGTTTGCCCGCGGCAAGATGACGCAGGAGGCCCGCGAGCACGGCTTCATCCGCCAGCGTGCCATGTCCGAAAGGTCCAGCGATAACGGCCTTCATTGAGCGTTCTCCGGTCTCGGCGCCCCCCTATCACGTAGGATAACGCAAAGAACCCAGCCGCACACCAGCACAATTGCCGCCCTGGACACAAGCGTGGACCACGCTGCGCCGAGGGGACCGAACCTTGGTATCAGCACGACGCCAAGGCCGATGGAGAGCACGACGCTGGCTGCCTGCAACAGCAGGAACGTGCGTTCCCGGCGCAGCGGGAAGAAGACCAGCGTGAGCGGCGCCAGCACGATCGAGAACGCGTGCGCGACGCAGAGCCAGCGCAGCGGCGTTATCGAGGCTTCGTAGCGGCCGCCCCACAGCAGCGGCACGATGAAGCCTGCCACGGCCGCCAGAGCCGCTCCGGCCACAAGCGCCAGCGGCACGCAGATCAGCACCGCCTTCTTCGCGTAGGCCGCGCAAGCAGCAGGGGAGTCCAGGACGGCCACGCGCGGCAACAGCACCGTCGTCAGCGCGCCGCCCAGCAGCGGCAGCACGAGCGCCAGACGGCGCGCGCCATCGAAGACCGCCGTGTCCACCGGCCCCAGTTGCCACTGTACCAGGAAGACCTCGACGCGGCCGCCAATAGCCTGCAGCAGCACCACGGCGCCCGCGACGCGGCCGAACGTGCGCAACTGCGCGTAGAGCTCGTCCCGCGTGGCCGCCGCCATCGGTCCCGGCTTCCGCAGGTTGCTCCGCTGCAGCATCACGCTGAACAAGCCGGCGAGGATGGCCCCGGCGGCCATGACCCAGAGCACGATCTCGGCGTGGAGCACAACGACGGTCTTCCCAAACAAGCTTCCGCTCGCAGCCAGGAACACAACGATCACCGCGGCGGCCTTCAGCGCCGCTTCGACGACCTGATGCAGGAAGTACCGCCCGAAACCGCGGGTGGCCTGCGACACATCCACGCCCCACGCCGTGGCCGTCATGCCCAGCAGCGCCGCGGCCGCGGCCAGGACGAGTCCGGGTCTGTTCCCCGCCGCGAGCGGGAAGCGCACCAGCGCGGGCGCGAGCAGACAGGTGAGCGCCACCACCAGCGCGGCCAGCGCCGCGCGCGTGAGAAACGCCCGCCGGAAGACCGCATTGGCTTCGTTGTGCAGGCCTTTGCCGAAGTATTCCGCGCCCACGCGCACCGTCGTCAGGGCCAGTCCCACGTCGGCGACGCACAGCAGCACGTTGCGCAGTTCCAGCGCCGCGGTCAGCATGCCGCGTTCCGCCACCAGCAGATTGCGGAAGAGCAGGATCTCCATGCCCAGCGCGATCGCCGTGGCCGTGCCCTGCGCGGCCAGCACGTACAGGCCGTCCCGCGCCGCCGTGCTGCCGCGCAGGCGCGTGTACAGTGCGGCGAGGCCGCTGTCAGTGTGGGAGTCGGGAGTTTCCACCGCGCGCCATTGTACCCAATTTGGGAACAAACGTACTCATATTGGGAACGGGTTCAACAACCATGGCGGCGCCAACCCAGGAGACCGTCCCCGGGGTCAGGCCATCCTGCGCGCCGTGATCTGCAGATGGCTGGTGCGGCCCATGGCGGACGGGATGCGGCAGAGCTTCTTCTCAAGGGCCATGATCCGCTGCGCGGCGGCCTCGTTTTCAAGCAGCGCTTCCAGCTTCTTCAGCGGCAGGACGGTCTTGCCAAAAAGGTCGAGCACCTCAAAACCAGCGACGGCACACAGGTCTCGCAAGCGTTCGGCAGTGAACGTGTGGACTGGAAAACGTTCCGTGGCGTCGCGGGCGAGCCACTCCATCTCGCCGCTCTTGAGCAGTTTCTCCAGGCCGGCAAGGTCCGTCTTCTCCGCGTAATGGTCTATGGCCGCAAGCGTCTGGTCCACCGACGCGACGAGCACCCCCTCCGGGCGGAGAACCTTGCGGATTTCCTGGAGTGCCTTCGCGGGCAGCGAGGCGAACGACAGCTCGTCTCCTTGCGCCATGGCCAACGCGAAGTGCTCCCGCGGCAGCGCGGACAGGTCCATGATGTCGGCCTTCAGAAAGCTGACGCGGTCTTCGAGGCCCAGCTCCGCGGCTTTCCGGCGGGCGACTTCGAGCATGCGCTGCGACAGGTCGGTCAGTGTCACGGAATAGCCGGTTTTTGCTACGCGCAGGCCGTACTTGCCCGTGCCGCAGCCCAGGTCCACGACGGGCGCGCGCAGGTCCGGCGGCAGCCAGGCCTTCATCGGCGCCCAGGACAACTCGTACCACAGGTCCCAGCGCGGACCCTTGTAGATTTCATCGTAGCGCCTGGCCACGCGGTCGTGGAAGCTCTCGTTGCTCTGGGCTGCCGAATCCTGGTGGCGCATGGCCCGGTGGCCTATTCCTCCTGCGGTTCCTTCTTCGGGGGGGGCGCCTTCTTCGGTACGGACGGCTCAATAAAGGAGAAGCTGTCCAGCGTTTCTTTGATGGCCTTCTCGTTCCTGGCCCAGTCATCGGCCGGCGCGATGGCCTGGACCATGATCATGCCACCGCCGTCGGCGTAGGCGCGGTGAGTCGAGCGCACCCGCTGGCCGGCCATCTCCCCTTCGTATTGCAGCTCGTAACCCTTCTTGCCGGAAGTCTCGACCTCCGTGCCGCTGAGCTTCTTGTAGTTCTCCACGACCACCTGGGACGCCATTTCCAGCATGGGCCCGAGGTTCGACGCGGGAATGGCCATCGGCAGGCGCTGCGACGCAACGCTGATCTGCACCGACCCGCCCGAACCCAGAACCATCACGGACGCCGGCGGCGGCGGCTTGGCGTCCAGCTTCCAGTCCTTCCGCGACGGGGGAAGCGACAGCTTGTAGCCCAGCGTCTCGTTCACGTAGGTGCGGCCGTCCTGGCTGAGTGTGCCTCCCGGGACCTGCTGCGAGAGCATGTTCTTCATCATGTTCTGGACCTGTGGATCCTCGAGCATCTTGCCGAGGTCCGGTCTCTCGACCTCTCCCGGCTGAAGGCCGCCCTGCTCGCCGGCCAGCTTCTCGACCCGCTTCTTCATGGCCGGATCGTTGAGCAGCTTGGCGAGGTCCAGGTCGCCGTCCTTGCCGTCGAGCACGCCCGCCAATGCCTTGGCCAAGTCCGCGCCGGCCTCGGCGTCGCCGCCCTTCTCGACGCCCAGCGCCGCCAGGTCAATGTTCTTGTTCGCTGGAACCTCGGACCTGGCTTCAGCCAGTCTGGCGTGGACCGCCGCCAGTGCGGCGGGCTCAAGCGTGCCCCGCACCACCTGCACGCGCGTGGGCCGCGAGGCCAGCAGCTTCCAGTCGGGGCCGAGCGCCGCGGCGGCTTCTTTGAACTCCTTGCCGTCCAGGACGCTGTCCCACTCGGTGATCCACAGCATGACTCTCTCCGCGCCCTTCTGGTAGACGGCGCACCGGTCGCCGCCCCAGCCCGCGGCGGCGATGGCGGCGCGCTTCTCGTCTTTCAACGCCTCGCGCAGGAGAGTCTTCATGCTCAGTTCGCCAAGCTGGCCTTCGCAGACCTTCTTGTAGCCGGGCAGTTCGCGGGAGAGGTCCGGCCAGGAGATGGCCACCGGGTCGTCGCGCTGGGTGTGCCATTTTTCCGGATGCATGATCTGTTCGGTGGAGCGCGGCGGGTCCGTGGTGAAGGCGTAGTCGAGCAGCTTCCGTCCGCCCAGCTTCCTGACGCTGACGCAGAACATCATGCCCTGCATGTAACCGAAGAGCAGGTTGTCGCGAATCCACGCCGGCGCCTCGTTCATCTCCTTCCCGCCGGGCATATTGCGCGTCATCGCGATGAGCTGTTGCGGGTCCTTGAGCATTTGCGCCAGCAGCATGTCGGCGCCCGGCATCTTCTCCAGGCGCATGCCCAGGGAATAGTCATACATCGTCAGCGTCGCGTCGCCCTCAACCAGCGCGGTGTGCGCGGCGTCTTCGTCGGAGAGCACCTCGTTGGTGACGAACTTCTCGAGGTCGAAGTGCTGGTCCTGGACTGCGTGCGTCAGTTCGTGGACAAGAACGGTCTGCTCCATCCCGGCCACGCCCACCCCGCCGTCGGGGCTCTGCACCAGGGCCAGGTACTTGCGGCGCGGATCGTAGTAACCGCCGACCTGGCTGGTGAGCAGCTCCGGGAAGTACTGGCCCAGGTTCATGCTTTCAGGAATGAAGCCGAAGGCCTTCAACCCGGCCTGCAGAGAGTTCATCTTCTCCGGCGGCAGTTCCTCCTGCATGACCTGCAGCATCTTCTTCTTGAGGAGTCCTCTCTCCACCGAGCCGCAGGGAACGGGGCGTTTGCACGGCAGGCCCCGGTATTCCTCGACCGATTGCATCAACTGCTTGATCTGCGCGTTCAGGGCGGCGGACAACGGCGCGACGTCGGCCGGCAGCGTCGGGGTATCGGAATTTTGGATTTCAGATTTTGGATTTTGGATTTTGGATTGCGGATTTGGGATTTGGGACTTGGGACTTGGGGTTTCAGGTTTCAGGTCTACGGTTTCAGGTTGAACAACAACGGGCTTGGTTTCAGGTTTCAGGTTTGCCGTTTCAGGCTGAGCGGCGGGACTGAGAGTCCCGTCCACCGGCTGCTCCGCGCCACCAGGCTTCGATACGCTAACAGTGACGACGGGCGGCGGCGGGCTGGGCGGCGAGGTCCTGTACAGCAGCACCCCCGCAACGATGCCCAGGAAGCCCAGCCCCACGACCATGGCCGCGAGTGCCGCCAGAGTCCCAACGCCGACCTTCCTCTCGCCGGGCGCAACGACGGCCGTGGAGCCGACGCCCCCTCTCGCGGGCAGCGCCAGGGCCTCGATCCTCTCGCGGGTCGCCAGCGTGATGACATCCTCGAGCAGCAGCACGTCGGCCAGAGACAGCGCCACGCCCTTCTGGGTGCTGACAGCCTGGGACCGCCGGGCCGTTTCGATCTGCTCGGGTGCCACCAAGCCCGCTTCAACGGCGAGACGGGCGAAGGTCTCGTCAGAAATCTCACTGGCCATAGGACACCCCCGCACTTGCGGTGCGAATCTTACGAGCCGTGCGCGACGAATCCAAACCCTTTTCCCGGCTTGGTCTCACGCCGCGCGGCGCCGTTGCTACGCATGGTTGAACGAGGCCAGGGCAAGGTCAAGGCTCTTGGCGGTCGGCAGGATGTTCGTCAGGTTCAGGAGGTCGAGGACCTCCGCCACGCTCTCAGTGATGTTGATCAGGACGATATTGCCGTCGTTCTCGCGGCATAGCGAGAGGGCGTTCATGAAGACGCCCGCGCCGGCGGACGACACGTAGAGGACCATGGCCATATCCAAGATGATGCGGTAGTGGCCCTCGTGGAAGAGCTCGTGCAGCGTCTTGTCGAGTTGCTCGAACGTCTTGACGCTGACTGGGCCGTCAAGGGACAGGATGACGACAGCGTGCTGCGTCGTCTCCGTGATGGTCAGCTCTTCTGGGGGCGCCAAAGCACTCCTCCGCACCTGTGCAGCACAGAAACCACGATCACACTTCTACCAGTGGACATGACGGAAACCAGAGGGAATTCCCGCAAAACCCTTGCGCTCCCTGCCCTGGTGACCGAATGAAAGCCTCAAACGACCACCTTGCTGTGCCTTGGACCATTTCACAGTAGGCGCCATCCGCACTTGCCTACATGTGCCTTCCTATCCCTCGTACCCGTTCAACCTCTCTCCCGTGTGGACAACCTGGCTCGACAGGCTGAAGTGACCCGAAAGCTCATGGTGGACGTAGTACGCTGTGGAGGGACAACTGATCGGGTCAGCGGGGCGGGTGGCTGTGGCCTGCTCGCGAACTGCTCCCATTCTGCCTTCCTCCGTGTCAGGGCGCGAAGCACGAGGCGACGACCCGCATCGGTCTGAAACTGCCCAGACCGCGGGTGGCCCCGAAAGGTGCTGCAGCGCTTTTCGGGGTGCCGCAGGCACACCCAACCGCAAGCCCTACCCGAACAGACACGCATCGCCGTAACTGTAGAACCGGTACCCGCTCTGCACCGCATGTTCGTACGCCTGTTTCACGAAGCCGATGCCCTCTGTGCTCCCGGGTGCCGCGAACGCGCACACCAGCATCAGCAGGCTCGACCGCGGCAGGTGGAAGTTCGTCAACAGCGCGTCTACGACGCGGAACTTGTACGGCGGATACACGAAAAGGTCCGTCTGCCCATGAAGGCCCACGGGATTGAAGCCCGTGCCACACTGGTCCGCCACGGCCCCCTCAAGAGCGCGCAGGCTCGTCGTCCCCACGGCGATCACGCGCCGGCCTTCCTTCTTTGCGGCCGCCACGGCGGCCACGGTCTCTGCCGGGATGTAGTACGGCTCCGGGTCCACAAAGTGTTCCTCGACGCGCTCCGCCTTCACCGGCCGGAACGTGCCCGGGCCTACGTGGAGCGTCAGGAACGCGCTCGTGACCCCGCCCGCCCGCAGCGCCTCCAACAGCCGCGGCGTGAAGTGCAGCCCCGCCGTGGGCGCGGCGACGGCGCCGGGCGTGTGCGCGAAGATCGTCTGATACCTGTCTCGGTCCTGCGCCGACGAAGGACCGGGCGGCCGGTGAATATACGGCGGAAGCGGCACCTCGCCCTTCTCTCTGATGTAACGCTCGAACTCCCCCGCCGCACAGTGGAACTCCACCACGTCGCCCGCTTCGCCGTGGCGTTCCCGTAGCGTCGCCGTCATGCCGCCTGCAAGCGTGAACGTCTCCCCCGCCTTCAGTTTGCCGCCGGACTTGGTGAGCACCCGGCGCGTTTTGATTGCGGATTGCGGATTGACGATTGCGGATTGGCCTCCGCGCGTCATCGGCCCCGTCGAACCTAATCCGCAATCCGAAATCATCAATCCGCAATCGCCTGGCGGCAGCAGCAGGAACTCTATCTTCCCCCCGCTGCTGTCGCGCCGCGCGCGGAGCCGCGCGGGGATGACGCGCGTGTTGTTGAGCACCAGGAGATCGCCGCGGCGCAGCAAGCCTGCCAGGTCGCGAATGCCCTTGTCCTCACACGTCCTCGTGTCGCGGTGCAGCACCAGCAGCCGCGACGCATCGCGCTCCGGCAGCGGTTCCTGGGCAATGCACTGCTCAGGCAGACGAAACTCGAACAGGGCTGTATCCAACGTTGTCCTTAGCTTCTCCTCACCCGTCACTCGCTGTTCTTTAGCGCCGTTTCCGCCATGTCCGCCGCCAGCTTGCTGATCGTCACATTGGCGTACGACGCCACGCCCGTGCGGATATGGTCCCGCATCGGCCGCGTCCACTTCCGCGGCAGCGCTTTTACGCCGTGCCGCACGCCCCACAGGCTGCCGGCGGTCGCGCCGTTGCAGTCCGTATCGAAGCCCGGCATCACCGCGCGCGTGATCGTCTTCTCGTAGTCATCGTCGCCGAACAGCAGCGCGGCGGTGACGATCTGCGCGTTGGAATTCGTGTGGCACCAGTCGTGGCCCCGCGTCTCGTCCCACTGCGTGTGGATCATGTCCACGGTGCTCTCGTAGCTTGAGCCCCGCATGAACGCCCCGATGATCTTCTCGACATCCTCCCGCAGGCGGCAGCTCTGTGGCACTTGCGCCAGGCCTGCGCGGATGATCGTGATCCAGTCCGCCTCGACGTACGCGGCGGCCAGCGTTGCGGCAACCCACAACTCCCCGTAGATGCCGTTCTTGACGTGACTCACACACGCATCCCGCCACGCCCACGCGGCGGCCCGCTCCGGGTTGCCCGGATTGGCGTAGCCAAAGTAGTCCGCGCGAATCTGCGCGCCGATCCATTCGCGGTACGGGTTGCGGTATGAGCCGCTCAACGGCGGCAGGACGCCGTTCGCGAAATTCCGGTACGCCACCCGTTCCGCCGTGCAGGTATGGAAGATCGGCAGTTCCTGGCCCCAGAAGCTGGCCATGTCCAACGGCGTGAAATCCTTGCCGTGCTTCTGCACGACCGCGAAGCCGACGGTCGTGTAATTGGTGTCGTCGTCTTCGACCATGCCGTTCATGCCGTCCCGCACGATGGCGGTCCACCACCTGTGGAGCCGGTGCGTGGGCTTCTGCGCCGCGATCGCCGCGTCTTCCTTCTTCGTCGGCAAGCGCAGGTAGTTGCCGAGCGGCCAGTTGCCTGTAGCTGCGCCTGTGATCCGAATGCTCCGCCTGTGCCAGCCCTCCACCGGCTTGCCCAGCATGCAGCCGCAGATGCGCCCGAGCAGTCCGCCGTGGAGCCGCTCCAGGAGTTCCCGCTTGCTGCCGCGCCAGCGCGCCAGCCTGGGCGCGGCCGGCCGCGCGCGCTGTATGCTCTCCAGGTCGGACGGCTCCGCGTAGCGGTAGTCGCCGCGGTAGGGAAGCCGCTGGACGTCGTCCATCAGTTTCTCACAGGCGCGGAACCACGCCTCATCGCGCGCGCCGCCCAGCGTGCGTTCGGACTTGGGCACGGCCAGCAGGCGTTCGAACTCGCCCTCGGCCGTGCTCAAGTCGCGGCCCTCGTCGCGCGCCTGGCGGTATTCGGTCTCCAGATGTACAGAGCGGGCTCGCGCGGCGTCTGGCGTCTCGTCGCAGTCATGGTGGAATCCTCACGGTGTGTGTTTTCGACTTGAGGCCGTGAGTCTCAGGTATATGAGGATGATTTCAAGTCCCTGTTTGGCTGCTGGCACGCATGGAGATCGCTGCAATGGCTCCCCAAGACACCTCGTCCGGTTTCTGGCCGGCTGGCAAGCGCGCGGCGCTCAGCCTGAGCTTCGACGACGCGCGGTGGTCGCAGACCGCGAACGGCTTTCCGTTGCTCGCCGCCCGCGGCGTGAAGGCCACCTTCTACGTCTCGCTTCAGGCGCTGGAGCAGAAACTGGAAGCCTGGCGCCGGGCTGTGGCCGACGGCCACGAGATCGGCAACCACAGCGTCACGCATCCCTGCAGCGGCAACTTCGCGTTCGCGCGCCGCAACCCGCTGGAGGACTACACGCTGGAGCGCATGGAGAAGGACGAGCTCCTCGCCGCCAACGCCGCTATCCATAGACTGCTGGGCGTGCGGCCGCTGACCTTCGCCTATCCGTGCGGCCAGACCTTTGTGGGCCGCGGCGAGAACCTCAAAAGCTACGTGCCGCTGGTGGCCAGGCACTTCCTCGCGGGGCGGGGCTTCATGGGCGAATCGGCCAACGATCCCACCTTCTGCGACCTCGCCCAGGCGACCGCGCTGTGCTGTGACAGTATCGGCTTCGACCAGATGAAAACGTGGCTCGACCACGCCGCCGAACAGGGCGAATGGCTCATCCTCGCCGGACACGACATCGGCCCCGGCGGCCGCCAGACCACCCTGGCCGCCGACCTGGACAAGCTCTGCGCCCATGCGATGGACCCCGCCAACGGCATCTGGGTGGATACGGTCGCGGCGGTCGCGAAGTACATCAAGGAGAGGAGGTAGAGACGGCATCACGCGGTCGTGCAGCGTTTGTCGTTTTCTGTTTTCACTTTCCTTCGGATTTCGGATTTCGAGTTTGGGATTTCCCCGGTGTTCTCCAGTCTACCCCTTCCAGCGCCAGGAACCGTTTCTTCCATTCCAGTCCGCAGCCGAAGCCGCCCAACCCCGACGAGCTCACCACGCGGTGGCAGGGGATGAACAGCAGGATCGGGTTGGCCCCGCACGCCTGGCCGCAGGCACGGCTGGCGCGGGGTGACCCGGCTGCCCGGGCGATCTCGCCGTACGTCGCCGTGCGCCCGAACGGAATCGCGTGCATCGCCTTCCAGACGCGCGCGTGAAACTCGGGCTGGCCGCGCAGGTCGAACTCGCGCCACTCCATGTTCTCGGGCACGCCGTTCAGGCGCCCCAGCAGCCGCGCCTCCAGCAGCTCGAAACGCTCCACCGCGCGGGCGGGCTGCCGGAGCGTCTCCAGCCCGTGGCACAGCGGCGCGAAGAACTCCCCCCGGTACAGCGACAACTGGCACAGCCCCCGGTCGGTGAAGACGGCCTGCAGCGCCAGTTCGGCCGGCGCGGCCCGCTTCTGTTTCTCGAATCTCGAAAACAGCGAACTGCCGACCTGGAAGACGAATATGGCGTTGCCCTGTTCCTTCACGTGTCACCGCTGCCGCCACGCCCCGCGCTCGGGGTAGATGACGCGGCCCGTCTCGCCCTTGTATGTCCCCGCGGTCACGCCCAGAGGAAACACCGTCAGGTCCTTGGTGCTGACCGCTGCGGGGATGCCGGTGTCGTTGCTTCCGAGGACATTCGTCTCCAGCCGATGCAAGAACTTCGTCGGGTCCACCAGCAGCTTGTAGATGCCCGCGTCTTTGCTCGTGGCCTTGAACACATAGCGCACCGACTGCTTCGCCACGCTCACGTCCTGTTTGAAGTCCCCGACACGGATCGTGACCGAGCCCCCCGTGATCGCCTGCCCTGCCAGGGGCTTCTGGAACGCCGGCGCCTTGGTCCCCGATGTCGTGACGGTGGTCGGCGTCGTGGTCGGCGTCGTGGTCTCCATGTCCTGCCCCGGCACCCCCAGGAGGCGCACCAGCCAGCGGTCGCCTGCTGGCGGCGTCTTGCCCTTGATGGCCGGATCAACGCCGATGACCGAGAGGATCTGGCAACTGCCCGCGCGCGAGAAGCCGTGCGTGCCCAGCGTGTAGTCCATGGCGAAGGTGCCATTGGCCAGCGCTCGCGTCTCCATCCTCAGCACTTCGCAGGTGCGGAAGGCGCCCAGGTCCAGCCCGATAACAAGCGTCTGGAACGTCCTGTTGATCGGGTGCGCCGGATCGTTCAGCGGCACGTTGAGCTTGCTGGCCAGGTCCACGCCGGTGAGCTTGATCTTCAGACGGCCGTTGCTCGGGGACAGCGCGACGGACAACAGGTGCTTGGCGGTCTTGGCCTTCGTGCCGCTCGTATCCGCGCTCGTGCCCGCGTCTGTGCCCGCCGGCAGCACTTTGTTGATCCTGCCCTTGGCATCGAACTCGCCCGTGAACCGCGCCCCGCCGAGGCGCAGCGTCAGCGTTGTGCCCGCCAGGTTGGCGGCGGTCAGGCCGCGGGTATCGAGGAACCCCGCGTACGTGAGCCCGTCGGCGCCGGTCGTCGTGGTGCTGCCACGCAGCGCGCAGCGCACGCCTGCCAGTTCGCTGGTGACCGGACCGCCCGTCTCAACCTTGATGGTGAACTGCTGGTCCTGTCCCTTGCCCGCGCGGTTCAGCGCGTTCTGCTGCGTGGCCGGGTCCGTCGCCCGGGCGGTGAACGTGATGTCGGCCGCCTTGGTCGGCCGGCCGTAGAGCACCCCGTCCTCGGCCGCAAGCGTCAACCCCGCGTCCTCAAGCTGGTTCAGCGCCTGCGCCGCCGCCTTGCCCGCCGTCACCGTCACGCTGCCCGGCACGACCGAGAACGTGCCCGCCGGGCCCAGCGTCTCGATCTTCGTGAAGTAGTTGTTGTTCTGCTGGGCGATCGGCAACTGGTCCTGCGCAAAGCGGAACGGCGGCTGGTCCCCCGGCAACACGTTCAGACGGAATAGGCCGAGGCGCTGCGTGCCGATGAAGTCTGTCAACTGGACGTTGAAACGCACGAAACTGCCGACATCCCCGGGCATCGCGCCGGACAGGATGCCGCCCGGGCTCAGCAGCGGCAGCGACGGGCTCGGGTTCCCGCCGTCGCTGCTCTGGCTGCCGAGCAGGGGCTTGAGCAGAAACGTGTACGGCATGTAGCCGCCGGCCGCGGTGATGTAGCGCGTGATTGCCGAGCCATGACAGGCATCGCCCAGGTCGAAGCCCTGCGGGTCGAGGCTTATCATCCCCCCAAGAGGGTACTGGTAGTCAGTGCCAGCGGGCAGGAACGGGTTCGTGAAACGGAGGGGCTGGCCCAGGAAGCGGGCTTGCGCGGCGGCCTGCCTGGCACGCGCGGCGGTTTCCGGTGAAGCACCCGAGGTGGCCAGCGCATACGAGAAGGCGGCCGAAGCCAGCAGCACCGACAACAAGAGAACCGATGAGAGACGGAGTCTCCGCCTCTGAAAGCCGCCTGGTGCGCCGCTCATTCGTCTCCCTTGTCGCCCTTCAACCCCTCTCCTCGGAAGGTACACGCGGGCTCACTTGAAGTACACGTTGTCCAGGTAGAGCGTGAAGGGCTTCTGCGAGTACACGAGGAACAGGACGCGGTTGATGCGTTCCTTGCCTTCCAGCTCCAGGTCGAACGCCTTGAAGTTGTTGCGGTTGGCCTTGAACACTTTGCCGTCTATCTTCTGTTTGACATCAATCCAACTGCCGGGCGCCACACGCTGCGGTTTCGTCTCGTGGAATTCGCCCTGCGCATTCACAAAGGCGAACGCCAGATCAACCGCGTTCGGGCTGTTGTGGAAGATCCGGCACAGCAGTTCCTTGCTGTCGGCCAGGTTCAGCGGCTGGCCCGTCCGGCTGATGGCCGCTTTGTCTTTCTCGCCGCCGTTGCACTGGACCACCACCATCTTGCTGCCGCTGTTGGGATCCACAGTGAACTGCGCCGTGCCGGGGTTGCCCCAGTTCTCCGCCACCCACACGCCGTCGCCTTCCAGGCCGTCCGTCACTTTCTTCGTCCCCGCGGGCCCGACCTTCACGTCGCCCTCGGCCGGCTCGGGGGTCACCACCTTGCGCAGTTTGGCGACCTTCTCCGCGATGGCCGCGTCGTCCGGACTGCCCAGCAGGTAGTTGGAGTAGTTTTCGAGCGCTTTGTCGAGCTGCTGGCGCTGCTCGTAGGAATGGCCCAGCAGCTTGAGCATGTTGAGCTTGTCTTTGGCGGGCAGCTCTTTGTCCTTCAGCTCCTCAAACAGCCTGATGGCTTCGGCGAACTTCCCCTTCTCGACGGCCCATACGCCGACCTTGTACCGCCCCGGAAAGTCCTCCTTGTCTCTAAGTTGGTCGAGCTGCGTATCAACGTCTTCTTCGATGTTCTTGATCTTGCTCACCGGGATGCGTATCCGCCCCGTCTCGTTGTACACCAGGAAGATGATGAAGTTCTGGAACTTGCGTTCCACCTTCCCTTCGAGCTTCAGGCCGGGCCCATCGGGGTCGCCCGACTCGGGCTTCATCTCCACCGTGTCGCCGTACGCCAGCCCGCCCAGGCAGGCAATGGTCAGAACAGTCCCCAGGTGCCTCATACGCGCCTTTCTCAGCAAATCCATCCTTATAGTGATCATACCGTTGTTTATGGTTATGTGTCACAGCCATTTTGCAAGTCGAAGAGTGGCCTGGGTCGCGGCTCGGAGCCCGTGCCAGTGGGCGGCAACCCGCTGGCGGGACTTGCCTTGTCGTGTATGATCCCATGCTGCGAGCACATGGCTTGCGAGAAATGCCCACGTCGTACGTTATTCCTGATGGCAGGCCCGTGTGCCGCCCGCGTACCGCCGGCGTCTCACCGGCAGCCTGTGGTCTGGACTGGCTGAGGTGCGCTGGAATGGCCAAGAAATGCGCTTTCCCTGTCTGGGTCCTGTCCTGCACACTCGCCCTGCTGCCCTGGAGCGCCGTGCTGGCCGAAGACCAGCCCCAGCCGGAGCCCAAGCAGAAGCCTGACGCCGCCGCCCCTAAGGCTGCCGAGGAGCCCCCTGAAGAACCCGATCCGCCCCCGCCGGACATCTTCGCCGCAGCCAAGTCGGGGAACCTGGAGGCCGTCAAGAAGTTTCTCCAGGAGAACCCGGCCCTGCTCAACGCCAAGACCAGACAGAGCGATACGCCACTGCACTGGGCCGCAAGCTGCGGGCACGTCGAGGTCGTCCGGTTCCTCCTCAGCAAGCTGCCTGACGTGAACGCCAAGAACATCACCGGTTCGACGCCCTTGCACATGGCGTGCCGCATCTCCAATAAGGCCATCGTGGAGCTGCTTCTGGCCAGCAAGGCCGACGTCAACGCCAGGACCGAAGGCGACGAGGAGGATGACGAGACCCCGCTCCACATCGCCGTCAGGAAGCACAACACCGAGATTGCCGAGCTTCTCCTGAAGAACAAAGCTGATGTCAACGCCAAGCTCCGCTCGGGCGACAGGCCCATGGACGTCGCCAAGCACATCGGCCGCTTGGACATGCGCCGGCTGCTGCGCAAGTATGGTGCGACCGATATGGAAGAGGAATGAGACAACCTTCGCGTTTCACTCCTCACGTTTCACCCCGTGACACGAGCCGCGCCTCATGCTATGGTGAACATCAGGATTTCCGGCTTTGTTGGTCCTAAGTGATGAATAATCCTGAGCATACAGCGTCACGAGATACGGAACGCCAAGGGTGCGATGCCACCGCCGCCTCTGAAGCGCACGGAGAGGGGGCGCCGCCGTTTGACGCGGAGGACGCGGCCTTGGTCGAGAAGGCGGCCTCCGGTGACGCCGAGGCGTTCGAGAAGCTGTTCACGAAGTACCGGCAGCGGGTCTTTGCGGTCGCATGGCGCCTGTTGCACGACGAAGACGCGGCGCTCGATGTTGTCCAGGATGCCTTTGTCCGCGTCTACGAACAGCTCTCCGCCCGCGAAGGCGTTGCGCGGTTCTACCCTTGGCTCCGCCGCATCGCCGTCAACCTCGCCATTGACCGCCTGCGGCGGTCCAGGCGCGGGGTCGAAGTGGCGCTGGATGAGCGCCGCGTGGGGGAGGGCGACGAGGCCAGCGAAGAGCCGGCCGCGGTGGTGGTGGCCCGCGACGGCAGCGAAGGCCCGGAACGGAAGGCGGAGGTTTCGGAGTTCAGCGGCGCGCTGGCCGCCGCGTTGCTTAAGTTGTCGGACGCCCAGCGCGCGGTGTTCATGCTGCACGCCGCCGAGGGCATGAGCTACAAGGAGATTGCCGAGGCGCTCGACTGCAACATTGGCACGGTGATGTCGCGGCTCTTCTACGCGCGCAAACGCCTCCAGGAGTTGCTCGCGCCCCATTTGAAGGAGTGAGACTTGAGGCTGTAGCGCCGGCGTCTCGCCGGCTGGACGGGTGGCGTCTCGCCGCCCGCGGTACGGGTGACACATGGACGAAGAAGCCCTCTTTATCGAACTTTCCGCCTGCGCCGACGGCGAACTGGACGCCGACAAGGCGCGCTCTCTCGAACAGCGCCTGGCCCATCAGCCCGAACTGCGCCGCATGCCGGCCTTGTACCGGAAACTCGACGAGGAAGCCGCGCGTCTGCCTGTCCCGCTGGTCTCCGTCGCGGCAGCGCGCCGTGCCTGGAGAAGCGTCGCCGAGCGAACCACGGAAGTCAGCCCCGCGGACAGGCGCGCGTTTGCGCGGCTGGACCAGGCGGCGGCGGCCTTGCCCGTGCCGACGGTCAGCGACCTGATCTATGAGCAGGTCTGGGAGGCCGTGGTCGAGCGCGTGGGGCGTGGCAGTTCCCAGGAAGCCGGGCGCACGCAATCCGCCATACTCGGCTCGCCCGTGCCTGCTGTCAGCGAGGAACGCTGGCAGGCGGTCTGGCAAGGCATTCTCCACAAGACGCACGCCGCGCAGCGGGAACCGCGGGCTCTTAGCTCTTCGCGGGCCGAAGCCAGGAGCCAAGAGCCAGGAGCCAAGAGCCAATCCCGTGCGCACCGCCGCTGGCGCTGGCTGGCGGCTGCGAGCCTGGCTGCCGCCGCGCTCTTCGCCGCCCTGGTCTTCGTGCCGCAACGCCAGGAAGAGCAGCCGGTGGCCATGGAAGTCCCGCAAGCGTTGGACAGCCGCTACCACGTGCAGGTCGAGTACCTGCCTGGCCAACAGGCTCCCGTAGTGTGCTTCCTTCTGAAAGATGACACTGGACGCAAGGACGATACGCAGCAGAATTGGCGCTGGCTCCCTGATCTGGACTGAGAGGAAACTATGCGACTGTCGTATTGTTCATGCGTTCTCCCGGCGCTCCTCCTGACGCTGGCACTCGTGGCGCCGGGCCTCCGCGCCGAATCCGCAGCCATCGAGGTGCAGGGGGTGGGCGCGACCGATGCCGGCAAGAAGGAACAGACCATCCCCGCGTCGCTGGCGCAGTACAAGCACCTCCTTAAGGAAACGCTCTTCGGCACCTTTACCGACGTGGGCCACCAGGCCGTGAAACCGGCGGCCGGCGGCAAGGACAGCGCCGCCATCGCCGGTTTCACTGTCGAGGTGACGCTGGTCGGCGTCGCCGGCGCCAAGGCCAAGGTGCAGATCACCATAAAACAGGGCGGCAAGCCGATTGGGGACCCGCTTGCGTCTACGCTGTCCAAGGGCGAGCCCTTGATGATCTCGAAGGTCGGCTCCCGTGACGCCCAGACCATCCTGATCCTGACACTCAAAGACACGCACTAGCGCCAATGACGCCACGCGAACGGTTCATCCGCACGTTGACCTTCGGCCGCCCCGACAGGATTCCCTTCAGTCCCGGCGGGCCGCGTGAGTCAACGCTCAGGGCCTGGCGCACGCAGGGCCTGCCCGCGGACGTGGACTGGTTCGCGCAGCTCTGCGAAACCATCGGCGTCGAGACGCAGAAGACCCGGCCGTACGTGGACGTCGGCGTGGACTTCCGCATGATTCCGCAGTTCGAGGAGAAGATCCTCGAGCGCAAGGACGGTCACTGCATCGTCCAGGACTGGAAGGGCAACATCTGCGAGATCTCCGATCAGTTCGATGTGACCTACCTCCGCGTCGCCAAGGACTTCGTCACGCGGCGCTGGATCAAATGCCCCGTCGAGGACCGCGACGACTGGGAGCAGATGAAGGCCCGCTATGCCGTGGACGCCCCCGGCCGCTTTCCTCGGGACTTCGAAGAACGCTGCCGCAAGCTGCGGGACCGCGACTACGTCTTCACCGTCAGCTTCAGCGGGCCGTTCTGGCAGATGCGGGAATGGTGCGGCTTCGAAGGGCTGTGCATGATGATGGTCGAGCAGCCCGCCCTCGTGGCGGCGATGGCGGCCTTCTGGACGGATTTCGTCGCCGGCTGCCTGGAACGGATCTTCGCCCGCGTCGTCCCCGACCAGGTTCACATGTCCGAGGACATGGCGTACAAGGCGCATGCCATGATCTCCCCGGCCATGACGCGGGAGTTCTGCAAGCCGTCCTACGTTCGCTGGGCGCGGATGACGCGCTCCGCCGGCTGCCCCCTCGTGGGCATGGACAGCGACGGGTATATCGGCGAGTTGATCCCGATCTGGATCGAGTCGGGGATCAACGTCTGCGATCCGATCGAAGTGGCCGCGCACTGCGACATCGTCGCATTCCGCCGCCGCTTCGGCCGGCAGATGGCCTACTGCGGCGGCGTGGACAAGCGCGCCATGGCCGCGGGCGGGCGGGTCATCCGCAGGGAGTTGAAGCGCATCGCGCCGGTCGTCCGCGGCGGCGGCTATATCCCCGGCTGCGACCACGGCGTGCCCGCGGACGTCTCCTGGCCCAGCTTCGTGGACTACAGCCGCCTCCTGGCCCGCATGACGGGCTGGTTGTAGCGCCGGCGTCTCGCCGGCTGTAGGGGCGGCGTCTCGCCGCCCGCCCCGCGGCTTTGCGGTGTCACCCCGCAGTACCGTTTGAGCTCCGCAGCTACGCACATGCACCCGTGACCGCCCTGACACCCGAGTTGACAGGCCGGAACGCGCCGCTACAGTCGGGAATGCATCATGATTGGTGTGTGGGGTTAACTGGCCGAGCGGGGACGCGATCCCCGCCGCCGCGCGCGTGCCGCATTCCTCTGGATTGCGGCGAGGGGGGAGCGGCCACAGTCTTTTCGGATTGTGGCACAGGTAATGGAGGCATCGAACCATGGCAAAACGTGTTCTGAATGTCGGGCTGGTGGGCGGCGGCGGCGGGGCGTTCATCGTTAACCCGCACCAGAAGGCGATCCATTTCGACGGCACACGCCGTGTCGTCTGCGGCGCGCTCCACGAAGACCCCGTCAAGGCGATGGAGTACGCCGCGAACTGGGCCTACCCCATCAAGGGTTACAAGAGCTATGACGACATGATCGCCGATCAGAGGAGCAAGCCCGTCGGCCAACGGATAGACTACGCCCTCATCGTCACGCCGAACTTCGTCCACTTCGACCCGGCGATGAAACTCATCAAGGCCGGCATCCCCGTCTTCTGCGAAAAGCCCCTGACCATCACCGCGGCCCAGGCCGTCCAGCTCGCCAAGGCCGTGGACCAGGCCAAAGTCCCCTTCGGCATCGCCCACACGTACATTGGCCACTGGACCAGCCGCTTCGCCCGCTGGATCATCACCTCGGGCAAGCTCGGCGCCGTCCGCTGGGCCGACAGTTACTACCTGCAGGGCTGGCTCGCCACGCGCCTGGAGACCACCGGCCAGCAGCAGGCCTCCTGGCGCACCGACCCCAAGCGCGCCGGCGCAAGCTGCTGCGGCGGCGACATCGGCACTCACGCCTTCATGCAGCTCCGCTTCGTCACCGGCCTGGAAGTCGTCAGCGTCCGCGGCATGATCGAGACCTACCTGAAAGGCCGCCAGCTCGACGACCACTTCACCACCTATTGCGAACTGTCCAACGGCTGCAAGGCGCTGGTCCGCGCCAGCCAGATCTGCATCGGGCACAAGAACGACCTCGGCATCGAAGTCGCCTGCGAGAAGGGCAGCCTCGCCTGGCGCCAGGAGGACGCCGAACTCGTCACCCTGCGCATGCCCAGCGGTGTTGAACGGCAGTATTGGCGGGCGGCCGTGCCAGCCAAGGATGACTTCCTCGGAGACGTCCCCGCCGACCTCCTGGGCGAGACGACCATCCCCAGCGGCCACGTGGAAGCCTTCCACGACGCCTTCGCGCGGTTGCACCGCTTCTTCGAGCAGGACGTGCGCGCGTACAACGACTGCAAGCCGTTCAAGTGCGACGGCACGCGCTACGCCAGCGTCCACGACGGTGTGAAGCACATGAAGTTCATCGAAGCCGCCGTCAAGAGCGCCAAGGCCAACAGCAGGCCCGTGAAGATGTAGGGCAAGCTTTCCAGCTTGCCCCGGTCCCCCTCCCCGTGAGGGAGGGGGCGGGTCGCGGGGGACAGTATGCACCTTCTTTCTCTTCCGGACGCGGTGTTTGTGCACAAATGGGCAAAGCGGTACGCTACCGACGTCGACGACGACAAGGAGTACGCGGTTCTGCTCGGATACTGCCAGGCGCAGTTGCGCCGGGACATGGTGCTAACGCACGTAACGCACGGCCTGATCTTGGACATCCTTGACTGGAAGTCCAGGATGGCTTGGTTTCGGCTCCGGTTCAGTCGAGAATCCCTCCGTAACGTCTCCGATGCAATTGAAGACGCGTATCAGATGAGCGGCGATACGGAGCGACTTACCCGCCTGACAGATGTTTACGGAATTGGTGTACCGATCGCCTCAACATTTCTGCATTTCCTATCCCCAGAGCATTACCCGATCATCGATGTCCGTGTGACAAGGGCACTTCGTTCGCTTGGCTACCCCAAGTTCAGCCCCGCCAGCAAAGCAGCGTATACACCTTATGCGGCGCTTCTCCGTGCAATCGCTAACCGCATCAGTAGAAGGAAGGGAGCATTACGGAAAGTTGATATGGCGCTGTTCGCCTACGACGTCAAGCGTAACGGCCCAATAGCAAGATAGGCGGAGTCCGACTGGGCCATGTCACCCGCGCCCGTGCTGGCGTCGCTCGGCGAGACGATAAGGAGACGCGATGAAGACGAAGGCGCTTGAGGACGAGAACGTTGCGCGTTGCCTCGCGGCGCGCCGCAAAATTGAGCGGCGGTATAAGACCTTTGACGGCCTCTGCGCCTTTCTGGCGAAACTAGAAGAACAGCCGTTTCCGCCTCCGGAGATTGCGAGGCTTGCGCGCCGCGGCGGGCCGCGTCCCGTGCAGGCGCGCGCCAAGCCCTTCGACCAAGGGGAAGTCGTGGAGCGTTGTCGCCGCGCCCGCGAGGAACTCTACAAGCGTTTCAAGACGCCGGAAGAGATGCACGCCTGGCTGATGAGTCTCGAGGAGCAAGCTGGCGCGCGGCGGGGCCTGGCGACCGCGCAGGGGCGGGCGAAGGGAAAGGCAAAGCCCGCCGTCCGGACCGGCAAGCCCGTCTCACGCTGATCCGTCCACAAAGCAGGAAGGCCTATCGCTGTTGGGGCTCTGCGAGTTCGCCGAGTTCCCGCAGCAGATCGAACGAGTAGATTCCCGTGGCGTGGCGGTCGTTGAAGACCAGGTTCAGGCCATAGCGGCCCACCGGCACCGCGTCCAGCACCTTGATGTCCGGCGGCACGTCGGCTTCCTGGACGGTCCGCTGGCCGGTCATCTCGTCCTGGCACGCCGCGCACGGGCAAGCCAGGCGCAGCACGCGGTGGTCGTAGACGGTGACGGCGCCGTCTTCCCAGACGATGCGCGGCGGCGTCTGGTCGTGCAGATGGAGTTCCCTCGGGCGGCGCGTCTGTTCCGCGGTGTTGCTGATCGAAAGCTGCGCCGCCAGGTTGCGCGCCACGGCTTCAAAGGCCTTTGCCCCCGCGCTCTCGGGCGCCAGCACGACGAGCGGCTCGCCGCTGTCGCCGCCTTCCACCATGCGCGGGTCAAGCGGGATCGAGCCCAGGAACGGCACGGCCAGTTCGCGCGCCGTGCGTTCGCCGCCCCCCTTGCGGAAAATGTCGTGCACCGTCTGGCACTTCGGGCACACGAACCCCGCCATGTTCTCGATGATGCCCAGCACCGGCACGCTCAGCTTCTGGAACATGCGCAGGCCCTTGCGCGCAATCCGCAGCGCCACGTCCTGCGGCGTGGTCACGATCACCGCGCCGTTGAGCGGCACGGACTGCGTCAGCGTGAGCTGCACGTCGCCGGTGCCCGGCGGCAGGTCCAGCAGCAGGTAATCGAGTTCGCCCCAGGCCACCCCGCTCAAGAACTGCTGCAGGATGTGGCTGGCGATCGGCCCGCGCCACACCGTGGCCTCATCCGGATCAACCAGCACGCCGACGGACATGACCTTGATGCCGCGCGCCACCGGCGGCACGGCCAGGCCGCCGGCGTCGGCGCTCGGACGTTCCGTCGTGCCCAGCATCCCGGGTATGCTCGGCCCGTAGACGTCGGCGTCCAGGATGCCCACGCGCGCGCCCGTGGCCGCCAGCGCCAGCGCGATGTTCACGGTCGCGGTGGACTTCCCCACCCCGCCCTTGCCCGACGCAATCGCCACGATGTTCTTCACGCCGCGGAGGGCGTCGTCGCGTGTCACGGTCCGGCTGCGCGTCCGCGCGGTCATGGCGATAGTGACGGCGTCCACCCCCGGCAGGGCTTTCACGGCGTCGTTGGCCTCGCGCTTGAGCCGTTCCTTCATGGGGCAGGCGGGCGTCGTCAGTTCGATGTCGAAGCCCACGGCGCCGCCGCAGATTCTCAGGTTCTTCACGAATCCCAGCGTCACGATATCCTGGTTGAGGTCGGGGTCGTAGACTTGTTTGAGCGCGTTCAAGACTGCGGTTTCGGTGACTTCAGCGGTATTCGCCACGTGTCATGTGTCCTCTGTCCGTTGTCCTTCCCGTCACGGCCGTCACTTGTCACCGCTGCCCCGTCCCGTGTCAATTGCCGCTTTTCCGGGACGCGGCCGGAGTATAATGCCGCCAGACCACGGAGGCATGAATGAACGACCATTCCTGGGTAGACGAGTTCCCTGCCGCGATCACCGTGTCCGATGCGGCCGGCATCATCGTGGCAATGAACGACCGCGCCGCCAAAGCCTACGCGAAGCACGGTGGCAGGAAGCTCATCGGCACCAACATGTTCGATTGCCACCCGGAGCCTGCGCGCAGCAAGCTCAAACAGCTCATAGATTCGCGCCGCACCAACGTCTACACCATCGAGAGAAACGGCGCGCGCACGCTCATCTACCAGGCCCCGTGGTACAAGAGCGGCCAGTACGCCGGTTTCGTCGAACTGGACTTTGACATTCCTGCGCAGATGCCGCATTTCGTGCGCAAGTAAAGACGAGCCCTAGAACCGAGCATCGCCGTACTTCCAGCCCGTCTCGAGAAATGTCCTGTAGTTCCGCACCATCCGCGCGGGAATACGCTCCTCATACGGTCCCGCTGTCGGCGAAAGAACCAGCCGCCGCCCGCGGCATTCATCCAGCACCGCACGGACCGCGGCGGCCATTTCCGCCTGCGTGTACGAGCGGAAACAGTCGTATTGGATGTTCCCGATCAGCGCCATCCGGTCGCCTGTGATTTCGAACGCCTGAGTGAGCGTGCAGTTGCCCACGGGCGGGGCCTCTATCGTGTGCAGCGCGTCGGCGCCCATCGTCAGGAAGTCGGGCAGGATGAGCCGGATGGCGCCATGGTAGTGCTGAACCACCTTCTTGCCGTGCGCATGCACCAGGGCGATCAGCTCGCGCGCATACGGCACGACCCAGCGCCGGAACGTCTGCGGGCTGACCAGCGGTGGAGACGCCAGCTCGCTGCCCACCATGAAATACACGTCCGCCAGGTCCCGCTCCAGGCAATACCGGTACACGCAACGCAGCCGCTCCATCGCGCGCTCCAGAAAGCTGACGACCTTGGCGCTGCACTGCGCCGACCACAACGCGTACTCCTCGAGTCGCGAAGCGTGGTACAGGAAGTTCACCGGCTCGCCCAGGTCCAGCATCATCGCGCCGTACTGCAACGGGAACTCACCTCGCTCCCGCAGGTACTGCGGCAGGTACAGGTCCAGTTCGGCGGCGATGCGCGTGCTGTCGGTGTTGAGCGGGAAGCTCAGCAGCGCGTCCAGGTCTTCTTCGTTCTCCAGCAGTTTCTTCACCGCGACCTGCTCGCCGCGCCGGCGCGTTTCAGCCACCAGCCGCCGCGCGCCGCAGGCCAGCACGCGCCGCTCGATCCGCCAGCCGCGCTCGACCACCCGCTCCCCCGTCTCTGTCACATCCGGCGCGAACATCCGCACGGACGGGTTGCGGCGGTTCAGCATCACGGCGTAGCGCCGCGACAGCTCAACGATGCTCTTGTAGCAGCGGTTCGCCCGCACGTCGGCGTAGTAGCCGACCTTGTGGTACGGGAACAGCAGCCAGATCGGGACGCGGTCCACGGGCCGGCCTTCCAGCACGGCGAACAGCCTCTCGCGCGCGGTCATCATCCTCTCAGGGCCCCGGCTCAGAACGTCTACAGGCGATTATCAGGCCAAGCGAGTATAGGTGCGGGATGCGGCAGTGTATAGCTCCATCGGTCCGGCCGTCGCGGCCGGGAATCCCCTCGATTCCCGGCACAACCGGGCTAGACTACAACATCGAGAGAAGAATGAGGCTGGAGCTATGAACCACACTGCGTGGAGAGCCATCGAGGGCGCGCTTCCCCACTTGTCTCAGACCGAGAAGCTGACGCTGCTCAAGCGTGTCGCCCGGTCAATGAGTGCCCGGAAACAAGCGCCGAGCGCCGCGCGGCAGCGTGAGGCGCTTCGCGAGCTGCGCCGCGAGCTCGCCGCGCTGCCCGTGCACAATCCGGAGGACGGTTTCTCCAATCGTGACCACGATAAAGTGCTGTACGGAGGCACGACGTGATCTTCGTGGACACTGGCGCCTGGTTTGCAGCCTTCGTACCCAATGACCGTGACCACGTCCGCGCAGACACTTGGCTTTCCAGCAACACCACGCCACTCGTTACCTCGGATTACATTCTGGACGAGCTGCTGACGCTGCTGAAGGCCCGGGGGGAGTATCAGAGAGCACTGCATCTGGGGCAGTGCTTGTTGACAGAGAAGATTGCGCGCTTGGAGTGGGTCTTGCCGGCAGACGTTGAAGCCGCCTGGCAGAGCTACCGCACACACCGCGACAAGGATTGGAGCTTCACTGACTGCGTCAGCCTGGCTGTGATGAAGCGGCTGCGAATACGCAAGGCGTTCTCCTTTGACGAGCATTTCCGCCAGTTCGCCGCCATCACGGTTGTCCCGCTCTGACGCGCCGCGCGGTAACCGCTGGCAATGAAAGGCAACCCATGGCCGACTTGACCAACCGCGAACGTTTCCTCCGCGTGATGAACTACGAACCCGTGGACCGCGTGCCCAACTGGGAGGCCGGCGTCTGGGGCCAGACCTGCGACCGCTGGGCCGCCGAGGGCCTGCCGCCCGACACGCTCAGTTGGGACTGGTTCGTGGGCGAAGAGTACTTCAACCTGGATGTGCGCGAGTTCGTCCCCGTGGACTGGGGCATGAAGCCGCCCTTCGACTACAAGCTGCTCAAGCGCACGAGACGCTACGAGATCATCCAGGATTCCAACGGCTGCGTGCGCAAGGCGCTGATCGCCGGCGCCGCCCACGGCACCCGCGCCTCGATGGACCAGTTCCTGCGCTTCGCGGTCCAGACGCCCGAGGACTTCGCGGCGCTTAAGAAGCGCTACCCCGTGGACCGCGCGCGGCGCTACGCGCCGTACTGGCGCGAGCTCCTGCTCCCCGGCTGGAGGAACCGCCAGCACGCCCTGATCCTCGGGCGCAACTGCGCGCCGGGCGGCTTCTACTGGCGCGCCCGCGAATGGATGGGCACCGAGAACCTCTGCTACGCCTGGTACGACCAGCCCAGGCTCATGCACGAGATGATGGAATTCTACGCCGAGTTCACGCTGCAGGTGGCCGTCCCGATCCTCGAAGAGATCGCGCCGGACTACTTCATCTTCGCCGAAGACCTGGCCATGAAGAACGGCCCGTTGCTCGGCCCCGCCACCTACAAGGAATTCATCTTCCCGCGGCTGCGCCGGATGGTGGAGTACTTCCACGCCCGCGGCATCCGTCACGTCGGCATTGACACCGACGGCAACTGCGAGCCGCTCATCCCGCTGATGCTCGACGCCGGCATTGATTTCCTCTGGCCCATCGAGCGCGCGGCCAACATGGACCCCGTGGCGCTGCGCCGCAAGTTCGGCCGCGGCCTGCGGCTGTGGGGCGCGGTGGACAAGCGGGAGCTGGCGCGCGGGCCTGAGGCGATAGACGCGCACCTGCGCGAGCTGGTTCCGCTGATCGAAGAGGGCGGCTTCATCCCCACGGTGGACCACACCGTGCCGCCGGACGTCTCGTTCGGCAACTTCTGCTATTACATGAGGCGCAAGGAGGCGCTGCTGCGCGGGGCGCTGTGACGAGGAACAGAAGCAAGGTCAGGAGTAGAACTTCCTCACCCGCACGATCGCGTCGAGCTCGCGTAGGGCGAGAAACTCCTCGAGACAGACCAGGGCGTCGTCGCCGGCCGGCAGAAGCCTGTAATCCCGATCCGCCGCGCCGATGATCATGTCCAGCCCCAGCGGCACGGCCTTGGTCAGGAACGCGTTCTGGAGCGGCGTCTTGACGGGCTTCCCGTTGGCACGCTTGCGTGGCAGCATCACGGTGAAGTTGCTCAGGCCCACGGAGAAGTGAGCGCCGGCGAACTCCGGATCCGCCTTAAGCCGCGCGACCGACTCGAGCACGCGCTTCGTAGTACCCTCCATGTCGCTGCCGATCGGCGCGATGCCCGGGTCAATGATGAGGTCCTCATTCGTGATGCCGTAGCCGCTTGCCCGGATCGTCTTGAGCATGGCCCTCGCGGCGCGCTGCACGTCGTCCACGGTGCGGCACGGCGCGTTGGCGCCGCTCTCATCCACTCCCTCCGAGCAGAGCAGGATCGGCATGAACGGGCGGATCGTGTAGAGGTCGAGCATCTCCATCCGGAGCATGGAGAGCGAGTTCAGGATGGGCTTGCGCCCCTGGGCGCGATCCATGTCGTAGGCCCTGAGGGCCGCGGCGGCCAATGCCGGGTCCGGCGTGTCAATGGAGAGCGGCTTGTCCGTGACGCTCTGGACCTCCTTGACGATCATAGCCATGAAAGCCGCGTTCCGCGGGCCGACGTTGACATCAATGAACGCGCAGTTCCCCGCCGCCTGCTTCCTGGCCAGCGCCTTGATCCCTTCGATGTCGTCCAGATTGTACAGCCTGGCGGTCGAGGGGACTGAATCGTTGATGGCCTCGGCGATGATCGTAAGACCCTTGATACCCATGGCGTCTCCCTTGCGTTTCCCTCTATGATTCGCCGCCCGGGGCGGCCGGTATCCCGGGCTTGGCTGCGGGCGCGGGAGGCTTCTCCGCGCCGTGCCGGAAGTGGTCCCGTCCCAAAAACGTGTTGGCCCAGCTCGACGTCTCCCGGAGCGCGTTGTCTTGGAGCAGGGGCGCGTGAGCAAGCATTTCCTGCTCCTGGCCGTAGTACTTGAGCCGGTCGTAGGCGCGGGCCCAGATGCACTCCTTCTCAAGGACTTCGCAGCGGCCCTCGCGCGTTCCGCCGCAGGGGCCGTTGCGCTGGTTCTTCGCGCACTGCGACTCGGGGCACAGGTACGCGATATCCGGCAGCGAGCAGTCGCCGCACTCGCGGCACTCGAACATCAGTCCCTTGCTCGATTGTTCGATCCGCCGCAGGCACCACGGCCCCCGCTCCTTATCGGAGGCCCGCGCGTAGATGCCTCGGGCCACGCGGAACAGCGTAGTGCCTGGCGTGAACGCGTTCGCGTGTACGCACCGGCTGAACCGGTAGCTCAGCGTCACGTTCTTCGTGGCTCGGCGCTTCTTGAGCGACGCTTCGTACGCGGGGTCCACGCGCTCGGGGTCCGCCAGGCCCGTCTTCGGGTCCTCCGCGAAGCAACAGAACTCGCCCGGCCGCGAGTAGCGGATCTCCCGCGCAAACTGCTTCCAGTCTTCGGAGCCGTACGACCGCGCCAACTCCACTATCCTGGCCGCGTCCTTGACCTCCTCGATGTTCCCCAGGTACGCGCCCCGGTAACCCAAGCCCCGGTAGACCGCGACCTGCTTCGCGGCCAGCTCGAGGAAGAACGCACGGCCCTCGTCCGCCCCCGCAGCCCGCCGCCTGCATTCAGCCAGCAGGGCGTCCGAGACCACCACGCCGGGGATCTTCCCCGAGTGAAACACCTCGGCTACCCGGCTGTCGAGCAGGTACACGTTGCCAATGAGGGGCACGTTGCCGTGGCCGCGCCTGCCGTGCCAGACGATGAGCTCGTGACACTTGCGGCTGTCGTACCCGATCTGGCTTATGACGAACCTGGCGCCCGTCTCGATCTTCTTGTCGAGTTTGAGATACTGGGGCAGCACCTCGTTCTCGTGCAGCTTGAAGTTGCTGACCACCGCGCCAAGGAAGAACGCGGTCCCCTTGAGCCGCAGCGGCGTCGGCCGCTTCGCTGTCGGCGGGGCCACGATCATGCCTTTGTTCATGTGCGAAAGCAGCGTCAGCAGGGCGACCGAATCAATGTCCGATACCGGGCGCGCGACGCCCTCGTAGCCCGCAATCGGGTAGTCGCCGGTGAGAGCCAGGATGTTGTTCAGCCCCACCTCGCTCAAGAACCAGGCGCGCGCCTCCAGCCCGTTCCGGTTGTAGTCCTTGCACGCCAGGTGGATGATGAGCTCCTTGCCGCGCTTGCGCAACGGCACCCCCAGGGCGATTGGGTCCAGCATCGGGTTGCCGCCCGCGTTGTCCGTGATTGACAACCAGTCAACGAAGTCGCAGTCGGCGAGCGCGTTGGCCATCGCGTGCATCCGGGACGCCTTCTTCGTGGCCAGGGTCCCGCGGGTCGTCACGAGTTCCACGCCGGTCAGGAATTGGGAGGCGTCGTACATCTTCTCGCGAAGCGTTTGCACGGGGCATGCCTCATCTACTGCTGGAGCCGGCCTGGCAAAACCGATACCAAGTCTCCTACAGCATCTTGCCGCAGACGTCAATCTGCCGTCCCGGCATGCGGACGTGGCGTGAAAGCGCTTGAGCTTGCACGAGCGCCAGTCAGGTTTCCTGGCGTCTTGGCGGTTCGTCCGTCCCTTTTGCCGCGCCGCCGCTATCTGCTACCGCGCCGTCGCCCTGCCGCTGTTGGGGCTGACCTTGTAGGTGAAGTTCAGCGTGGCACGGTAGGTCGCGTCCGGCATCTCGATCTCCGCCGCCAGCGGGTGGAATCCGGCGCTGTCCGGAGTCCGCGTCATGCCCGCGGCGCTGAAAATCTCCTCCAGCGGCACGCTGCGCAACTGCACCCGGAGCTGGCCTTGGAGCGGGTTCAGCTTGACGTTCAGGTCCCCCGATCTGAAGGTGGCGCGGTTGTCCAGGGCGGCCTCGCCGACCTTGGTTGGCGGCGGAGTGCCGTCCGGGCCGCCGCCGAGCTTGACCAGGACGGGCGTGTCTTGGTAGCTGCCGTTCCTCAGGGCAGCCTGCGCATCCAGGCGCGTTTTCTGCAGACCGGCCGCCGTGAGGGTGAACTGGAGGTTGTCGTCCGCCGCGGTCGGGTCGCCCCAAAAACTCAAAGTCGCCCGCGCCTTCCCCGCGGTGGCCTGTTCCGTTCTCTTCGTGACCATGATCACCTGGCTGGCGCTGGCTGTGCCGTCGAGTGTCAGGAGGACGGTGTAGAACCCGGCGGACGTGTAGGGGTGGCTCACCTCGCCTCCCTCCTGCGTCGTGCCATCGCCGAAGGACCACGAATACAGGTTGGCCGACCCCACGCTGTTCCGCGCCGAGAACGACACCGTCAGCGGCGCCGGCCCGGATGTGGGCGATGCGGAGATCACGGCCACCAGTGCCGGCGGCACCGCCGGCTGACTGACGCACACCGCGAACGACTGCAGCCCCTGTTGAGGGAAGCTCGTCCCGTTCACGACGATCGTCCACGTGCCGCTGGCCGGGCTGTCCACGACGACCTGCTCGATGGGGTCCACCCTATTCGGGCCCGTCCTGGTTGCCGCCGCCGCGGGGTTCTGCGGATCGAGCGAATACGGGTAGAACTTCGTGCCGTCGGGCGCCTGGAGTTCGAGATCCAGATCGTTGACCAGCGCCTTGGCCGCGGCAGGCGTCCCGGCGACGTCCAGCCAGCACAGCGTCACCTTCACCTGCGTCACGCTCTGCAGGTTGACGGTGAACGTTCTGCTGCCGCCGTTGGAGAGCACGTCTTCGTAGAACGGCGTCAGCGTCGCCGACTGGCGGCGGTCAATCGTAGCAATCGCCTCTTGCGCGTTGAGCATGCCGAACCCGTAGACGGCGTCGGGCCCGGGCGCGCCGAGGTCCGTCGCTGAATTGCACAGCAGGGCCTTGGCCAGAGCCGCGGACGGCTCCCACCCCACCACCGCCTTGTAGTGCTCGAACACGAGCGCCGCCACGCCGGTGACGGCCGGTGTCGAGAACGACGTGCCGTTGTTCGTCTGCGTCTGATTGCTATCCAGGTCCAGCGTCACATTGTCGCCGAATGCCACCAGGTCCGGCTTCACCCGGCCGTCGTTCATCGGCCCGTACTCGGCGAACCACGCGATGCCGTCCGCCTTCGGCACGGTGGCGCTGCCGGCCCGTGCCGACGCGTTCGTGGCTGAGACGCAGATCGTGTTCTTGGCGCCCACGAAGAAATCAATGTGCCCGTACTGGCCGCCGCTCTCCTCATTGCCGGCGAACATCCCCAGCAGGTCGCCGGTGCGCAGCGCCGCGTCCCAGTCGGCGGAGATCGTGTCGTAGTCGCCCCAGGTCGTCAGCCCGGCCGGGCCGTAGGAATGGTTGGAGAGGCGCGCCCCCCTGGTGGCCGCGTCCATGACGTCCGCAGGCAAGAACGTGTCGTTGGTCAGCGCATAGGCCAGCATCGCGACCGCCGGCGCCACGCCCTTGGCCGCCGGCTGCGCGACGCCGTCGGAACCGATCACCCCGGTCACGGCAGTGGCGTGGTTGACCGCGTTGCCCGACAGGTCGCCATCGTTGTCAATGTACGTCAGCCGCGAACCGACATCCACGTGCTGGTCCATCTTCCCGACCTCGCGCACGGCCACCGTCACCCCGGCGCCTGAGAGGTTCGGCGCACTGTCGCGGACGGCCCCGATGTTCGACTCCGCGTCAGTCGTGGCATCGCGCGATGCGCCTGGCCGCGGGGCCGCGGGCGGCGGGACGAACGACAAGCACGCCGCGGCGTCCAGCGCCGCCACCTGCCGCGCCAGCTCACGCGCGGCGACGATCTCGAAGCGCGGGCCGAGCACGCTCGGCGGCCTCGGCAGCGCCTCCAGGCCCGCCAGGGCGGCGGCTCCCGCCAGTTCCCTGGCCAGCAGCTCCGCGCTCGTCCCCGGTTGCGCCAGCAGCATGAAACGCGTGCGGCCGTCCTCCGCTTGCGCGTAGGCGGGCGTCTCGCCCTTGAAGACCGCCGGGTGCAGCTTGTCGCGCGCGTCCACGCGCGCCACCGCTCGCACGAACGGCAGGCCCGAGGCCGCCTTGAACGCGTCCGGCGTGCCGCGCGCCATCCAGGCGTAGCCGCTGGAGTACGAGAGCAGCTCAAGGCCCTGCGCCGCCAGTTGCCGGCGTTCGTCAGCGCGCGGATGGTCGTGGAACTGGAGGTACACTGTACGCGCGCCACGGCTGGCTTGCCCGGCCGTGCCACTGCTGGCTTGCCCAGCAGTGCAGGCCGTGTCACGGCCGGCATCCCCGAGGACCTCGGGGAGCGCCTCCGCGCCCGCCACGGGCAGGAACGCTCTGGCGTTCAGGTCCACCACGTACTTCCGCAGCGCGGGCTGGACCTCCGCCGCGAACCGCCGCGCGCTCCCCCGATCGAAGAACCCCGTGCCGTCTTCCTGCGCGGAGTTCCACGCCCCGCCCCAGCGATGCCCCGGGCCGCGGACGGCCGGCGCGGCTGGCCGGCCTTGCGCGGCGGCAGGCGCGCCGCGCCTGTCACGCGTGGCGCTGCCGCGCCAGACCAGGCACGCGACCCCTGACGCCAGGACTGCACACAGTATGACCGCTCGGCGCCGGAACAAAGCATCTGGCATGGGTTAACTCCGCGATTAACGGCTTATGCCGCTCCCAGTCTTGCCGTTCGTCTTGTACGAGAGCGTGAAGGTGGCGCGGTAGCCGGCATTGGTGCCAATGAGTTCCACTGGCACCGTGACCTGCGGTGGCGTATCGTTCCGGGCAATCCCCAGGAGTTGGGCGAGCGCAAAGCCCTTGAGCCGAACGTCAATCTCGCCCTTCACCAGGTTGTACTTGAAGCTCACCGCCTTGGTTTTG
The DNA here is from genome assembly GCA_026692735.1 of Planctomycetota bacterium. GTDB lineage: Bacteria > Planctomycetota > SZUA-567 > H5-PLA8 > H5-PLA8 > JAPLOD01. Next base: position 481 of record JAPLOD010000471.1, on the reverse strand, counting down.
TAGGAGGCCCGCCGGTCCAAGATCACGCTTGTCACCGCCTGGCCGCCGATCTTGATAGTGTACGTGACACCCTCATAGGCGCCGTCGCGAAGCGCATCCGCCGCCTGCTGTCTCGTGCGCACGAGGTCACTGGCGACGAGCGTGAACTGCAGGTCGTCGCTGCCCCCCTGCGCCGAGACCGAGCCGGCGAAGTTGAGCTTGAGGCGCGCCTTCTTCGGGAACGCCTGCTCCGATTCCACGGTGATTGTCTTCGGCGTGGCCTGCTTCTCGTTCCTCAGCGCGTCCATCCCCGTCAGGTGGACCTCATATGTCCCCGGCGCCAGGAAGACATGCTCCACGTTGGCGCCGGTGACCCGCGGGGTGCCGTCCCCGAAGGACCACTGATACGTCCAACCCGCGGTCACCGTTTGCGGCGCAAAGGAGACGCGCAGCGGCGCCACCCCGGATTCCGGCGATGCCAGGATCTCCACCGAGACCGGGG
>JAPLOD010000470.1 GCA_026692735.1 Planctomycetota bacterium | reverse complement strand
ACTACCATAGCGCGCCGCCCCTGCCCGCGCAAGCCCTGGTGGTACCACGGGCGTCCCGCCCGTGGCGGTACCACGGGCGTCCCGCCCGTGGCGGGTCCCCGAGACGGCCACGAACGGGACGTTCGTGGTACTGCGGGCGGACATCGCCGTCGCTCGCCGCTACTTCTTCCCGGCAGAAACCCGGTACGTGTGCGCCGGCGCCGCCTTGAAGACCGCCGCGCCGTCAACGTGCTTGAGCTCGCCCGCTTCCAGCGGCTTGCCGTCGCACGACACCAGCGGCTGCACGTCCGCGGCGCCCGGCACAATCACGCGGAACTCGCGCTCGAACGCAGACATCAGCTCCACTGCGTCATCGTCCGGATAGGCGACGCGGAGTTTACCCAGTTTCAGTTTCCGTCCCTTGGCCCCTGGCGGCACGCGGATGGTGCGGAAATCGTCCTGCACGCCGTACACGTTCTGCACGATCATGCTCCAGATCGAACAGGTCATGCCGAGCCCCGGCACGCCGAGCGGCTGTCCCGTCCTGCTGTTGTAGCGCTCATTGATGCCCTTCTCGGCGATCAGGAGCCGCATCTTGTCGGTGAGTTCGCGAGCCAGATCGTGGTAGCCGTAGCGGCACAGGCCATAGGCTACCAGGTACGTCGTCGCCGGCCACATGTCGCCGCGCCAGAAGCCCTTCGGGTCGAACTTGGGATCGTCCAGGGCGCAGGTCGGCACGGGATACTCGCACCACCACTGCTTGGGGTCTTTCAGTTGGCCCGCCAGGATTGCGCCCTGGTCCTTCGTGGCCGCATTGCACGCCATTGTCAGGAAGCCCTGGATCGTCTTGGCGGGGATCTTCCTGTCGCTGTCGCGGTCGAGGCTGTAGAAGAACCCCTTGTCGGCGTCCCACATCTTGTCCTGCATGGCCTTGATGCGCCGCGCCACGGTCTGCTCGTACCGCTGCGCCAACTCCGTGTTCCCCAGCAGCCGCGCCATATCCACGATGGCGCGCTCGCTCATCAGCAGGAAACACGTCTGCTCGACCGCGTCCACGTTGCCGTACCACTCGCCGCCCTCGTTGCGCCGCGGGTGTCTGGTCATTTTCATGTCGTCGAGCGTCACGTGCAGATCGAACGTCTCGTAGCGGGCCGTCTGGAGCATACCCGCGCCCACGTCTTTGTACGCCCCGTATTCGATCAACAGGTCGCCGTCGGTATCGCGTTCCGTGGAATACCATTCGTCGAACGCCACCAGGTACGGCAGCGCGCGCTCGATCAGCCGGCGGTCGTTGGTCTGCTGGAAGACTTTCTGGCACCCCCACGCCAGAATGGGAATCTGCGAATAGCCCAGTGGCGGCCAGGGCTTCAGGAAGTTCGGCACCATCCCGTACCGGTAGGAGCCCTTCGGAGCTTCGGGGTTGTTCTCGATCGTATACCAGTAGTTCTCGAAGACCTCGCGGATTGTCTCGTCGTCATCCAGCGGCGCGTACGCGATGGCGACGAACATGGTGTCCCACACCCACTGGCCCACGTAGCCTCCGCCGGGCGAGAACCACTTGTGAGGCAGCGCCGGCGGCTGCGGAGCGAAGAGCTTGCTCAGCACACAATCCCCGTACAGCTTGCCTATCAGACTGTTCAACGCCGCGTCTTCAGTCTCAACGTTGGCGGCGAACCTCGCTTTCAGGGCCGCGAGGTCCTGCTGCTCGGGGATGCCGGGGATGAACACGTCGGCCTTCAGCTTGCCGTCGGGCTTGAGTAACTCGTTCGCCTCCGCCTGCGTCAGATCCGTGCGCGCCAGCCACCACAGCCCCGCGGCGAGCGTCACTTTGTCCGGTGAGCTTGTGGCGGCGACAATCTGGATGTGCAGCAGGCCATCGCCGTCGAGGTCTTCGGCCGGGCAGAGCACCGCGGCAAGCCGGTGCGGGCCTCCGGCGACGGCAATCGGATCAACGCCGGACGCTCGCTTCTGGCCGTCAATGAGGACGTCCATGATGCGCTTGCCCGGCTGCGCCCAGTGCGCTTCGCCGACGGCCACCACGACCGTACCCTTCGCGCCCTTGGGAACGCGAATCCAATACTGGAGGTTCCCCTGTTCGCTGGCCAGCATGCTCTTGAGCTCCTCGCGAACCCCGGTGGCGGCCTGCAGCCACTGCGGGTAGGCGGTCGTGCCCGCGCGCTCCACACCCCAGGGATCGTTGGGGCCGATCCGGGGCTGAGCCGTCTCCGCGGCCATCGTCACAGCCGCCGCCCACGCCCCAACCAAAGCTGCCGCCAGCAGCCTTCCACGCGCTATTCGTGCTGGTCTCATTGAACCCCCACCGACAAGACGCTTTCGTCGCGTCCGCCCTTTGTCTGTCAGTACACCGGCTCGTCATCCCTGACCTCTCCCATCACGGAAATGCTCCGCGATGGGCGAGCGCTTGGGGGGAGTGTCTGTGCGGGTGAAAAACGAAGAGCGTTACTTGCTGGGCATAATCTCGATACGAATCAGGATGCGGGCTTCGCGGGTGGAGTCAGCTCCTTGCAGTTGCGCCGCCGCCGGGTCAACGTCATCCAGCTTCCTCTCCTTCTGCGCGGCGGCCGGCGCAGCGGGCTGCGCGAACGCGCCATCTTCCGCCGTCTGAGTTCTGGGACGGCCGGCATCACGCTGCGCGCGGAGTTCCTCCGCAAGTGGCTGCGCTGACTGCAGCGCGCGCAATTGAGCCAGAAGAGCGGCCCGGCGTTCGGGCGTGGTGACGATCTCGAGCGTCTCTCGCGACTTGGCGGGCTGCGCCACGCCGGCTTCAGCGTCCCGCTTCCTGTCTTCCGCTGCTTCGCTCTTTTTGGCAGTCCGCGCCCCGAGACCGACAGCCACTTCGCAGCGCGCACCGTTCTGTCTGGCCAGTTCCCGCAATTGGGCCAGCAGGCGTTCCGGGTCCTGCGTCTGGAAGACGAGCACCTCCGCGGACGTGGACGCCTTGTCGCCGAGGCCCAGCGCCTTGCCCTGGGTGACCTGGCGTTGGCCTTGCACCGGCGCTTGCTCGGCCGGCGCCTCGGCTGCCGCGAGCGCTCCAACTTTCCCGCCCTTGAAGACCTCACGGTTCTGCTTTTCGGGCGCCGCAGCGACAGCGGCCGGCTTGCCGTTGGCAGCGGCACCCGGCAGCGCCGCGGGCGCACCCGCGCCGCCGCCAGCTATCGGTTGTCGGCCTGGCGCTTCTTCTTTCTGCTTCGCCTCAGTCACAGCTCCGCCGCGTGTGCCGCCCGCCGCCCCGGCGCCGCCCATCCCTGCCGCCTCTCCTTCCCGCGCGCCGAACGACCGCTGCTGCTTGGCAGCGTCCGCCAAGATCTTCCTCTCCGGGAGCTCGGCTCTCCCGGGTCCGGCTGTCCGCTTCAGCGCTTCGTTCTCCTCATCGGCGGCGACGAGACCGCCAGCTTTGCCCTTGGCGCGGAACTCCTCCTTGGCTGCCGGGGCCTTCTCAACGAGCTTATTCACCGGCGGTGCGCCGGTCTTTCCCTCAGGAATCGCGTCCTTACCAGCCCTGTCAGCGGCCCCCTCTCCCGCCACCCCGCGCCGCATGCGCGCCGCTGCGTCGAGCGCATTGGCGGCACCAGTCTTATCCCCGGCAGCCTTGGTCGCCGGGGCAACTGTGGCCACTGTGGCCGGTGGCTGCGCCGGCGCGGGACCGCGCGGCGCCGTGCCAGCAACGGGCGCAGGCGGCGCGCCCTTGCCAAAGCCGCCCTTCCTCAAGCCGTCGGCTCCAAGAGCTTCGCCGGGAGTTGCCCAAGGCTTTGCGGATCGTGGGGGCTCGGCTGCGGCGCGCTCCGTCATATCGCGATCTTCCGCCTCGCGTCGCGCCTCGGTGGGTCGCGATGCATCCGGGGCGGGCTTCTTCTCCGCGGCCGCCTCGGGCGCCGCCTGCTTGGCTTCCGGAGCCGTCGCTGGCGCAGCCGCAGACTCGGCCGTCTTCTTCGGGTGGTCCGTCGTCTTAGCTACGGAACCTTCACGCATACGGCCGGCGAGGGCCGGCAGCACGATGAACGCCAGGAAGCTCAGCATCACCAGCGCCGCAACGCCAAAGAGCGCCCGGTGCCAGAACGTGGCGTAGGCAACGGATGCCGGCGATGTTCCGTCCTTATGCGTTGCCGCCACATGCAGCGGCTTGGGCTGCGCCAGCACTTCCTGCCGGACCCTGGCGGCCAGTCCGGCGGGCGCTTTCAGTTTGGGCAGAGCTGCGACGGCGGCGCTGGCGGCCTGCAAGTCGGCCAGCGCGTCCCGGCACGGCTCGCACGCCTGCAGATGGCTCTCGCAGGCGGCGCGCGCTTCCTGCGGCAGTTCGCCGTCCAGGTACGCGCTCAGCTCTTCCCGAATATCGTCACAAGCGCCCATGTTCGCCAATCCCGCTAACGGCCACCGCCGTGTCCATCAACTCCGCAAACCCTTCAGTATCCGCGCCAGTTCCTGTCTGGCTCGATGCAGACGCGATTTCACCGCGGCGCGCGAGATGGATAGCGTGTCCGCGATAGCATCGTAATCCAGGCCCTCCACGTCCCGCAGCAGCACGACAGCGCGGTGATCCGGTTCCAATTGCGCCAGGCCCCGCCGCACCTGTTCCCGCAACTGCTCCTTTTCCAGCCTGCCCGCCGGGTCGCTGTTGCCCGGATCGGGCACCACATCCCGCAACGCCTGTTCGCCCTCGCCCGTCGCATCATGGGCCGCGTCCAGGTGGCCGGTTTCGTGGCTCTTGCGCCGCATCTCCTGCCGCCGCCTTGAAAACGCGGCGTTCACGGCGATGCGGAACAACCAGGTGTAGAACTTGCTCCCCTGGCGAAACGTGCCCAAGGCCCGGTATGCCTTCAGGAACGTCTCCTGCGCCAGATCCTCCGCTTCCTCCGCCGACCCGCACATCCGCGCCAGTATGTTGTAGACGCGGTCCTGGTAGCGCGTCACCAGGGCATCGAACGCCTCCGCATCTCCCGCGCCCGCCTTGCGGACCAACTCCTCGTCCGCCTCTTCCTGCCCCGCAACTCCACCGGCCGCCACTTCCTGAGCCTGGCTGCGGGCCGGCCCCACCACCTTCGGGCCTGCTGTATTAGACCCCCGTTCAGCTACAAAGGATTCGCGATTTGCGCCCGATAACATAAAAATCCTGCCCTGGAGCCCGTGCTATAGGGAAGACGTTTCAACCTGCCCGCCACAGGCGAAAAAATCGCCGAAATCAAGACTGCAGCAACGTTACCGGCTTCCAGAGCAGTTCATCGCACGGCTGTGACCTCGTGGCACGGCCTTCCAGGCCGTGGACATGGGCAAGATGCCCATGCCACGAACGAGACGTTCGTGGTACCACGGGCGTCCCGCCCGTGGCACGAACGCGCGGCGACACACCCGACCGTGAACTGCTCTACATCTTCACCTTCATCCATGCGCCGCCCTGGCGAGCGGAACGCAGGCTGTACTCCAGGTACGCCTGCACCCTGGCGCCGCCTGCGAAGCCGGTCTGACCCTGCTTCCTGGTGAGGAGCGAGGTCACGAAACGCTCGGCCATATCGGGCACCGGCGGGCACGGGACGGGTTTCCACTGCGCCTTGGCGATGTTCTTGCCCCAGCAGACGCGCAGCGTGTCCGGGGCGGGGCGGTCGAGGTTCAGGTCCAGGCCGCCCTTGTCGCCGTAGACGCGCAAGGCGACCGTGTTGGCATGGCCGACGGCCCAGCGGCTGGAATGCAGCGTCCCCAGCGCGCCGTTCTTGAAATGGACCGTCGCCACCATGCTGTCGTTGGCATCGAAGACGTACTGGCCGATGCGCTTCACGCCTTTGTCGAAGGTTTTGAGGTCGCAGGTGAGCGCCACGATATCGCCGACGACGAAGCTGGCCAGATCATAGAGATGGACGCCGATGTCGCAGAGCGTTCCGCCGCTGCCGTGCCGCGTGCTCAGGCGCCACATCATGGCTTCGCTCGTGCGCCAGTCGCCCCAGATCTTGCTCACCAGCCAGCTCTGCAGGTAGCTGCCTTCGACGTGGATGATGCGGCCCAGCCGTCCGGCCGCGACGAGCGCGGCGGCTTTCTGCGTGGCGGGGTTGTTGCGATAGGAGAAGTTGACGGCGGTGAGGAGCTTCCGCTGCCGGGCTTCGGCCGCCATGCGCCGGGCGTCCTTGAGGCTGGTGGCCAGCGGCTTCTCGCACATCACATGCAGACCGTGCTTCATGGCCAGGAGCGCCAGGGGCGCGTGCGCCCGGTCCACGGCGACGATGGAGACGGCGTCGAGCTTCTCGTGGGCGAACATGTCCTCGGCGCTTTCGTACGCGCCGGGGATCTTGTGCTGCTCCGCGAAGGCGGCGGCCCGGCCGGGCACAATGTCGCAGCACGCGACGAGGCGGCTGGCCTTGATGCTGCTGAAGCGCCGCGCGTGCCAGCCCGCCATGCCGCCTGTACCGATGATCGCGATCCGAACCATGAAGGTGCTCCTTTCGTTGGAGAGGCCGATGGCAGCCCCAGGGCAGTCCAGGGCCTATGTGCGTTTGTCGCCGAAGCACGTGCCGACCAGGCGCGCAGCGCCGATCCAGGGGTGGTCAGGCGGCACAGTCTTTTTCCGTCCGGCCACTTTGTCGAGCGGCACCGGCACGCACTTGTCGCCCTTCACCGCGACCATGACGTTGTACACGCCGCGCGCCAGCAGTTCCGCCGCCGCGGCGCCCAGGCGCGTGCACAGGAGGCGGTCAGCGGGGGTGGGGATGCCGCCGCGCTGCACATGACCCAGCGAGGTGACGCGGGCCTCAATGCCGGTCATCCGCTGGAGATGGCGAGCCAGCCGGCTGGCCTTGGATTCCTGGACGAGCGGCGCTTCGTCCTCGGCGTCCGGCGGCGGCTCCTTCTTGGGCTTGTGGTGTCTCGGCGGCGCGGCGCCGTCTTCCGGCTCGCCCCTGGGGTGCGCGCCTTCGGCGAGGGCCACGATCGAGAAGCGCTTGCCCCTGCGGCGCCGATCCAGGAGGAGATCGCTGATCACATCGAGGTCGTAGGGGATCTCGGGGATGAGTATGACATCCGCGCCGCCTGCGATTCCCGAGCCGAGCGCCAGCCAGCCCGCGTTGTGGCCCATGACTTCGCAGATGATGAGGCGTTGATGGCTGCTGGCGGTCGTGTGCAGGCGGTCAATGGCTTCGGTGGCGATGGACATCGCGGTGTCGAAGCCGAACGACACGTCCGTCTCGGGCACGTCGTTGTCAATGGTCTTGGGCAGCGTGAGGACGTCCAGGCCGGCCTCCCTGTGCAGATGCAGGGCGTTCTTCTGCGTGCCGCCGCCGCCGAGGCAGACCAGGCAGTCAATCCCGAGGCGCCGGGCGTTCGCGACGGCGGTGGTCGTCATGTCCAGGACCTCGCCGCCCATCAGCATCTTGCGCGGCTTGTCGCGGCTGGTGCCCAGGATCGTGCCGCCGGTGGTGAGGATGCCGCTGACGAGGTGGTCGTCGAGGGGCATGGTGCGGCCTTCGACGAGCCCACGGAAGCCGTCGAGGATGCCAACGACCTGCATGCCATACTCCGTGATCGCGGCTTTGGCGACGCCGCGGATCGCAGCGTTCAGCCCCGGACAATCGCCGCCGGACGTCAGAATGCCGATGCAACGGGTCTTCGTCTTCATCTGCGGCGAACTCCTTTGAGGCCGGGACGCGGATTCCCGCAGGGCGCCAGTCATGCCACGAATGCCGCCGGGCGCAAGTACGGACGTCCGTGCGGCTCGAATCGTACCTGACGAAGTGACGAGCGACGAGTGACGAGATGATGCTCAACTGCGCCAGGGGCGGGGACGCTTGATCTCGGCCAGTATCTGCTTGGCGATCTTGACGTCCTCGGCCATCTGGAAATCGAACATGCCGGCGAGGATGTGATCGGCGCCGTTCTGGAAGCAGTACTGGAAGGCGCTCTTGGGCGGTATCGCGCCGGCGGCCATGACCTTGAAGGCGATCCAGGGCTTCTCGACGGTCTTCATGAACTCGGTGAGGGCGTCGGGGTCCTGGCACCAGTAGCCGGGGTTCTCGCTGTGCGGTCCCTTGATCTGGTCGGGGCGCGGCGCGCTCGGGTACTTGTGGTGGTGGAAGGTCTTGACGTAATAATCGCAGGGCCACTTGTTCTTCTCGCATTCCTGAACGACGCGCATGTCGTGGCAGCCGACGCCGACGGGCAGCTTCGTCTTGCGCATCGCTTCGAGGACCTGCGGGATCAGGTCGAGCTTCCCGGAGTTGAACAGCTTCTCGGAGGCGTTGCCGTGCAGGTACAGCGCCGACGCGCCGCACTCGACCACGTCGCCGATCGTGTATTCGTAATCGCCGAGCTGCCCGCCGCCGGTTTCGACGCCGACCATGAAGTGCAGCTTGCCGCCTTCCTTGCGGTGGCGCTTGAGGAAGCGCTTGAAGTCGTCGCCGGTGTGAATGGCGATGGTGTTCACGCCGTTCTGTTCGCCGGCGCGCAAGGTCTCCATGATCTTGTCTTCGGTGTTGTAGGCCCTGCAGAGGTTGCTGACGTAATTCAGGTCGCGGCTGTGCGCGAAGTAGGTGATGAGGTTGCTGCCCATGATCAGGCGGCTGACCTGGAGCTTGCCGATCTTGCCCTGCGGGAGGGCGTCGGCCGCGGGCGCAGGAGCTTGCGGGGCGCCGGGCTTGTTATCACCGTCAGCCAGGGCACGGCCTCGGGCAAGTCCCGCAGCGAGCGCTCCGCCGGCGGACAGGGCGAGCGATTCCTTGATGAACTTGCGGCGGTTGATATCGTGCGACACGGCGAATCCCTCCATGCAGGTGATGGAAAGTGTAGCGAATCCGCGCCACAACGCAACTCGCTGTGTGTATGCTGAGGTGAACTTGGTCCAGGAGGAAGAACGATGATGCGTTTCGTTGCGCGGCCAAGCCGCACAATGGCTGTGATGGTTGCGGCGGTCCTCTCGGTGGCGTGCTGCTCGGGCCTGGCGTCGGAGTACCGAGTGCGTCCCTTCTGGGGCAACGCGGCGATGTGGGGCTACTGGGAATTCGAGAACGACTACGTTCCGCGGAAAGACTGGAAGCTCACCGTCAGCACGGAAGGGCCGGGCGAGCGCGAACACTCATCCCACCTCACTGATGACAACCCTGAGACCTTCTACGGGCCGCGCGGCAAGGAGTCGTACGACATCCTCATTGATCTCGGCAAGAGCTACGAGCTGGGTGCGTTCACGGTGCTCACGTTGAACAAGCCCAACGGGAACATGGACAGCGACATGCTGAAGTACGAGCTCTACGTCAGCGAGAATAAGGAGAACATGGGACAGCCCGTCGCCCAAGGGCCTTTCGAGGGGAAGGTGGGCAAGGAGACGGTGGTGACATTTCCTGCCACGAAGGGCCGGTACGTGACGCTGATAGGCCACTCCAGGCCAAATGCACTCAAGGAGATGGACATCCGGGAGCTTTGCCTTGTCGAGGCCGAAGCGGTGAAGAAGCATCAGGCGCTGAAGCAGGCCGCCACCGCGGAAAAGGAAGCGCGATGGAAGGAGCGGAATTCGGACAAGGCCACCGAGACGCTGGCCAAAGAGTTCTTCGACATGCTCTACTCCACCGGCGGCGAACTCAACAAGGCGAACCTGCGCATGCGCGAGAAGCTGGAAGCCGCCGGCAAGCTGAAGGCGGCCGGAAAGCACCTGGAGGCCCTGCGCGCCTTCCGCGAGTACTACTTCGACAAGCTGCGCCGCCCGCAGACCTTCGGCTACCACGCGGCCGACGTTCATCCCTACGGGCGCGGGGCCGCCGGAGCGACTGACTTCCCGGTGAGTCCGCTGGACAAGGGCCTGGACGGCGAGGGGCTGCTGAAGCAGGTCGAGGTCGCGGACGGCCTGATGAAAGGCGACATGAAGATCGGCAACAAGGTGGTCCACATCGCCGAGCCGGGCAGCGTGGACTGGGACGCGCCGGGCCAGCCCTACGGCTACACGGCGCCGGGCGGCGCGATGGAGCCTTACCGGGAGCTGTACCAAGGCAGCGGCTTCCTGCCGCTGTTCGCGGCGTTCTGGGCCACGAAGAAAGAGGAGTACCTGAAGCGGTGGGCGGACTACATGGACGACTGGGCCATGAATGCCCGCTACCTGCACGAACTGCATCCGATCATCAACCACGACCTCGGGCGTTATCCGGACGTGACCACGATTCGGCTCTTTGCCGGCGCGGCGCTGGCGCTGCCCGTGGGCAGCGATGTCATCCCGCCGCAGGCCTTCGCGCGGACTATGCGAAAGCTGGCGACAGAATCGGTGCTCAACGACATCGTGTACTACCGCTCGGGGCAGATGGGCTGGGTGCCGGGCGCCGGGCGGATGCTCTTCCCGATGCTGATTGACGAGTTCAAGGTGGCGCCGCTGTACTTCCGCGAGGCGCGGCGGCGCAACATCGAGGACCTCAACACCGTGCAGACCATGCGTGACGGCACGGAACCGCACCTGTGGCCCGGCTACAACTGGCTGGGTCTGATCAACATGGGCGTGCTGCGCCTGATGGATGCGCGCGAGAACCTGCCGCCCTGGGCCCAGCCAACCTGGGAGAAGGACCTGCACACGCCGGAATGGCAGAAGGAGTTCATCGAGAACCTCGCGCCGCGCGCCAGGTATCAGTTGCACTGGGTCACGCCGGGCGGGGAGTATCCGCTGGTGACGCACCATGAGCCGCCGACGCTGAAGGGGAAGATGCGCGAGGCGTACCGGATGATGCCGGAGGCGCTCAACGATGAGCCGACCGCGAAGATCTATTCCACGTTGTACGGAGACGGCCTGCTGGGCAAGCCGGACTGGACGTCGGAGTGGTTCCCCTACGGCGGCTACAACATTGCGCGGACCGGCTGGGGGCCGGAGGAAGGCTACGGAGCATTGTTCTGCTCGCCGCACCCCGGAATTGGATCGGTGGGCGCCAACTGCAAGAACAACGGGTTCGCGCTGAACGCCTACGGCGTGGACCTGCTGGGCGACGACACCATCCACGGCTTCATCGGTTTCCACGCGACGTCGCCGATCAACGTGGACAAGAAGCGCCAGTGCCACAGTTACAACGTGCACGTCCAGTCTGAGTGGCCGTCGGCGCACAAAGGCGAGATGGTCACCGGCTGGTCGGAACCGTCGCCGTGGCGCTGGCATTCGTCGGACAACTTCAACGTGATGGAAGGCGTGTACTCGGGCGCCTACGCCAACGACAACCGCAACCGCACCGAGTTCCTCGACGACGTGTCGCACCAGCGCGTGGCGCTCTTCGCGCGGCACGCCGGGCTGTGGATCGTCACCGATCGCATCGGGACGGCGAAGAAGCACGCGTACGAACAGAACTGGTGGTTCCCGGTGCGGAAGAACGAACTCGGCGGCTTCAAGTCGGCGGATATCGTCACCGACGACGCGGCGAAGACCATCAAGACCAAGCGCACGCACACGGACAAGTACTGGAGTTGGGACAAGATGCGGAACGTGCTCATCCCGAACGCGAACCTGTCCATGTACCAGTTCACCGACGCGACGCTCAAGTATTTCTCCGAGTTCAAGAAGGACGATTCGGAGATGTATTACTGGCAGCGTGCCGGCGCGACGTGGGAGGGCGAGGGCGCGCAGCAGATTGTAACGGCGCTGTTCCCGCGCAAGCCGACGGTTGCGGGCGGGGACGCCCGCGCTACCGATAGCAAGCAACCTGATGGCACTGAGAACGATCTGACGCGCATCGAGCCGGTGATGGTTGGCAAGGTGAACGGCTTCGAGGCCGTTACGCCGGCTGGTGACAGGGTCGGCTATTTCGCGGCTGGCAGCCAAGGAGAGGTGTTGGGGTCCGAGCACCTTAACGCGGTGGCCGAGGCGTTGCTCCTGACCACCAACCCCGCCGAGAAGGATGTATTGCGCGGCCTCGTCCTCGGCTGCAAAGTACTGACCGTGGAAGGCAAGGCGGTGGAAATCGGTTGCCCTGATTTCGAGTTCACGATAACCCCGGACACTTCGGTGAAGACTGAGCCGATCTACCGCCCAATCAGCCCCGTGGGGATCCTGCCCGGGGCCGACGTGTTCACCGAGGAAGTCGAAGTCACGCTGAAGAGCGACACGCCGAACGTGGTGTGCACGTACACGCTCGACGGCACGGAACCCACGCCGCAGTCCACGCTGTACAAGGGGCCGTTCAAGATCGCCCGCAGCGTTGGGGTGAAGGCGCGCGCGTACAGGCCGGGCGTGGAGAGGAACCCGCCGCACACCAGCGGGACTCACGCCACGCCGACCAGCTACGCGCTGTTCACGAAGAAGCTGCCGTGCCCGGCCGAGCAGCTCCCGCCGCGAGTGCAGGGGCTCAACTACGAGTACTACGAAGACTTCTGGAAGGAGATGTGGTTGTCGCTCACCGGCGAGCCCACCCGCGCGACCGACAGGCTGCAGCCAAAGGAGAAGGGCACGGTGGACGAACTCTTCGACCTGTCGCAGATCCCTGCCGACAACAAGCCTGTCGGCGAGAAACGTGTCCCGTGCGAGAAGCCGTACGCCTTCAAGTACAGTGGCTACCTGAAGGTGCCGGAGGACGGCGTGTACACCATCCACGCGCCGCGGGAGTTCGTCTACAACGACACGATGGCGGGCTACGAGCTGCAGGTGTATCTCGGCCATGCCATGTACATTGACGCGGGCCAGCCCAGGCGCGACGGCGATATCAGCTACTGGTATCCGGCGACGCGGCTGCACGGTCTGGGGACGTGGAGCGTGGCGCTGAAGAAGGGCTTCCACGAGTTCAGGATCGTGTACATTGATTTCCGCATGGATGGGCCGAAACGATTGAACAAGCCGGCGCCGATCCGCGAGTACGTGTGGAGCGGCGAGAAGCCGGCGCTGACGATCTCAGGCCCGGGGATCGAGAAGCAGGCGATACCGGCGGCGTGGCTGTGGCGGTAACGGCGTGGTTCACCGCAGTCGTCATGGCGCTGCGCGCCACCCGGAAACGATGAAAATGTCCGCGTGTTCCGGTAGTCTTTGCGCGGCGCAGCGTCAAGGCACGGAGGCCGTTTCTCAGTGGAGCTTTGTTCAAGCCCGCACCGCAGTCT
>JAPLOD010000469.1 GCA_026692735.1 Planctomycetota bacterium | reverse complement strand
TCTTCGCCCACCGCTCCAGGTCTTCAGCCAGTGCTTCGGCCGAGGGGTAACGCTTGGCCGGCTCTTTCTCCAGGCACTTCAGGCAGATCGTCTCCAGGTCGCGGTCCACGCGCGGGTTGAGTTGCTGCGGCGGCTCCGGCTCGTCGTTGCGCACTTTCATCAGCGTCGAGAGGACGGTCTCGCCCTTGAACGGCGGCCGGGCGGTCAGCATCTCGTACAGAATCGCTCCGAGGCTGTACGTGTCCGACGCCGTGGTGAGGTACTTCGAGTGGCCCGACGCCTGTTCCGGCGACATGTACGACGCCGTCCCGACCACCGCGCCACTCTGCGTCAGCCCGCTGTCCTCCTCGACGCGCTTCGCCAGCCCGAAGTCCATCACGTAGGGGTTGAGATCGTTGTCGAGCAGCACGTTTGCCGGCTTCAGGTCGCGATGCAGGATGCCTCGCTGGTGCGCGAAGTGGACGGCACGCGCAACAGCAGCCAGCGTCCGCGCCGCGGACTTCGGATCATGGACGAACTGCGGGATGCGCTGCGACAGGCTCCCGCCCTCGATCAGCTTCATCGAGAAGAACTGCTGGCCGCCGTGTTCGCCGACTTCGTAGATCGGGATGATGTTGGGATGGTCGAGGGCCGCGGCGGCACGCGCCTCCATCTGGAAGCGCTGCACCTCCGGCGCGCTGGCCAGTTGCCCGGTCAGGATCATCTTCAGCGCTACCGTGCGGTTGAGGCTGATCTGCCGCGCCTTGTAGACGACGCCCATCCCGCCGCGCGCCAGTTCCTCGACGAGTTCGTAGTCGCCGAACCTTCGCCCCGTGGCTGGGGCCGCCTGCGAGGATGCGCCCGCGGATAGCGTCGGGCCGGCGCCGGAGTTGGGTGTTATCGTCGGCGTCCCGGCAGCGTTGCTGCCGGGGAGATCAACAGTCTCGTTGCTGGGCGCAACGCTACTTGGCGCGCCGCCCGTCTGCGGTTGTGCCACTGCGGGCTTGTCCCGCAGTGCGTCTGGCCTCAGCGTGGGCGCGTCGGACCCTTGTGGAGGAACCGGCTCGGTCGCCATGCACTCCCGCCCCCGTGATGCGTTCGATAGTCGTTGACGGCGCAGTATAGCAGCCCCAAGTCACGGGACGCAAACGAGATTGCGGGGAACCGCTAGCCGTCCGCCTCTACCTGCGGATCAGCCATGATCGAGCGCGCCGAATCTGCGGGACCGCTTGCTCACGCGCGCGGCTCGGCAGCCGATAATCATACCCCCGACGCCAAGATCGTCGCTCCCAGGCCGTGAAGTAGCCCTTCTTGTCGGGCCCCCATCGTACTCACGTCTCATAGACTGTCTCAGAACTCATACGGTGCCGTCTCCGGTGGGGCCGGAGGCTTGACGGCTTCATCGGGACGCGGACCGCCACGTGGACCGCCGGGCGGGCCGCCCATGCCGAACGCCATCATCTGCTGGCGAACCGCAGCATTGTTGCGGATCACGTCGGCGATGATAGGCTTGCGGTCTGCTGGCGCCAACTGCAGCAGGCTGTTCTCCGTCTGCGTCGCAAGGGCGTTCAGTTTCTCGCGCAGGTACTTCAACAGAGCGGACGTCTGCGCCGGATCCTCCGGATCGTACAGGGCCAGACCGTCCTTGACCAGCGTCTCGCTCCGGGTGCCGGCGTCGGCGGTGAGCGCATCCATCTTCAGCTTCGTCTCCTTGTCGGCGCCGGTGAGCAGGCCGTTGGCACGCTCTTCGTACTGCAGCCGTAGCTGAATGGCCTTCTGCGCCAGTTGCTTCTGTGCCTCGCTCAGTTCCGCCTGCAGCTTCTGCCTCTCCTTCTCGTAGTCGCTGCGCAGAGTCTGCAGCGCGCCCTGTTGTTCCGCGGCGAGGGTGAAGAGCGCTTCCACCTTCCAGCCCGTTCCTGTGCCGGCGGGGTTTTCAACGCCGCCCACCGGGACGTTGATCACAAGACGCCGACGAGCACCTAACGGCAGCGTCTCCACCTTCGGGTCCTTCGTGCCCGCGGCCGTGTTCGCAACATCAAGCCCCGTCATGCGGCCGATCATGGCGGCGACGTTGCCGCGCATGAAATCCATCGGGCCCGGGCCGAACGCGGGGCCGCCGAACCCGCCCGGGCCAGGGCCGCCAGGACCCGGGCCGGGATTCTGGCCGTTGCCTGGCTGGGGCTGTGCTTGAGGTGTCGGATTGGCTGCCTGGCCCGCCAGAGCCGACAACGACAGACAGCATGCGCACAACACCAGGAACCTGAATGGCGTGTTCAACATGGCTTTCGTCCTCCTCAGTCTTCACGACCCAGTGACCGGCGGCCGAGAGTAGCGGACGCGACAAGGATCTACGGGAAGCGAGTTCCGGTACTTCGTCGCGACTGGCACGGCTCTTTACGTTCAGAATTGCCCGGCCTGCTCAGGAACGTTGTCCTTGCGCTTGTTACCAGGAGCACCCTGCCCGCCTGGACCTCCATCCGGACCGTGACCGGGCGGCGGCGGCGGCGGGCGCAATACTTCCGGGGCAGCCTGGAGGAATTCCTCTTTGGTGATCGTGCCGTCGCCGTTCTTGTCGAGGCGCTTGAACATCTCCTCCAGCATGGCCGGGTTCGGCCCGCCCTCTGGCGGTCGCGGCGGCCGTGGACCGCCCTGTGCAAACTCTTCTCTGCTCAGCACGCCGTCGCCATTCTTATCCAGCTTCTTGAACATCTCCTCGGGAGTCGGGGCATCCGCCGGGCGATCGGGCGGCGCTCCTGCAGCGAACTCGTCCTTGCTGATGACGCCATCGCCGTTCTTGTCCAGTTTCTTGAACATGTCCTCCTGGTTGCCGCCTGGAGGCGGTGGCGGAGGCGGCATCTGGAATTCGTTGAGACTCAGAACTCCGTCGCCGTTCGCATCCATGCGCTTGAAGACGTCCTCGAGACTCGGAGCATCCGCCGGCCGGTTCTGCGGCGCGCCCTGCATAAACTCATCCTTGCTGATGACGCCGTCCCCGTTCTTGTCCAGATGCTTGAAGACCTCTTCCTTGCTCGGGCGGCCCTCTTGCCCGCCGCCTTGCGGCCCGTTCGGAGGCGGACCATCGCCCCGCCCGCCAGCGCGGGGACCTTTGCCACCAGCCTGGCCGGCTGCGAGGCTGCCGGAGAGCGCCAGCGCGCCCAGCGCCAGGAAGGCCAGCGTACACGCACGTCCGTTAGGGCTCATCGTAGGCTCCTTTCATCGCCTGTGTCGTATGCTCTTACCAATCCTCTGTTCCCTAAGATAGGAAACGGGAAAACTCCGCGCCGTACACAGGAAATCTGTGCGCGCTTTTTGTGTACGCCGGGCGGCTTTTTCCGTTACAGTAGTGTACGGTCCTGTGGTGTGATGCAGCCGTCCCGGCTGCGTCGGAGATGGAGAGTGTGCTGTGGCCGATGAGCGCGACGCCGCTGCGGCACTGGTTGAGCGCCTGCGCCAAGGCGACCAGGCCGCGCTGTCCGATCTATTCGCGCTGTACCAGGAGCGCCTGCGCCGCATGATTGCTCTGCGCCTCGATCAGAGGCTGAACGGTCGGGTGTCGTGCTCGGACATCCTGCAGGATTCCTATCTGGAAGCACTCAAGCGCCTGCCGCACTACTTCGAGAAGCCCGACATGCCCTTCTTTGTCTGGCTCAGGCTGGTCACTTCGCAGCGCTTGGTGGACGTGCAGCGCCAGCACCTCGGCGCCCAGATGCGCGATGCCGGCCGCGAAGTGTCATTGCAGGGCCAGGTCATCCCGCAGGCCACGTCGGTATCGCTGGCGGCCCAACTGGCCGGGAACCTGGAATCCCCCAGCCAGGCGCCTATCCGGCAGGAGATGCTGGAGCAACTGGAGGCGGCGATCGAGAGCATGGATCCGATTGACCGGGAGGTGTTGACGCTGCGGCACTTTGAGGAACTGAGCAACGACGAGGTCGCGAAGACACTCGGCCTGCAGAGGGCCGCGGCGAGCAACCGTTACGTCCGGGCGCTCAAGCGCTTGCGTGAGACACTGGCACGACTGGGCCTCGAACCGTAGCTCGAACCTCCGGGGCGAGAGGGACCTCAACCATGGACTCTGAAACCCGGGATTTGGGACCCAACCGCGCCGAACCGTCCTCATCCGTGGCCAATTCCGCGGAGCGCAATCCGGTGGATGTGCTCGCCGAGGAGTTCGCCGAGCGGTGCCGCAAGGGCGAGGAGCCGTCGGTGGCGGAGTACGCCGAAAAGTATCCGCAGTTGGCGGACGAACTGAACGAAGTGCTCCCTTCCGTGGCGCTGATGGAACAGGTCAAGCGGCGCAAGCAGTCGCAGCAGGCCGCGGCGGCGGACGCGGGCATGGAGTGGCTCGGCGACTTTCACATCGTCCGCGAGATCGGGCGCGGCGGCATGGGGATCGTTTATGAGGCCGAGCAGAAAGCGCTTGGCCGCCGTGTCGCGCTGAAGGTATTGCCCCAACACTACCTGCTGGACGCCAAGCGGCTGCAGCGTTTCCAACGCGAAGCCCAGGCAGCCGCGCGCCTGCATCACACCAATATCGTCCCGGTGTTCGGCGTCGGCGAGTGCCAGGGGCTTCACTACTACGTCATGCAGTACGTGGATGGCCACGGTCTGAACCAGGTCATCGAACACCTCGCGGCTCAGCGCTCCTCGCTGTCGTCGGATCACTGGCGTTGGGTGGCGCGGCTGGGCGTTCAGGTTGCCGACGCCTTGCAGTACGCGCATGAACAGGGCGTCCTGCACCGTGACATTAAGCCCGCCAACGTGTTGCTGGACAACCGCGGCACCGTGTGGATCACCGATTTTGGCCTCGCAAAGCTGTCCGAACATACCGACCTGACCGCTTTGGGCGACATCGTCGGCACGCTGCACTATCTGGCGCCGGAGGCGTTGGAGTCGCGCGCCGACCGGCGCAGCGACGTGTACGGTCTGGGCCTGACGCTCTACGAACTGCTGACGCTGCAGCAGCCGTTCACGGAGTCGAACCCCGCGAAGCTGCTGCGCCAGATCAGCGAGCGGGAACTGCCGCGGCCGAGCGGGGTCAATCCACGGATTCCGCGCGATTTAGAAACGATCGTGCTGAAGGCGAGCGCGCGATCGCCCGACCAGCGCTACAGCAGCGCTGCGGAACTTGCCGACGACCTGCGGCGCTTTCTTGACGACCGGCCCATCCAGGCGCGCCAGGCGGGGGCGGCGGAGCGCCTCTGGCGCTGTTGCCGGCGCAATCGCGCTGTTGCCAGCCTGTCGCTCGCCGCCGTCGTGTCTCTGCTGCTGGCGCTGGTCGTCGGTTGGATCGGCTACGTCCGAACCACAGAGGCGCTGGATCGCGAATCGAGACGGCGCAAGGATGCGGACGAGGCCACCCGGCGCGCCGAGGCGAACGTGGCCATGTCGTTGCAGGCATTGGAGGAAATGTTCAACCAGATCAAGTCCACCGACGAGGCCCTGCTGGCCGTTTCTCCCCCCGACCCTGGGCCTGGCAGGCCCGGGCTCGGGCCACCGCCTGACAATCCAGTCAGCCGGACGGATTCGCGCGAAAACGCGGCGCTGCTGCAAAGCATTCTGGAGTTTTACGGTCGTTTTGCCCAGGCGAACGCGGCCAACAGCAGTCTGCAGTTCGAGGCCGCCAAGGCGCACCGCCGGGTCGGCGACATCCAGCAGCGGCTGGGCGAACTCAACAAGGCGCAGCAGGCTTATGAGCGCGCGGCAACAATTGCGGCCACACTGACAGCCGCGGCGCGCACTGCCGGCTCTGCCATAACACAATACGTGGCGCTCAGCGCGGAGCTTGAGGGACGCCTCGGACAGCTCGCGCGCCGGCAGGGCATGCTGCGTGACGCCGAAGCGCACTTCCGCAAGGCCGTCGAGATGGGTTTGCCGCTGGTGAAAGAGAACCCCGAAGTGTCTGCCTATCGTCTGTCTCTGGCGCTGGCCCAACAGTCGCTCGGGGAGTTCCTCTGGCGACAGCAGCACTCACCCGAGGCACGCGGGCTTCTCGAACAGGCGATCGCGAACACGGAGCGCTGCATCAGCGGCGAACCGAAGCCGCCGCTCCGGGTATCGCTGGGCATGCAGTACCGTTGCTTGTCGGACATCCTGGCAGCGGGCGGCGAGCGCGACAAGGCA
The DNA here is from genome assembly GCA_026692735.1 of Planctomycetota bacterium. Taxonomy (GTDB): domain Bacteria; phylum Planctomycetota; class SZUA-567; order H5-PLA8; family H5-PLA8; genus JAPLOD01. Next base: position 9,880 of record JAPLOD010000469.1, on the reverse strand, counting down.
CAGGCCGCACGCCGCAAGGCGGAGCAACTGGGTGTGGGACCGCCGCCGCCCCTGCCACCGTTGCCCCCCGGGGCGCCTTCGCCGGGCCTCGGCCCGCGACCTCCGCCGGGCTTCGGCCCGCGACCTCCGCCGCCCGGGCCCGGAATGGACTGAGGCGCCGCGAGCCGCCGGATGCGCCGGAAGCGGGTCAGGAACTCGCGCTCCTCCGCATACCTCTTCGGCGTTACCTTGACGGCGAGCTAGCCAGCGGCCCGACGTCCTGGCGAATCAGGCACTTCGCGGGGCCAGGGCGACGATCTCGGCGCAGGGGGTGTCTTGGGCCGGTTTCGGGGTTGGGACGCGGAACCGGCCCCCAAGAACCGACATTGCGGCAGCCGCAGCCCCCAGACTTGTCATGTTCTCACCGACCCGGCGCGTGAATCTGCGCTCCAGCCTTCCTCGCACAAGAGAGCACGCATCCCAAACCCGATCTCCGTTGGGTGTTCCGGCGGCGTCATCGTCAACCCGCCGGTCGCCGGGCTAAGTGTCGAACTGGCAATAGTCTAGCCCAACTGGCGGCTTCGACAGGACCCAAGGTGCACACTCAATGCCGCCTAACGTGTTTTGGGTATGAGGTGCCGCACGGCTGGCTTCCCTGTGCTCCCGGCGGCGCCAAAATTTGTCTGAACGGCAGCACACGCCGCTACTATAGAGCGTGGTACATTTTGGGATTTTGGTGCTTTCCTGTTGCTTTCGGCGCGGAGTCGCGTAACATTTTGTAACATTTATCCAACATCGAGGCCGCAGCACGGTGGAGGACCGCCGCTCTATGAAGCTGGGACGCAGGCGCGGCGTTGCGCTGATCATGGTCGCGGGTGTGCTCGCAGTCCTCGCCGCGCTGGCGACGGGGTTCTATGTGCTCGCCACCATGCAGGTGAAGTCGGCCTCGCGCTATGCCGACAGCGTGCGCGCCGAGATGATGGCGAATGCCGGCGTGCACTACGCCATCGCTCAGTTGCGGCAGCAGGCGTTCCGGAAGACCGAGGACCCGACGGACGCCTGGTACATGGTGGACTACCTCCATGGAGCGCGGAAGACGATTTCCTACCGGGACAGTCCGTTGCTGCACAACGGCATTGACGACGATGGCGACAAGGTCGCCGACAATCCCGAAGAAGCCCTGGTCAACCCTCTCATCGCCGAGAGCTACACGACGGCACTGGGCAGCACCGCCGGCGAGAAGAGCGACCGCTTTGCGCTGAACGTCTCGGACGCGGCGGGCAAGATCAACATTAACGCCTGCGACAACCTGGCGGTGGTGCTGGACAACCTCTGCCGCGTTGTCGGCCCGCCGCTCGTCGCGGCCAATCTCGACGCCCTGCAGCCGCAGCGCTGGGCCGTTGAGATGGACGCGGCCGATCCCGCCAGACCGCTGTACGCCACCAGCCTCAACAAGGACGACACTGCCATAAACAGAGACATCTACTACCGCCTGAGCGGCGACGTTATCCCCGCCCGGATTGCGGGCACGGGGCGCCCCATGGCAGACTCCGCTGGCGCCGCGATCTACGGCGACGGCTACGCCATCGCCGGTTACCGCGGGCGCAAGGGGCCGTTCCGGACCCTGGAAGAGGTCAAGAATGCCCTGACCTATGTGGAGCGCAGTTCGCCGCCCAACGACGTTGCGGACGACCCCCTGGAACGGCTGGAGATCGAGGTCAAGTTCGCGGCCATTCGCGATTACATAACCGTCAGCTCATGGGTGGACGTCAACACGGTCTGCGTGGGCAAGTTCGAGTGGGTCCATTTCGATACCGCCGACCACAGGACGTACGCCATTGACCGGGACAAGAGCTGGGTCATTGACGACCTGGTGGGCGATCCGCTGAACACGCGCGGTTCCCTGCGCGGCTGTTACGTCTCGATCGTGAACGGCCACGGCGCGGGCCAACTCCGGCGCGTTCGGACCAACGGCATTGACTGGATCGAAGTGGAGGGCGGGTTCTCGGTCACGCCGGGGGCGATCAGTTCCTACATGATCATCGCCGGCGAGGATGCGTTGCTGGCGGATGCCGCCGGCAGGAACCTGAACTACGCATACCCGGACAAACCACCCCCGCTGTGCGTCCTGGCGTTCCCGCAGACGAAACCGGACGGCACCCTGGTTGACAACCCGAAGATTGACTATGCGCGGTACCCCCTGTGCATCCATCGCGCGCCGGTGAACATCAACACCGCCTCGGACAAAGTGCTGGCCGCGCTGCTGATGGGCCTGGATGTCCAGCATGGGCACCCCATGGCGCTGGGGACCGACGTTGATGGCGGGAAGCTGCGCACCAAGTGGAAGAAAACGGATCCTCATGGCGTGCAACCGTACCTGCTCACGCCCGCCGGACTCAAGCGCGCCCCGGCCGATTCCGGCAAGCTCGCCTACAACGCCAAGGCGCCGGTCCCGCCCGCATCCAGCAAGTATGACTTTGCCTATCTGAACAACTATGGGCTGATGAACCGGGCCGACTACGGGCCCGATGACCCATTGAACGAGGTCAACCCCGTGCAGGAGCTTGTGTACCGGATTCTGATCGCACGGCAGTATGACCCGGACCTGCCGTACATGAACGCGCCGACCGGCGATCCGCAGGCCAAGGGCGGCCTCGACAGCTACAAGAGGGGTCCCTTCCGGACGTGGGACGACTTCTACTTCCGGGTGGTTAAGCCGTTCGATGATGCGTACTTCAAGGCGGGCTGGACCGACACCAACGGCGACAACGTCATGGATCCTGGGGACATCTGCCGCCACGGCCACCTGGCGCGGCTGATCATGGCCAACTTCAACTCCAACACCAATATCCTGAAGTTCAACCCCAATATCGAATGGATAGACCGCTGGGGGCGCAACTTCACCGAGCAAGAGGCGGTGATGATCTACACGGACGCTCCCGAGCCGCATTCGGGCAACGTCGCGGTGGCCGATCCGCTCTCGGCCGGCAGCATCCCTGTCTACACCGTTGCCGACGGCGCCCTCAAGTCCTCGCAGCGCGACGCGGCGGGCAATTTCATCATGGGCGCGTATATTACCCGCAACTACCGTTACAAGTCGGACGAGCTGATAGACAAGACCGACCTCAATCGGTCCACGACCGAGTTTTCGTTCGACTCGAACGGCGTCTTCGAGATCACGTCGGTCGGCCAGGTTGTAGGCAGAGACACCGTGCTGGCGGAGCGCAAGTTCACCGCGCTCGTCAAGATTTATGATGTCTGGCGGGAGTCCACGCAGGCGCAGTTCGTGCAGGGCAAGCTGTCCAAGGCCTTCGGGCCGCGGGGCGGTTCGTGCAGCGGGCAGTTGGCCCGCGATGCGTCGAACGTCTCGGACCGCCTCGCCCTGGTCACGCTGCCTGAGCCGCTCGTTCCGCTGAAAGCCCGTATCGTTGACGACAAGGGCAAGCCCAATCCCAGGAACGCCGAAGTCGTGTCGCTCAACGGCCAGCCTCTGGACGCCTACGGCAACGTCCGCAAGAACCCCTATGACCCGGCCGCTGCCGCGATTGACGTGCCGGACGTCATCGCCAACCACATTCAGCCCGCGCGCTACGACGGCCAGATCGTCCTGGCCACCAATACCTCCGCCTACGACCCGTCCTCCGACGGAGACGCGGACACGTTCCTGGCCACGTATGACGGCGATCTCGACACAGCCACCTGCGCGGGCAACGGGCGCGAACAGGCCAAGACGCCGCGCGATTGCAAGGTCCGGGTCGTGGACACGCTCGGGCTGCTGGGCGCGCTCAACGACACGAACAGAGACATGGACCCGGGGCTCCCGCTCGTCGGAGGCCAGCAGCGCTGGGTCTATAACTTCGTTGGCCTGAACGCCGCCCTGCAGGCGCTTCAGGAAGGCCCCGATCCTGACCGCCCGTATTACTGGAACAACGTGACCCTCCGGATGGGGGATCTCAGAACTGACGGTGTGTACCTCACCGGCCCCGGCGTCGCGGGAAACGACGCCACACTCAAATACCTCTTTGGTCCGAACAAGGAGAACTTCCAGCCTGACTCCAAAGAAGGCAATTGCATAACCATGTGGGCCAAACCGGTCTGGCCTCACGACGATTACAGACACCACGAGTTCTTCAACGCCAGCAACGACGGCTCCTGGAATGTCGCCCGCGGCTGCTACATCCATAAGTACGGCCAATACACCTGGTGCCTGGCGGACGACAACATCGGGATTGGGCACAGCGGCAACCGCACCAAGATCAACGACCTGTTCTGTTTCTGGGAGCGCGATAACGCGGCGGGGAATTGCGACGACTACGACTACGGTTCGATGATCCACGGCGGCTACGCATACGTGAATGCGAAGACCTGCCCCGATGAATCCCCGGGCTACCGCGTCCAGCCCTTCCGCTGGCATTTCCTGGGTTGCCGCCAGAACTACCGCTCCGTCATGATAGACGGCGAAGGCGACGGCCCGCGCGGACACTGGGTCCCTGTGGCGGGAGATTACCAGAACCCGAAGAACATGACTCTTACCCGGTACCATCTGCGGCCCTTCATTGACACGCAGTTGCACCCCGAAGGCGAGAGCACCTGGAAGCCGAACTTATTCTGGTCCTTCAGGACGACGCCCGTCGGCGGTCTGACTCACTGCGAGATCGGCGACCCCGGCTCCCCGAATGCTTCGGGGGCCATGGGGCAGGACGTGAAATGGGAGTGGGCTGACCCCGTCGGGCAGGTCAATGGCCTGAAATGCTTCGGCATGAACAACTTGAACTACGGCAATATCCCCTGGCAGAACGCCACCACTGACCCGCACCAGGTAATATGGCATTACCGTCACATGCCCGACGACGGGACCTACGCGGTCATTGATGAGCTTAAGATCTCGAGCAAGGATCGGGTGCTCAGGGACGACAACCCGGATTGGCCCAAGGATCGCGTGGTGCGCGAGATATGCGTCAGCCGCTACTATCTGCCGCCCAAACCAGGCTCCAGAGCGAAGCCGACGGAGGGAGGGCCGCCCACGTTCAGCTCGCAGACGCTGCTTCAGTCGCTGAAGGGCTTCGACAAGAAGAAGGGGGGCGAGCAGGTGGCCGTCGTGCGCGTGAGCTGGAACGTCTTCACGCCCCGCTTCATGAGTGAGTACAAACAGGCCGACGGGCGCTTCAAAAGGAACGAGAGACTGACATACGACCGCACCACCCAGCAGACGGTGCCGACGCCGTTCAAGGGCCCGTTCGACTACGTCAAGTACAACGATGAGACTGACACGTCGGCGTACGGTGTCAACAGGCCGCCCCCGACCCGCTACAGGGCCGGTCTGGTATACGCCAGCCGCGGCGTTGAGGTGGAGCTGCTGCGTGACGCGGATGGGGTCAACGAGAGCGGCGATGAGAAGGTGTTGCAGAGATTCGTGGACCCCTCGGACCTCAATGTCCTGGGTACTCTGGAGAAGCCCGTGAACGTGTTCTCGCACGAGCTCCGGTACCGCGTGCGCTTCCGCTACCCCGTTGACCCGCTCGTGAATCCGGGCGGCGGCATCGCTGACGTTGACGGCCAGCCTTGTGTGGATCCGGAGAAACAGTACCTGCTGGACACACCGGTGTTTGATGATATCTCGATCACCTACATCACCCCGCCGCGGATACGTGCGTTCCGCGAGGTGTCTGAGTAGGCAGAGCTGAAAGGGCTGGCCCCATGAACAGGCATCTTCCGCGCATGGACTGGACGCTTTCCCTGCTGGTCCTCGCCCTCATTACCACCCTTGCCGGCCTGGCGCCCGCGTACGGCGCGCAGACCGCCCAGGAGAAACAGAAGGAACGCGAAGACGAAGCGAAGGAAGCCGCCCGCGAAGACGCCGAGGACCAGGCGCTCGACCTGGCCCAGAAAATCCGCACCCGGCAACTGGAATTCCACGGTCTGTTCCTGCTGCAAGCCGACAAGGAGAACTCCGCTGTTGTGGGCACGTTCGTGGGCGATGAACGCGACAAGCAGCCGAACAGGACGTACCTCGTGAAGGTGGAGAAGGAAGACCTCGCCAAGACTCTCGCGCGCTACGACGGCAAGAAGATCGCCCTGCAGGGCAAGCTCCGCAACAAAGGTAAGTACCTGCTTGTTGCCGCTGTCATCGAACCGGCGCCGGGACCTGCCCGGACCGAGCGCCGGGCCCTCGGGGGCCTGTAAGCACAACCCGTCGTTCTCGCTGGCAAGCCGGGCCGGCCCCGGCGGAGTCAGACCGCGCGGCACTTACTGGCAGCGGCCGGGGCCTCTCTTGGTGCACGGCAAGGATGCCGTGGCACCCTCACAACCGGTGGCGCAGGTTGGCGACTTGCGCTACGATTGGGCTTGCCCGTTCGCGGCACAAGCCGGTGTAGATGACGTATGGAGGCCGAGTACCTTTGCCGCCTCAGCCAGCCGCTCTCGCGACCTGGTCGCGGACGTGGCCGGCGCACGGCAATAATGCCGTGGCACCCGGTGGCTGGCTGGACAAGGATGGAGCAGAATGCGCATGCGTCTTCTTCGCGCCTTGGTCGTGTGCGGTCCGCTGTGTTGTGGAATGGCCTTCGCCGCCTCGTTGGTGGTTGAGCCGTGCAAGCCGAACGCGGTGGAATTCCCGCCGGCGGACGCGCGGTTTATCCGTTTCGCGATCCACGCCGGCTCTTCCTCGGAACCGTGCATTGACGAACTGGAGGTCTTCGGGCCTGACGGCGCACGCAACCTGGCGCTCGCAAAACATGGCGCCGAAGCCTCCGCGTCGTCGTGTCTTCCCGGCTATACGGAACACGCTATCGCGCATCTCAACGACGGCTGCTACGGCAACGACTGCAGTTGGGTCGCGGCCACGACCGGCGAGGAGTGGGCGCAGATCAAGCTGCCGGCAGCCGCCAAGGTGGCGAAGGTCGTTTTCTCGCGAGACCGCGAAGGACGATTCACGGACCGAGTGCCCGCCAACTTCGACGTGCAGCTCTCTCTCGACGGCACGCAATGGACCACCGTGGCCAAGGTCGCTGCCAAGGCCGCGAGCACTGCCGGGCAAGGCGGCGGTGCCGCAGCCGCTTCCAGTGGCACACGGCGACCCGCGGGTTTCTCCGCCAGCGTGCCGCCGCCTCCACCGCCGCCGGCGCCGCAATCCGCCGGCACGGGCGGGACGCCCGTGGTACCACGAACGGCCGGCACGGGCGCGAGGCCCGTGGTACCGGTCCCACGCCAGGACGAGTTCGGCTTCTCCAACCTGGCGCTCAACCCCAAAGCCAAAGCAGCGGCATCGTCGTTGCTGCCGGGCCACGCGATCCACCAGGTCGAGCACCTCAACGACGGGCTTGCCGGCAACAGCCACAGTTGGATCAGCGACTCCGATCCTTCCTGGGCGGAGGTTGACCTGGGCGACGCCTACTGGGTCTATCGCGTCGCCTTGGGCAGCGATTCTTCAGGCCAGTACGCCGATCGCGCCGCGACGACGTTCTCCATTCTCACCGCCACGGAGTACAACAAGGACAGCGCGGCTCCCACCTGGAAGGCAGCCCACACGCAGACCGATGGCGCAGCGGTCCGCACGCGGCAGGAGTTCACGTTCAAGCCTGTGCAGGCCCGCTGGGTGCGGATCGCCATCGGCGCGACGAACACCGGCAACGCCCGCATTGACGAGCTTGAGGTCTTTGGGCAACGGGAGCCGCTGCCGCCCGACAAGATCGGCCGTCTTCCGGTCGCCGATACGGCGGCGAGCCGGCCTCAGATCGAGGAGGTGCTCCGCTATGCTCTGCTGGGCGAAGAGCACGCGTGGCTGAAGACGTACGGGCGCGCGGACATGAGCTCGCGCCTGGTGCCGTACAACGGCCGCGTGAAGGAATACCCGCGGCATGTGGGCGACGATCTGCTGCCGCTGCCGCCGCTGACCGGCGCGCCAACGCTGGACGGCTCACTGGATGACCCCTGCTGGGCCGAGGCATCGCGCGGCGTGGCGCGCGTGGCCGATCCCTATGACTTTGCCCGTGGGCCTCTCGTGGAGTGCGCGGTCCAGGCCGGCTGGAAAGACGGCGATCTGTTCCTGGGCATCCGCATAAACCGTCTGCTGAGCAGCCACGTAGCCGTGGTCTCGGCAGCCGACGGCAAGGGCTGCGGCGTCGTGACGTGGACCGACAAGGGCCTGGTGTTCAACACGTGCGATGGCACGCGGCGGACGATGCCGCTGGATGGCGCGTGCGACAAGACGCTCACATGTTTCGAAGTCCGATTGCCGCTGGAATGGTTCCCCGACTGCCGGAAGCAGGGCCTCCGCGTGGGGCTCGGAATGGGCGGCAGGCACACGGCGAATGCGGGCCGGGCCGTGAACTTCGTCTTCTCGCGATTGGCCATCGCCGAGCAACTCCCCTGCGTCGGCGGCGTCTTCCGTGTGCGCCTGGCCGCTGCGCCGGGCGGCGAGCCGGTGCGCGTGCAGGGCGAGGCGCCGGGGCTTGCGGATGGGCTGACGCTGGCCCCGGGCGAATCGAAGATCGTCGCGCTGCCGGCTCGCGGCCCCATCGGCCCTGAACATACGCTGACGGTGGAGGCGGACCGCGTCTCGTACGCCCTGCAGCTCTTCCGCTACGATCCTGTCGAGCGAACCTTGTCGCAGATGGGGGAAATGCTCGACCGCTTCGCCGCCAAGGGCCTGGACGTCGCCCAGGAACGCGGCAAACTGGAGAAGCTGCGGCAACGGCACGCCGCACTGCTGGCGGCGGAGAAGCCCGATCCCGCCGCCGAGCGGGAGGCGTTCTTCGAGGCGCGGCAGGCGCACAGGACGCTGTTCTTCCGCGATCCGGACCTGGAACCGATGGCCCGGCTCCTGTTCGTCAAGCGGTATCCGTTCGAGCCTTCGCACAACTACAGCGACCTGCTGGACGCGAACCTGCGTGCCGGCGGCGGCGTGTATGTGCTGGACATCCCGCGCCGCGATGGGCGCTTCGAGCCCGGTGAGGCGAAGACGACGGCACTGTTCGCAGCGGGACGCGGCATCGCGCGCGATCCGATGGCCGGCAGCGATGCAAGCAAGGTCTACTTCGGCTACCGCCCGGGCGCTGACGCGTACTACCACGTGTGGAGCGTGAACGCCGATGGCAGCGGCGCGAAGCCGATCACGGACGGGCCGTTCAACGACTACTACCCTTGTCCGCTGCCCGATGGCGGACTGGCGTTCATGTCCACGCGCTGCCACGCGCGCTTCCTGTGCTGGCGGCCGCAGGCCGCGGTGCTCTTCCGCATGGATGCCGATGGCCAGAACATGCGGCCCTTGTCGTATGCGAACCTCACGGAATGGGCGCCGTCGGTGATGAGCGACGGGCGGATCATCTGGACGCGCTCCGAATACCAGGACAAAGGCGCCGATTTCGGCCATACGCTGTGGAGCATCCGGCCGGACGGCACCAAGCCGGAACTGGTCTTCGGCAACACTATCATCCAGCCGAACGGCTACGCCAACGGCCACGAGGTCCCCGGCACAACGGAGTTCTGCTGCACGCTGATCTCGCACTTCGGCGACCTCAACGGCCCGATCGCGCTCGTGGATCCGGCGCAGGGGCGCTTCAACCCCAAGGCCATCGCCAGCCTGACGCCGGAAGTCCCCTGGCCGGGGATGTGGCCCAACGACGAATGCTTCCGCGACCCTGTCCCCCTGGCACGCGACTACTTCCTCTGTTCGCACGCGCCGCGCGACCGTTTTGCGCTGTACGTCATAGACCGCTTCGGGAACCGCGAGATCCTGCACCTGGACCCGCGCTTCGGCAGCATGTGCCCGACGGTCTTCCGCCCGGCCGCGCCGCCTCCCGTGCTCACCAATACGATGGTCGCTGAGTATTCGGCCGCGCCGGCGCACGGCAATAATGCCGTGGCGCCCGGCCAGTTCTTCATGGCGGATGTCTACAACGGC
>JAPLOD010000468.1 GCA_026692735.1 Planctomycetota bacterium | reverse complement strand
CTGTCCTGACCTGAAAAGCCCGAGCTGCTCGGCGTTCGCGATGGGCTGTATCTCCGTCGTGCCGCCCTTCTCCTTCAGCGGCTGCTTCAGCACGCCGGTGATGAAATGCCGTGCCGACACGTCCTGGGTGTTGCCCAGTTGCGGCGTCGCGATGCGCTTGCCCGTCAGGTCCTCCAGTTTGCCGATGCCGCTGTCCTTGCGCGCCACGATCACGACGCCGTTGGCCGCCACGCCGCTGACGATGCGCACCGCCTGGCCGCGGCTCTTCACATAGGCGTTCAGCGCCGGGCTGGGGCCGATATAGGTGATGTCCAACTCTTCGGCGAACATGGCTTCCACGGCGGATGGCCCGGCGTTAAACGTCATGGTCTTCAGCGGGACGTTGCCGAGCGCCTTCTGGAAGTCGCCTCGCGAGACGCCGATCAGCGCCTGCGCATGTGTCACGTTGGCGAAATAGCCAAGCCGCACCTGCGCCGGCACTGCCTTTCCGCCTGGCACCGGCACGCTCGTCTGACTGGTCCCGCATCCGGCCATGAGAAACACAGTCGCCAGGAGCAAGACCGCGGGCAGTCTGGCTGTCATACCAAGACCCTCGTGAGAGACACCAACCCCACCTGCCGCCACACCAGTGCCGGATGTCAACACTAGGTCTATCGAGTAAGTAGAGAATGTCAATGGTTTTCTCTTGGAATATGCCGACCTAGTCCACACGTATATTGTACAACGTACGTGCTCAAATGTACTTATGTCTGTATAGCGGCCGTAGGGCGGGTCGGCAACCCGCCCTACGGTACGGCACTTAAGCCTGCATGCAGACGCCTAGGACCTCCTTCAGCGAGGTTATGCCCGCGGCGGCCTTGCGGATGCCATCGGCTACCATCGTGGTCATGCCTTGGCGGATGGCGAGCGCGCGAAGCTCTTCAATTCCTGAGCCCCGCCGCAGCACTGCGGCCAGCGCGGGCGTGACTTCGAGCGTCTCGGCGACGGTAGTGCGGCCGCGGAAACCGCCGCTGCATTTGGCGCATCCCACAGGCACCCGGAACTGTTGCGGACTGGGCAAGGCTTCCCAAGCCAATCCGCCCGCGCGCGCCAGTTCCATGACTTTGGCGAGCATCTCCGCCGAAGGCTCCTTGGCGACGCTGCATTCCTTGCAGAGCTTGCGGACGAGCCGCTGGCCGACGACAAGCTTGGTCGTCTCGCAAACCACGAACGGGTCGCCGCCCAGTTCCACGAGTTGCTGCAGGACTCGGACAGCCTCGTCGGAGTGCATCTGCGTGAGAACCAGGTGACCCGACAGCGCCGCATCCAACGTCAACTTGAGCGTGGTGGTGTCGCGCACCTCCCCGACGGCGATAATATCCGGATCGCAGCGCATGACGGCCTTGATGGCCGCGGGGAAATCAAAGTTCGTGTTTGCACGCACCTGAACCTGCTGCACCCCCGGCAGGTACAGGTAGATCGGGTCCTGGATGTCGAACAGTTTGACTTGCGGCTGCACCATTTGCCCGAGGCACGAGTACATCACGGTGCTCTTGCCGCTGCCCACGGGTCCGGAGAAGACCAGCAGTCCGTACGGCAGGCCGAGCGCCTTGGTTACCCGCGCCTTGTCCGTGGGTGAGAACTCCATTTTGTCGAACGTCCGCAGCCACTCAGCGCCGGGCAGGATACGCGCCACCAGCGACTCACCCATGGCCGTCGGCAGGAAGCAGACGTTATGGCGGACGGATTGTTTGCCTGCCGGACCTTCCACTTCCAGCGTTACCGTCCCGTCCTGGGGCCGCTCTTTCTCGTGAACGTTGCAGGCCGCCAGCGTCTTCCACCGCTCCACGAGTGCCGGCAGCAGGCGGATGTCCGTTTCGGCCACCGTGCGTAGAGAGCCGTCCACGCGGCAGCGGACCCGCACCGATTTCGCTCCACCCGTGGGAGCCATGACGGGTTCGAGGTGCACGTCGCTCGCCCCCAGGCGATGGCCCAGAACAATCATCAACTCCACAGCGGCCGCCGCGCCGGTCCCGGCCGGCACGCCCTCGGGCCCGCCGGCCTTGACGCACTGTTCACGCAACCCGCCGAGCAACGGCGCGATGTCCACGGGCAGCTCAATACGCGGCTCCTCACCTTTCAGAAACCGTTCGACATCCTCGCGCCGGAAGCGCCACTGGCGGCCCACCTTCAGCCCCTTCAGCTTGCCTTCCCGCACCCAGCGGTAGAAGGTCGGGCGGCTGGTCTTGAGCATGGCGATGGCCTGCGCCATGTCCAGCAGCCCCTCCCGCAACGCGTCCAGGCTGGCGGAACGTTGCTCCCTGCTTGCGCCGCCGCTCTTGCGGTCTCCGGCCGTTCGTCGTGTCTTATCTTTCATCGGGTCCTCCTCCTTTGCCAAAGTGCACTTCTCAATACGTATCATGAACGTTATGATATGTCAAGAGAGTACACGGGAATTCCTCGTGGATCATCTAAGTAGTTTCCCAATAATGACTTTCATGTCACCGAACAGCAGAGCAGCGCACTCTGCGTGGTTGTGTCTCGGCTGGAATGCTTTGTTGCGTCATGAGGCGCCGTACGGCTGTGCAGGCAATCGTTCCCCGCAAGCGCAGTTGAAAACCCTGCGCATCCCTCCAGAATACGGGGTGACCGTAGCGCTGCTCTCCGGCCGGCATGCCGGCGCGGGACGCCTGCGCTGCGCTGACGAGCCCTGGAGCCCCCGTGGATCAGTTCGCCCTTCGGCCTGTAGACCTGCGCATCGCGGGCGTGCTGGCTCTGGCCGCGCTGCTTCTGTACCTGCTGCCGGCACGATCCGGCAGGCTGCTCACCGAAACGCCTGAGCTGCGCATCGCCATCGTCGCGCGCGAGATGATCCAGAACGGCGAGTACGTCGTCCCCACGCTGGGCGGCAAGGAACGACTCATCAAGCCTCCGCTGCCGTATTGGCTGACGGCCATCGCAGCGCGCGCGAGCGGCCCCCTCACCCTACCCTCTCCCGCAAGGGGAGAGGGAGAACACGTCGGCGGCGGCAAGGACCTCAGCGTTCCCGTTATGTGCCAGGCCGTGCAGATTCCGTCAGCGCTGTTCGGCGCGCTCACCGTGTTCCTGATCACGCTGTACGGCACGGCCGTCTTCGGCCGCACCGCCGGCGTCCTCGCCGGCCTTATCATCGGCACCTCCATCATGCCGGGGTACTTCGCACAACTGGGTCACTGCGATGCGACACTGGCATTCTGCTGCGCGGGAATGGTGTGCTGCGCGGCGTGGATCGTCGGCGCGCAGCGGCCGGGGATCATCCCGGCGGCCGGCTTCGGGCTGTGCCTCGGCCTGGGCGTCCTCACGAAATGGTACATCCCTGCCGTGCTGACAGGCCTCCCGCTGCTTATCGAAGCCGGCATCTGGCGCACGTTCGACCGGCGCAAAGTCCTGTTGTTCGCTCTGGGCTTTCTTGTTGCCGCGGCCGTGGTGGCGCCGTGGTTCATACTACTGGAAGGGAAACTGCCGGGCGCCTGCCGCAGAGTCGTGCATCTGGTCATCTACGCCACCGAAGCCGTCGGCCACCGCCCGATGAGGCCCCTGACCTACTACTTCGAGAAGCTGGCGCTCGGGTTCCTGCCGTGGACAGCGCTGGTGCTGGCGGCCTGGCCGTTGACTCTCCTGAAGCGGGGCCGCGCGGACGGCCAGGCGATTCCCCAAGGGCCGGGAACCGGCGTCAACCCCCGCGTGGTTCTCCGTTTCCTCGTCCTGTCCTTTGGCCTGGGGTTTCTGGCATTCTACTCCCAGCCCAAGCAGCAATGGTATTACCTCCTGCCATTGTTCCCCGCCGGCGCCCTGCTTGCCGGATACGTCCTCAGTCGGTTCACCGAAGCGAAAGGGCGCGGCGAGACAATACTGGCCTGCTGCGTGGGTGCGCTGGGGCTTATCTGCGGCATCGCCATGGCGGGCGAGCCCTTCTGGGTGCGGTTCCTGAACCTGACTCACGAAGAGGCCGCCACAAGCCGCCGGTTCCTGCAGAGCATCACCTGGACAATGAGCTGCGGGGCCGGTCTGGCCGTCGCCGGCTTCCTGTTGTGGTCCGCCAGGCAGATCCGCAGGGGGAGGATTCTTCACGCCGCCATACTGATCAGTGTGCCGGCGTACTGCGGCTTGCTGGCGTGGAGCTGGTATCGCGCGGAGAAGAGCAGGACCGCGCTCCCACTCTACACCAACGCCGCCCAGTTGAGAGCGGGGATAGATGGCGCCGGCAAGGAGACAAGAGTGTACGGCACCGGTTCGTCCGAGCCGATGCTCATCTTCTACCTGGAGCGTCCCGTGCTGACTGTGAAGAGCCTCTCCGAGGAGCCCATGGGCCAGACAGGCCCCAACGCGCCCAAGCGCGTCCTGGTGGCCACACCTGAGTCCATCAGGACGTGGCGCCTGGAGCGCCTGCTGCCCAACGCCCCTCCGGGGTTCTCCGTCTATGAGCTGCCCGGCAGCGTGGACTGGCCGAACGAGATTGGCGCGCGCTTGAGCAAGGCCGGCGCACCCAAAGACACGCCCGATGAAGAATGAGACGCGGAGGCGTGCCCGGAATGAAACCGCGGATGCACGCAGATGAACGCCGACGCAGTAATGGTAGAGGCTCTTGGCTCTTAGCTCTTGGCGATTGACTCATCACCCGTCACCCGTCACTCGCGTTCATCCGCGTTTATCCGCGGTTCCAAACGGTCGCACCGCTATGGCATGCTGAGCGCGTTGATGAAGCAGTCCTGGAAGTCCGGCTCCAGGTTCAGCTCGACGACCTGCACCCGCCGCGCCAGGGCGCGGATCTCCTGGGTGGCGTGAGCGTTCAGCAGCGTGCTCGACGCCGCCGCCAGCGACGTGTTGCCAGCGACCTTGATCCGTTCCAGAGGCACCGGCGGCAGCAAGCCGATGCGCAACGCGTGAGCCGGGTCGAGATGCCGCCCGAACCCCCCCGCCACGTGCAGGGCGTGCAGATCCTGCGGCGTCACGCCCGCCTTGCGCAGAAGGATGAGCGCGCCCGCCAGTGTGGCCGCCTTGGCCTGCAGCAGCAGGCTGACGTCGTGGTCGTCAATCGTCACACCCTTGGCCACGTGGCAGCGCCGTCCCACGCGAGCCTTCTGGCCGTTCTCCGCGGGCTGCTTGAACTGCTCTGCATAGGGGAACTCAGGCGCGAAACGACCGTGCTCCAACAGGAAGCCGTGCTTGCGTCCTTCGGCCAGGAAATCAACGTACGCGCTGCCGCAGACGTGCGTCGGCGCGGCCTTGCCGCAGGTCTCGTGTGTGAAGCCCTTCCCCGTGTACCGGAGGTGCGCAATCGCGTTGGCCGTGGCCGGGCCGCCGCTGGCAAGCCCGCCGCCCTCAAAGGCCGGCCCCGCCGCCGCCGAAGCCCCGTACAACTGTCCCCCAACACGCAACAGGATCTCGCTGTTCGTGCCCACATCAATGAGCATCTCGGGCGGGCCTTCGCGGTCCAGGCCGACGACGTACATGCCGCCCACGACGTCTCCGCCGATGTACCCGCCGGCGGCGGGAATGCATTCCACCCGTTCCACAGGCAAGCCCAGGGCTGCACCGGGGACCGGCGCCGGCGCCAGACTCACCGCGTTGAAGGGCACGGTCCCCAGGCCTTTCGGCGACAGTCCCAGGAGCAGATGCACCATGCAGGTGTTGCCGCCCACAGCCGCACGCCGGATCGGGACGCCGTGCAGATTGGCCTGCGCCATGCACTTCTCGATCAGCGGCAAGATCGTCTTCTTAACGACCAGTTCCTGCAGCAGGTCCAGGCCGCGGGGGGTGGAGCCCAGCGCAATGCGGCTGATGACATTCGCGCCCTGGCTGGCCTGCTTATTGCGGGTGCCGGCCAGTGCCAACTGTTCGCCGGTCACAAGATCAAGCAGGCGGACGACCACCGTCGTGGTGCCCACGTCAATGGCCACGCCCAGGGCGAGCTGTCCGCGCTTCCCGGCGTCCTCAATCCCGAGCACCTCGTCATCGAAGACAGTCAGCCGCAGCGGCCGGCCGTGTTCCAGCAGCGCCGGCAGCCGCCGCAGCACTTCCAGGCTGACGCATGGCTGCGGGCCATCGCCGAAGG
>JAPLOD010000467.1 GCA_026692735.1 Planctomycetota bacterium | reverse complement strand
TCGCCGCCAAGGTCAAGTTCCTCCCCGATCCGCCGCCCCAGGTCAGCGATTTCAACGTTTCCATCCGCACGCGCCAGAAGTTCGGCCTCAACGAACTAAACGGACACCGCAGTTGCACGCTCATCAACCTCGCCAACGCGGCCATCCGCACCGGCCGCAAGCTGCAGTTCGACCCCGTCACAATGCGTTTCGGGAAGGACGAGGAAGCCAACCGCCTGGTTGAACAGCCCATGCGTGCCCCCTGGCACCTGTAAAGGACGATTCAAAATGAAAAATTCAAAATGCAAAATGAACGGCCTGCGGTATGCGGCCATCATCGTGCTGGCCATAGGCTGCGGCACACTCTTCGCCGCCGGCGCGGCCGACACTGTAACCAAGATGCCCGCCAAGACCCCCGCCGAAGGCCAGGCTCTGGTCGCGGAACTGGTCAAGCTCGGCCCCGCCGGCGTCAAGGAAGTCTGCGGCATGCTCGCCGAGGCGGGCAAGACCGACGACTCCAAGGCGCGCTTCGCCCTGCATGGCGTCGCGCGGCATGCCATGCGCCCCGATGCCGAGGCCGAGCGCCAGATGGTTGAGAGCGCCATCCTCGAAGCCATCGCCGGCGCCCCGGGGCCGGAGTCCAAGACGTTCCTGATTGACCAGCTCAGGGTCGTGGGCAAGAACGCCTCTGTCGCGCCGTTGAGCGGCTTCCTTTCGGACGAGGTGCTCTGCGAGCCGGCCACGCAGGCCCTGCTCGTCGTCCGCACGCCCGACGCCGCCGCCGCGCTGGCCAAGGCGCTGCCTGACGCCAAGGGCAAGAACCTCGTCACGGTCGTCCGCGCTCTCGGCGAGCTGCGCGAGAAATCCGTCGCGCGCGCGATTCTGCCTCACGCCACCGCCGACGACACCGCCCTGCGCCAGACCGCGTGGTTCGCTCTGGCCAATATCGGCGACGCCTCGGCGGTTGACGCTCTGGCCAAGGCCGCCGAGTCCAAAGGTATCTATGAGCGCGGCGTCGGCACCCGGAATTACCTCCTGCTTGCCACCCGCCTCGCCGAAGCCGGCGACAAGGCCGCCTGCGCCAGGATCTGCCGCGCGCTCATCGCCGCCCGCACCGGGCCGCGCGAAAGCAACGTCGTCTGCGCCGGCCTGTCGGCGCTCGCGGGCGCGCTCGGCGCCGGCGCGCTGCCCGATGTCCTCTCCGCGGTGGATAGCAAGGACAGCAAGATTCGCGATACCGCCCTGCAGCTTATGGAGAAGATGGAGGGCGCGGAGGCGCTCAACCAGCTCGTGACCAGGCTCAAAGGCGGCGCGCCGGAAACCCGCGTCACCATCGTCCGCATGCTGGGCCGCCGCGGCGACAAGGCTGCGTTGCCGGCCGTCCTGCAGGCGCTCAAGGATGACGACAAGGCCGTTCGTCTAGCCGCCATTCCCGCCGTGTCCGTCCTGGGCGGCGGCGAAGCCGTCGCTCCGTTGCTGGCCGTGATGGGTGCCGGCCAGGGCGACGAGATGCAGGCCGCCAAGGAAGCGCTCATGGCCATCAAGGGCGAAGGCCTCACCGCGGCGGTGGGCGCCGCGGCCGCCAAAGCCTCTCCCGCGGCCAAAGCCACGCTGCTGGAAATCCTCGGCGCGCGCGGCGCGACCGACCAGGTCGCCGTGGTGCTGGAAGCCGCGAACGACAAAGAGGCGAGTGTCGCCATGGCTGCGCTGCGTGCGCTCTCCGCGGTCGTGAGCGCCAAGGAAGCGCCGCGCCTGCTCGACATGCTGCTGGCGGCCACCGATGCCGGGCAGCGCGCCGAACTGGCCAAGGCCGCCTTGGCCGCATGCCGCAAAGCCGACAACCCCGCCGCGCCCGTCCTCGCCGCTTTGCCGAACGCCAAGGGCGAGGCGCGCGCCGAACTGCTCAAGGTCCTCGCCCGTCTCGGCGGCGATCCGGCCCTTCAGGCCGTGCTCGCCGATGCCAAGAGTAGTGACGCCGCGCTGCGCGAGGCCGGCCTGCGCGCTCTCGGCGACTGGTGCGACGCTTCGGCCGCGCCCGCGCTGCTCAGCCTGGCTCGCGACGCAAAAGAGACGGTCCAGCGCGTCCTGGCCCTGCGCGGTTACGTGCGGCTGGTCGCGTTGCCCAACACGCGCCCGGTCGAACAGACCGTGGGCATGCTCAAGCAGGCCATGGCCGCCGCTCAATCCGCCGATGACAAGAAGCTTGTGCTGGGTGGCCTGAGCAACGTCCGCCACGCCGACGCGGCAACACTCGCCGGCACCTGTCTGGACGACGATGCCGTCAAGACCGAAGCCGCCGCCGCAGTCATCACCATCATCTGCCCTACTGACGATGGCGGCAAGGCCCTGCAGGGCCCCGGTCTCACCGAACTTCTCGCCAAAGCCGCCGCGACCGCGGGCAGCCCCGCTCTGCGCAAGAAGGCCGCGGACTGCCTGCCCGCCGCGGCTCGCGCGGCGCTGCCGGGAGAAGCCAATCTCGCTCTGAACAAGCCCGTCAAGGCATCCGTCGGTCCCGAAGGCAATAACGTTCCCGAGAAGGCCGTGGATGGCAACACCGATAACGACGCCGCGTGGTTCGGGCAGAAGTGGCCGTGCTGGCTGGAAGTGGACCTACAGAAGCCCGAGAAGCTTGAAGCCGTCCACGTCTTCTTCTACCACGATGGCGGCCGCTACTATCAGTACAACGTCGAAGTGTCCGCGGACCAGAAGGAATACAAGAAGGTCGTGGACATGAGCAAGAACACCGCGCCCGCGACAGCCGACGGCGTGCTCAGTAAGTTCGATCCTGTCGAGGCGCGCTTTGTGCGCATCAACATCCTGAAGCACAGCGCCAACCAGGCCGTGCATTTGGCGGAGATCAAGGTTTACGCACAAGGCAAACAACCCAAAGGAGGGCTGCTGCGATGAAGAACAGATTGTCCGTGGTGGGTCTTTGTGGTGCGTTGTTTCTCCTCTGCCCGGTATGCGCTGGCGCCGAGGCGCCGGCCACGCCGAAGGCCGATGCCGGCGGCCCCACTGCCAAGCCGATGGCCCATTCGTACGACGCCGGCCCGCACAACGTTCCGCCCGAAGGCTTCGTCGCGCTCTTCAACGGCAAGGACCTCACCGGCTGGAAGGGCCTCGTGGCCGATCCCCCCAAGCGCGCCAAGATGACGCCGGAAGCGCTTGCCGCCGCCGAGAAGAAGGCCACCGAAGAGGCGCTCAAGCACTGGAAAGTGGAGGATGGGTTCATCGTCTACGACGGCAAGAACAACAGTCTCTGCACCGCGAAGGACTACGGCGATTTCGAAATGTACGTGGACTGGAAGATTCACGCGGGCGGCGACAGCGGCATCTACATCCGCGGCTCCCCGCAGGTGCAGATCTGGCAGAACCGCGTCGGCTCCGGCGGTCTCTACAACAACCAGAAGAATCCCAGCAACCCGCTGAAGAACGTGGACAACCCGCCGGAGCAGTGGAACCGCTTCCACATCAAGATGATTGGCGAGAAGGTGTGGGTCTGGCTGAACGAAGAGCTCGTCGTGGACAATGTGACGATGGAGAACTACTGGGAGCGCGGCAAGCCCATCTACCCGACCGGCCAGATTGAGCTGCAGCACCACGGCAGCACGCTGTGGTTCAGGAACATCTATGTCAAGGAACTGAAGTAGGGGTCTGCGGCCGGCGAGCAGACCTTCGCTGTGGCGGGCCGTGGCGTTCCTCAACGCCCCATTGACCATCGCCTGCTTACCTCTACTGTAACCGTTTCATGTCGCAGCCAAGGCGACGAGAGGGAGGGTAACCTCGAGTGTGCTGGTGCCAAGCGTAGATGCGATCCTCTTCGGTGCGGCGCAAGACGCTGCTGACTTGGCTGGCGATCTCGGCGGCAGAT
>JAPLOD010000466.1 GCA_026692735.1 Planctomycetota bacterium | reverse complement strand
CAGGGCTTGCGCCGCGGGCGTTTCGAGCAGGGACATGACCATGCCTCCTCCACGCCCCCACACATACGAGGTTCGTCATACCTTCCAGGAAACTTCAGGAAAAACGGTTACAGTAGAGTTACGGAATACCATGTGCCGTTGTGATAGGGGGTGATCTGTCCTACGCTTCCATATCGAGACGTTCGGGAAAGCATGATCGGGAGGAACTGAGCACCATGGGACTGACTGCCGAAAGACGCGCGAAGACCCCAGACCCGTCCGCCGCGCCACGCCGCAAGCGCCGCCAGGTTCATGTGGCGCCAGCGCAGAACACGCGATCGCTCCCGCGTGAAGATGCCTGGGCTGCGGCCGACGCCGAAGCCGACGCGCAAGCCCTGGTGTCTCTGTCTGAGTTCCTCACGAAGCACGGGCTGCGCACGGATGGCTCCGCCTGCCAGGACGCCATGGCGGCAATTGTGCGCCTTCAGCATATCCTCATCGTCAGGCCACCGTCCACCGCCATGGTCTCGCCGGTGATGTAATCGTTCGCGATCAGTTCGCGGATGAGCGCCGCGACCTGTTCGGGCGTGCCTTCGCGGTGTAGCGGAATGCGGTTCTCGAGGTTGTTCTTCTTCACTTCCGGCGGCATCTTCGCGTGGAACGCCGTGCGGATCACTCCCGGCGCCACGCAGTTCACGCGGATGTTGTCGCCGGCGAACTCGAAGGCCAGCGCGCGCGTGAGCTGCGGCAGCGCGCCTTTCACCGCCTGGTACGCGATGTTGGTCTTGAGGGCGCGAATGCCCGCGGCGGACGAGATCAGGACGATCGCGCCCTCCTTCTTCTTCTGCATGAACGGAATCGCCGCGCGGCACAGGTGGAAGACGGCGTGCACATGCACGTCGAACGCCGCCTGCCACGTCTCCGGGGTGAGGTCGAAGAGCCCGCCGTTCACAGGTCCGCCGGCGGCGTGCACGAGGACGTCCACGGAGCCGAGCTGCCGCGCGGTCTCATGGACGCAGCGCCTGGCGTCCTCCGGCTTGGCGAGGTCCGCCGGGATCAGCACGCATTTGCGGCCGAGCGCCTCGATGCGGCAGCGCGTCTGCTGCGCGTCGTTGTCCACGTGCCGCGCTGCCAGAGCCAGCGCCGCGCCCTGTTCGGCCAGCGCCACGGCCGTTGCCGCGCCGATGCCTCGTGTGCCACCCGTGATGAGACAAGCTTTGCCTTCTAAGCGCATGGTTGCCTTTCTTCGCCGAACCTGGATTTCTGCATCCGGCCCTTCGCTGAGCCCTGAACCCCCGCGCTACTTCGGTGCGATGTCCGTCTTCGACGGCGGCCGCTTGTCAGCCGCGAAGCGGAACGGCATGCCGCCGATGAGCTGGTCGCTGGTCATGCTCGGGCACCAGTATTTCTCGATGTGCTCGACCACGAGGTCCGTCCCCGCGAAGTGGTCCACCTGCGGCCGCATGCGCGGGTTGTACATCGTGTCCGTCAGGTCGCGCACCAGCACGACATTCTGTCCTTGCAGCACCATCTGCCGGATCGAGAACGGCCGCCCCAGC
The DNA here is from genome assembly GCA_026692735.1 of Planctomycetota bacterium. Classification (GTDB taxonomy): domain Bacteria; phylum Planctomycetota; class SZUA-567; order H5-PLA8; family H5-PLA8; genus JAPLOD01. Next base: position 7,551 of record JAPLOD010000466.1, on the reverse strand, counting down.
ACGCACATGTTGAGGTGCACGCCCATCACGATGACATTCGTGATGCCGCGCTGCTTCATCAGGTAGAACGCTTCCGCGCTGTCCGTGATCGCATCGCCGTCCTTGATCTGGATGGTCTCGATCTGTTTCCGCCACGGCCCGCCCTGCGCGCACGTTGGCGCGCATCCGCAGCCGCCGTCGGAATCGTCAATGGGCAGCGGCGCTTCACGAGCGGGGGTGAGCCCCACCCAGCCCTGCAGCGGCGTCTTGGTCGCGACTTTCGGAGCGCTCTGCGCGAGCTTGCGGCCGGGGTGGTCCGCGTACGACTTCAACGTGTCGCTGGGCGCGTGGATGATGAGCACGCCGCGGTTGCGCAGTTCCGTGACCAGCTCGTTCATGCGCGGCGCCATCTCGGCGACGCGGCTGGTCGCGCCCTTGCACCAGTGTTTGTCCCACATGTCGCAGATTACAGCCGCGGTTCGCTTCGGGTCCCACTGTGTCCTGGTTTCCACGACTTGGTAAGCTCCGCTGCCTTTGGCGGTTTCCGTGCGGCTGCGAAGAGTCAGGTTCAGCATCTTCTTCTCCTGCGAAGCCTCTTCGGCTCCGGCGGCATCACGCCCTATCAGGCCCGGCAACAGCGCCGCGCCCAGCAACGCTGCCAAGCTCATGGTCTGTGCGATGAAAACCGCCCGACCTGAAGAGCCATCGTTCCCCCTCTGCCCTTGCGGGAGAGGGTACGGGGAGGGGGTCTGCAGCGACCGCCGTGCCCCGCTATTTCGTCTTGCGGTTGGCATTGAACGAGAGCACTCCTCTGCGGCTCCCCAGTCGCTGGCGCGCTTTGACCGATCCGGCATAGTCTTCAGCGCCGAGTTTCAGGCTGACGTCGGCCTGCACCGTTTTCTCTTGCGACGTGTTCGACGGCAGCACCAGCGCCGCGCTGCCAATGTGCAGCCGGAACGGCACCGTGCGGCTGCCTTCCCGCGGCTGGCCCAGCGCAAGCCGGCACTCGCGAGTTCGAGCGGCGCCTGTGCTGTTGAGCACCAGCGTTTGCGCCGCGCCCATCACGTTGACCTGCACTTCCAGATTGGCCAATTCGAGGCCCTCCGGCAGTTCCAGAGTGCCCCGCACCCACGCCCTGTCGCGGTGGCCGCGCGCCATGTTGAGTTCGGCGTAGAGGCGGGCGATGGTGAGCGGCCGGGATGGCGTTTGCCCGGGCGGCGTTGGTGGCGTTGGTGGTGGCAGCGGCGGCGTCGGCGGCGTGTTGGCGGTGGGGATATCGAATTCGAGTGGCGCGGACATGGCCACGGCCCACTGGCCCGCGAACGCCCCCGTGTCGTGGAACGACTCCTCCGTGAGGAACATGCGGCAGCGGTAGTGGCCCGTCGGCATCTCCAGCGTGCCCGGCACTGTGCGTGTCGGTTCCCACTCGCCGTACAACCCGTAGGACCGCGCGGCGACGGCCACGTCGTACGCCGGGTTGCCGGTCGTATCGGGAATGGTCACGGGTGTCACCGGCCCGTCGTTGGCGCCCTGCAGGCGCTGGTCGGTGCGCCACAGCACGTGGAAGCTGTTGTTGCCTTCAAAGCGCACGGTGGCGCTGCCCTGCGCGTCGGTGACGAAGAACGCGATCAGCACGTAGCCTTCGAACACGTAGCCCGGGATGTCCTTGTGCGCGATATAGTCGGCGTCGTTGGAATTGGCGGGATTGGGGCTGATGCGCCACCAGCGCCCGAGGAATCCCAGTGTCTCGTTGGTGGCGTCGTCAGCGTCGGTCATGCCGCTCGCCGACGGGTTCCCCGTCAGCTTGATCTGGTACGCGAAATTCGGCTTCAAGCCTGTCGCGGCGACGCTGCCGGCAAGGTACGTGAGGCCCGGGCGGTCAAGCGTGACGACGACAGTGGCTGAGGGATATGAGTAACTCGAGAGGTAGCTCTGCGCGTACAACTGCCCGCCGATATCCTTGAACCGGTAATTGCCGCCGGTGAGCCCTTGCAGTTGCACGTCCTGCCCGCGTGCGCCAAGGCACGCGCACAGACAGGCCGCGACGAGAACGAGCCAGGTACGCATGCCACTCTTCTAGCGTGTTGCTGCCGGATTCCAAATCCCAAGTCCCAACTGTTGACCGTCTGGACGCCGGCGCGGAGCGCGGTACACTCATGCGGCGCGTGGTTGAGATCTTCTGCCGTCACTTCATCTCGAAGGGGAAGCGGGGGAAGAGATAGGTATGGTGTCCCCGGATATCAAGAAATAAGGAACCACGAAGATCACGAAGGACCCGAAGGACCCGAAGGTGTCACGGACATAACCCATTCTTCGTGGTAGAAGAGTCGTTATACACAAAGGGCGTGCTGCTACTTCAGCGGCTTCAGCGACGCCACGAATTGCGCGAACGTCTTTGATTCCGCGCCTGTCGTTGTGGAGTCCTGCAGCGTCACGAGGGTGTGGTCGGCGGTCTTCACGAGGTACAGGATCACGCCGATCTTGCCTCCCTGCTTGAATAGCACGTCGTGGTACAGCCGCCAAGTGTTCCCCGGCAGTGGTGTCTGCGTCTGCTCGTACTTCTCGTTCGCGACCTTGGCCCCGCTGGCTGCCGCCGACTGGCGCGCGGCGGCCAGCACCTGGTCGCGCGTATGCGCGTCAATGTCGTTTGTCAGCCGCCCCAGCGATACGGTGAAGCCCGCGCCGGTTTTCGGGTTGAAGCACATGTAGTTCTTGCCCTGGCTGGCGTCGAAGACCAGCCACTTCCAATCCGCGGCCGGCGCGGTGAGCGAACAGTTCGCATCGGTGAGCACCAGCTTCAGGCCATCGAGCTTCTCCTTGGCCACCTCGGAAAAGCCCTGCGGCAGCGCCTGCCCCGCGCGCGCCCCTTGGCACGGCAGCAGGACGAAGAACAGAAGAGCGGCGGTTCGAGCTCGCATCGGCACCTCCTTCTTCCGTGCAAGCAGCGGCGTGGGTTCCAGTGCTCATTCAGCGTACCATGCGTGATGCCGCCGGACAAGTCTCCGCAACTGCAGAATTCATAATTCAGAATTCATAATTCAGAATTGCGGATATCATTGCCCCCATGAAGGCGCTGACTGATTTCGACATCGAAAGCCTCGAAGCTGCACTGGCGCGCTGCGGCCACAAGCCCGCGCAGGCCGCCCGCATCCTCCGCGCCTTCTACAACGGCGCCGGCCACGTTGACCTCGCCGGTCTCCGTCTCGGCCGCACGCTGCTGGCCTGGTTGCGCGACAACACGCTTGAGCGCCGGTCGCGCGTCGTGGCGCGCAGCGAGAGCGCCGACGGAACGATCAAGCTGCTGCTCGGCTTCGAGCGCGGCGGGGCCGTCGAAACGGTCCTGATGCCGACGCCCTTCGCCGAGCGCGCGGCCGGCTGTCTCTCTTCGCAGATCGGCTGCGCCATGGGCTGCACGTTCTGCGCCAGCACCCGGCGCGGCCTGGAACGCAATCTCGAAGCGGGCGAGATCGTGGACCAGTACCTGCATCTCAGGGAGCAGGCCGTGGCGTCGCGCCGGCGCGTGGCCACCGTGGTGTTCATGGGCATGGGCGAGCCGCTGCTGAACCTGGACAACGTCATCGCCGCCATCAAGCGCATTGCGGGGCGAGGCATGGGCGAGCTGGGCTGGCGTCAGGTCACGGTCTCAACCGTCGGCATCGTGCCGGGGATCATGAAACTCGCCGAGGCCGGCCTGAACGTGAACCTCGCCCTCTCCCTCCACGCGCCCGACGACGAGACCCGCTCGCGCCTTGTGCCGCTGAACAAGCGCTACGGCGTGCGGCAACAGCACCGGGGCGAGCTTCCTGCCGCCGCCGCGCGAGCGGCAGTTGCGGTTCCTCGGCATTCTGCGTGATGCGGGAATCGTCGCGCACCTGCGCCAAGCCCGCGGCAGCGACGTCAACGCCGCCTGTGGGCAATTGCGCGAAACGACGGCCCATCAGTCCCTGAACTGCACCGCGGCGGGCCTGGGCACGCCGTTGGCGTAGCAGCGCTTCAGGAACGTCTCGATGTCCGGCCAGCGTTCTCTCACCATGCCTCGGCGCCCCACCGTCAGCCAGAGGAACTCCGGGTAATCGGCGGCCTCGCGCCATTGCTTCTGCCGAGCGCACACTTCCGAGAGCAGCTTGGACGCGTCGAAGTACTCAGCGGACTCGCTGTCCGTGCTCACCTGAATCTCCTGCAGCGTCGTGGTCGCCGCGGCATAGTTGCCGTTCAGCATGTCGAGCCTGGCGCTCAGCAGCTTCAGGTCCACGCGGTCGCCGTCGCGGTCAAGCGCTTTCTTGATCTCTTCATTGGCGATCTCGCGATACTTGCGCGCCCCGCCCTCGTTCTTCGCCTCGGCCATTCCCTCGGCCACGCCGACGGCCAGCGACGGCACGAGCTGCCGCACCGCCGCGATCTTCCGGCGGCAGTCAATCTCCTCCTCGATGACAGTCAGGAACGCTTTGCCGCCCTCGCCGAACTTCGCGTTCAGCGTCTGGCAGTCGGGGTAGTTCCGCTTGATGGAATCGAGCTGGCGCGCGGCCTTCTCCATGTTCGCATTGTACCGGTCGTCCGGAGTCCGCCCCGGATCGTTCTCCGGCACGCCGTCCCGTAGGTCGTACATGTAATCCACGAGCAGACGGTGGTCCTGCCTGCAGCGGTCCCATGTGGCCAGGTCGGCGTACCTGATCGCGGCCAGCATTGTTGCGAGCAGTCCCTGCCACACCTTCGGCTCGTCCGGCAGATGCCGGGCGTCGAACGTATCGAGCAGCCGCTTGCCCACCTCCACGGCCTTTTGCGCTTCGCCGGCTTTGTGGAACAGGTAGAACACGCGGCTGTGGTCTTCCAGCGTCGCGGCGTCCCGCAGCGCGTTCAGCCGCTGTTCCTGCAGGCGCGCGGCTTTCCGGTGATAGCCCGCGATAGCGCCCTCGCCGAGCTTGGACTTCTCCGCCTGCGCCGCGGCGATGATGTACCGGCGCGACAGCGATTCGAGCATGAACTGCTGCCACCGGCCCCTGGAGCTGCAGCCGCTGCTCCCGAGCCTCGCCTTCGTTGGACGTGGCCGCCGCGGCGCGCACCACCTCCTCGTATCTCCCGAGAGCGTCCAGCGCCCGTGCGGCCAGAGCTTTGCTCTTCTCGGTGCGAGACTCGGCGCTCCTGGCCGCGATCTTCCCCGAAGCCCACAACTCCTCGGCCTGCGCGAACGCGGCCCCCGCCTGGTACAGCGCCGGCTCCCAGGCTTTGGACGACGGCTGCACCGCCAGGAACTTCTCCGCGGCGCGGACGAACGTCGTCTCCGCCTTCTCGTAGTCCTGCGCCGCCGTCGCGGGGCTTTCCCTGGCGGTCTCAACGAGGGTCCGCGCGGCGATGAGGTCTTTCTTGGCCGCGCGGTACTGCGGGTCGCCGAAGCGGCTGTCGTTCCGCAGCGGATCGCCCTGGCCGTCATCCACGTCGAGCACGTCGTCCCAGGGGTTCCGGTGCGCTTTGCGGTTCTCTTCAATCGCCACCAGCATCCATGAAGCGGCGCTGTTCAGAAGCGGCTCGATTTCCGCGAGCGCCGCCGCGACCTTGGGCTGCTCGCGCTGCGGCACGGCTTTCATCTGCGACGGCAGCCACTTCTCGCGCTTCTGTGGCAGGTACGTGCTGCGCATGGCCTGGCAGGCGATGATCGCCTCGTAGTAATGGCGGCTCGGCAGGTAACACAGCGCCAGCTCGTACCACGCGCGCGGCTCGACGGTGAGCCGGGTCAGCAGGTCCGTCTTCTCGCGGCGGCACTCCAGGATCGCGAACCGGTAGCAGTCGGCGGCGTTCTGGTACTCGTCGCAGGCGCGCTCGAAGTGCGGCGCTGCGTCCGGCTTGTCCTTTCCGGCTTCCAGGAACCTGCGGTACTGCTCGTCGCCCTTAAGGCGGAATCCGAACGCCACGTGGTACCACGCCGGCGCGCTCAGGCGCAGCGGCGGGTTGCCCCTCTTCCCGTTGTCGCGCACGGCGTCGGCCATGGCCCGGGCGAATTCGCACGTCCAGGGCGTTTTGTCGGCCATGTGCGGCTCGCGGTTGATCATCTCCTGCAGCCGCCCGATGGCCCGTTCGAGATCGGCCGCGGAAGCCTCCGGCGGCGACACCAGCGCCGTGGCAAAGTCCAGGATCAGGCTCTTGCCGGCATCCTCGCGCCACAGTGTTTCGTAGTCGGGGTTGACCCACGCGTCGCTCACGATTGTCTCGACATCGCTGTACTTCCGCGCCTTGAGCTTCAGCTTGACCAGGTCGCGCAGGATGGCTTTCTTCATGCCGAACAAGGCCTTCTTCTGGTCCGCGTCGAGACCCGTCATCTCCATGTCGCGTACGTTGTCCCAGGCCTTGCCAGCCTGGGCCTCGTCCTGAACCAGCGCGTAAGTTCTGCCCTGCATGAACCAGTACCATGCTTCGAGGACCGGGAAGTCGAAGAGCCCCTGGTCGTTGGCCTTGTCCTCACAGTGCTTGGCCAGTCTGGTTGCCAGCGCCTTCTTTGCGGGATCGGCATCGTCGTAGCAGTCGAGCTGCTCCACGCTGGCGCTGACATAGCGTTGGTCCGCGACGATCCACGCGTCGAAGGTTTTCCGCAGCGGATCGAATATCTCGCGCGGCACCGGCTTGTCCGGGAATCGTTCCTTGTGCTTGATGAACTTCTCATACCACGGCTTGAACGCCGGATACGCCATGGCCGCCGCCGCGGCGTGTGTCTTCGCCGTGGCTTCCATCGCCGCCGCCGCCTCGGCGCGCAGGCGAGGCGCCAGGTCGGGCCGGTCCGCGATAATCCGCAGCCTGGCGTGCAGCAACTCCCTGGCGAGCGGCGCGCTCTCCTGTTCCGCGACGCTGTACAGCCTGAACGTGCGAGACCCCGCGAGGATTTCCGCGTAGAGCGCGCTGGCTTCCTCTAGGAGCTTTACGGCCCGTTCCGCGCTGGCCGCAGCGGCTTGCCGCCGTCTCAAGGTTGCCTTGATGAGCTTGCTGTCGGTGAGCGTCGCGGAGCTCTGTTCGAGCTGGGCAACGAGCCGCTCTACCATGTCGCACGTCTTGAAACTGTACTGCTCGCGTTCCAGCAGCGCCTTGGCGAACTCATAGTCCAGCTCGGCGCACGCGGGCCAGGCGATACCTGCCGTGGCGAACAGCACCAGCGCGTGGCGGATCGGGAGGCTTGTGCGGGCGGAGCTTCTCATAGGCGTTCTCCAACACTCGCGCGCGGCGCGCTCTGTCAGCGTTAACGGACAGCCCTGTGCCGCCTTGCAGTGTTTCGGTGCGATTCACTTCGTCAGTGCGTCAATATGCGCCCGGCCGTAGCGCGCGAAATGCACGGCGGAGTAGTTGACGTAGTGCCGGTACGTGTAGGCCAGGCGATCGCGCTGTCCCTGGGTAAGCTCCTTGATCTGCTTGGCGGGGCAGCCGGCCCACAGCGTGTGCGGCGGGACGTGGGTGCCTTCGAGCACGACCGCCCCGGCGGCGATGAGCGCGCCCGCGCCGATCACGCAGCCAGGCGGTTTGGTGGCGGCGTAGCCGGTGCGACCAGTGGCCGCCGATCAAGAGCAGGCCGCCGATCACCGGCCCAATCGTCAC
>JAPLOD010000465.1 GCA_026692735.1 Planctomycetota bacterium | reverse complement strand
GCCTTGATGTGCTGCGACCTGGCCGGAATGCCGGCCGCCGACCTGCCCTTCGTCTGGCTCGTGCTGGCCGCCCTGGCGCATGGCGCGTGGACGTTCGCCGGCCCGCGCGACGAAGTCCACACGCAAGGCGCCCTGGCCGCGGACATGGTCGCGCTCACCGGCCTCGGCTACCTGATCTACCGCAGTCCGCTCCTGCCCTGGACGGGCGCAGTGCCGGTCTCGACGAGCATCAGCGCCGCCTGGATCGCCGCCGCGGTCTACGCGCTTCTGACATCAACCTGGGACCGCGTGGTGCTCCGTCGAGCCCTTGGCGTGGCGCTGCTGGCCCCCGCGTTGGCGTACAGCGTCTACCATGCCGGCCTGCCGTTCGCCGCTCCCGCGCCGTGGCTGGCCGTGCTCGCGCTGGCGACCCTCGTCGTGGCAAGCCTCGTTGAAAACCGCGAGAGGAAGCCCGAACTCTTCTACGGCGCGCTGACAGGCGCGGGCGTGATGCTCGCCCATGGAACGTTCCTGGCCGTCTGGCAGTGGCTCCAGGGCAAACCGTTTCTGGCTCCGGCCCTGGCCTTCGGCCTCCTGGCTCTGGCGGTCGTGGCCCTCGCCGCGCGCCTGCGGGCATACTGGAACAGCGACCTCCGCGGCGCGGAACCCGGAACGGCCCGCGGCATCCTGACCACCACCGAGACACTCGCCCTGCTGCTGCTGGCCATGGTCGGCGTCTGCGTTGCCGGACACCGCGGCATCCTCGTGCCCTATGGGCCGTTCGTCCTGGCCGGCATCGCGGCGCTGATCGCCGTGGTGGCGCTGGTCGGCGAAGCCCTCTCCACCCTCTTCGTGCGCGCCGTCGTCAGCGCGCCTGGCGCGGCCACCAGTGCCGCGGCCGAAAGCCTCCGCGCTCAACGGCCGTTCTACACGGCCCGCGCCATTGTGGCGCTGCTCTTCAGCGGCCTCGCCTATTATGAACTCCTCGTCAACACGCCGGCCCTGTCTAAGACGCTCGCCATCACCGGCCCCTGGGTTGCCGCGCTGGTTCCGCTGCTGATCGCGTTGCGCGGCAGTCTCGATATCTCGCTTGTCCGGCGCACTGAACGGTCGCTTGAGAAGCGCGCGCCTGACGCCGTGGTCCTGGTCGCGGCTCTGCTGGCGGCGCTCCTGGCCATCACCACTGTCGTGCGTGCGCTGCACGCGGGGTTCTGGGAACCTGCCACCCTCCCGGCCGTGCGCAACTCCTGCGCCCTGTTCTTCGGCGTGCTGCTGGCCATCTCGCTCTTCTGCGGCGCGGGCCTGAAGCGCACCTTCGCCCCCGTGACCGGCATGGTGGCCCTGCTGGGGTTGGCTGGCTGCGCCTACGGCGCTTTCGATAAGCTGCCGGACCAGAGCTTCGGAGTCTGCTGCGCGCTGCTGGCCTGGCTGGCCGCGCTCCTTCTGACCATGGCGCGAAAGGCCGATAGCTTCCGCACGACGCGCGTCCCCGGCGCGCTCTCGTTCTCGGCCGCCGCCGTGGCGCTGCTGGGCGCGGTCTTCCTTGTCGTCGGCCTGGTGGAATGGCAGGCTGGCGCCACGCAATCCTGGGGCGTGCTCGGGTGGTTCCTCCTGGCCGCTCTGGCGTGGCGCGCCTCGGCCCGGAGCGCCCCGGCGTGGTGCGCGCTGGTGGCCGGCCTCGGAACAACGGCCGCCGTTCTCCACGCGCTGCGCTGGGCCGCGCAGGACTTCACGCAGTTCGGCCCCGGCCTCGCCACCGCCGCGCTGCTCATGCTGGCGCTGCGCGAAGTCGTCGCCTATGTGGATGCGCCGCCCAGCGAAGAAACCGACGAACGCCCCACGACCGCGTCCTCGCCGCTGCAGGGCCGTTCCGGCGGCGTCATCGCGGCGGCGTTCGTGACCGCGTGCTTGAGCCTGGTCTTCGGCGCGTGGGGCGGCTTTGCCCGCCACGAATGGCTGTGCTGCATCACCCTCACCGAGAACGCCCTCCTGCTGACCGCCCTCTCCGTTCTCCTGCGCCGCCATGCCTGCGCCACGGCCCGGCAGCACTTCCTGCTGGAAATGAGCGCCTGGCTCCTGCTGGCGCTGGCGGTCGTCGTGGCAGTCAGCCCCGGCGCCGCGGCCTTCCCCTTGTCCGCCACCGGCTGGATCCTGGTCAGCGCGCTCTTCCTGCTCATCGGCATGGCCGGCGAATCCACGGTCTCGGCTCTCACGGGAACACCAGCCAGACTCGAGACCGCCGCACGCGGCGTGCCCTTCCTGGGATCGCGCCACTGCGCCGCGTTCGTCATCTGCGCGCTTGGCCTGCTCGCGGCCCTCGTCCAGCCGCACGCCTTCGCGCAGGGCGCGGCGCAGCTTCAGGAGACCTGGCGCGCCATCCTGGGCGCAGCGGCCCTGGCGATTTACGCGAGCATGGCCAGGTCGAGCGCCAACGAGCAGCGCACGCAGACCGTCCGCGGCATCGCCTCCTTCCTCGCCTATGTCGTCCTGCTTCCCGGCGGCTACCTCTGTTTCCTCCACGCGCACTCCACCGGCAGCCCGTGTGGCGCGATGTACCTCCTGGCCCTCGCGCCGCTGCTGCTCATCGCCGCCTATGTGCTCGAACGCGAGAAGCTCCGCATGCAGGCTTCGCAGGCGCTACTGGGCGTGGGCCTGGTCAGCGTCGGCGCCCTGCTGCTGGCGTTCCTCACCGGCAAGCAGCTCGCCGTCGTACCCGCCGCCACGCTGGCCGCGCTCAGTGCCGAGATGCTGCTCCTCCGCGCCTGGCGCCCGCTGAGGGACGACGAAACGTGGAGGACCGCGGAACGCCAGTACTCGCTGGGCGCGTGCCTGGCTTTCATCGGCGCGGCGTTCTACGGCCTGCGCGCGCTTAACGGCTGGCAGGCGTGGGGCGACCCGCGCGGACTGTGGGCTTGGGAACTGCCCGCCATGACGGCGCTCGGCCTCGCTCTGACCGCGCTGGGTGGCGCCTGCAAGCTCGAACGAAATGACCGCAGCCACAGCCTTGTGGCCGGCTGCGGCGCGTGGCTAAGCGCCCTGGCGCCGGCCGTCGCTCTGGTGGAGCTCACGGTCTACGGCTCGTGCGCGCGGTATCTGCAGTTCCACGGCAATACCGATCGGCTGGATGCGGTGATCGTCTGCTTCCTCCTTTTCGCGGCCATGTCTCTGGCGGCCAAACGCTGGCTGGACTTCGCGGCGGCCAGGTATGTCGCGCCCGCCGCGCTGATGGCCGCGTACGCCATGTATATGTGGAAGCTGCAGCCCGGCGCCTGGGAATGGTACACCGTCCCGGCCGCGGCCTTCCTGTACGTCTGGGCATGGGAAACGGCCCGTAGCACGGCCTTCCAGGCCGTGGACGCCAGGCAGGAACAGGAGACCACAGCCCTGCTGATGCTGGCCAGCATCATGGCGCTCGGCCCGTCGTTCATCCAGGCGCTCTCGGACACCAGGGAAGGCACGTACCACTTCCTCGCCCTGTTGGGCCTGGGTCTCGCCATCCTCTTCGGCGCGATGCTCTCGCGCCGCAAGGTCCCGCTCCTGGCCGGCGCCGGCGCGATGGTGCTCAGCACGTTGATAAAGGCTGTCGAGTGGGCGCATCACAAGGACGTGCTGTGGCCGCTGATCGGCATCATCTTCGGCTTCCTGGTGCTGGGAGTGGGGATGCTCTTCGAATCGCGCATGAACCAGGCCTTCCGCAAGGCCGTGGACCGCGCGAAGGCCGAAGCGCGAATGTTCTGGGTATCGTGGCGGTAGAGGAGTAACACGTAAACAATGAAACGTGATACGCTCCGCCCCTCTCTCACGTTTCAGATCGGAGGCCCCATGACAGGCATCAGGCAACGCCAGTCCGCCTGGGACGCTCTGCACGAAACGGTGTTCGACGTGGCCATCGTCGGCGGCGGGATCAACGGCGCGTGCCTGTACCGCCAGTTGCGCGACGACGGCTACCGCGTCCTGCTCTTGGATAAAGGCGACTTCGGCGGCGGCACCAGCCAGGCCTCAGCCATGATGGTCTGGGGTGGGCTGCTGTACCTTCGCAACGGCGATCTGCCGACGGTGGGGCGCTTGTGCGCCGCTCGCGAGCACATGCTGCAACGCCTCGGACTCTTCGTGAAGCCCCGTCCGTTCCGCTATCTCGTCACCCGCCACGGGACCCACAGCCGCGCTGTGCTTCAGGGAGCGCTCTACCTCTACTGGCTGCTGGGCGCCTGCCGGCGGCAGCGCCCCCGCTACGAGTGCGACTATCCCGAGCGCGCGTTCATCAACAGAGCGCGCTTCAACGGCGCGCTGAACTATGAGGAAGCCTGCCTCGAGCCCTCCGACGCCCGCTTCGTCCTGAGCTGGATCCTCCCCTCTGCGGCGGACCACGATGGCGGCGCCGCCTTGAACTACTGCGCGCTGGCCGGCGGCGGCTACGACCGCGCCGCGGGCTGCTGGCGGCTCGACCTCGAGGACACGCTGGGACTGCGCTATGGCAGCGCGCGCGCCCGGTGCGTGGTCAACGCCGGCGGCGTGTGGACTGACACCGTCAACCAGCGGTTCGGGATTCGCACGCCGTACAGGCACGTCCTCAGCAAAGGCGTCTTCATCGCCGTCAAGCGGCCGCCCGAGCATCGGATTCCCGTGGTCTTCGAGACCAACGACGGCGACCATCGCACGTTCACCCCCTGGGGACCGGTCTCGCTGTACGGCCCGACGGAGACGCTCGTGGACAACATCACGGATGGCTTCGCCCCGAGACGCGAGGACGTGTCGTTCCTGCTCAATGAGATGAACGGCTGCCTCGACCGCAGCTTCACTCCGCAGGACATCGTCTCCTTGCGCTGCGGGATACGGCCCGTGGCCGTGGAGCGGGGCCGCGCCGGCGGCTGCGTCTCGCAGCATCTTTCCCGCCGCCATCGCTTACATCGCGACCCCGGCGTGCCGTGGATCAGCCTCTATGGCAGTAACCTGACCAACTGCATTCCCTTCGCCGCGGCCGGCCGGAACCTGCTGCGCACGATGATCGCGCGCGCAGATCCGGCGAAACATTGCAGTCCGTCTGTGCCCCCGCCTTTCGCCCCGGACCGCGAAGGCTTCCCCGGCGTGCCCGAATTCGTTCCCTCGGCGCGCTGGTGTGCGGACCACGAGATGTGCTGCGGCCTCGCGGATTACCTGCGGCGCCGCACCAACATCGCGCAGTGGGTGGCGCGCGGCGGCCTGGGCTTCAACGATGAGAACCTCCCGCATCTGGCGCGCCTGGCGCGGGTGCTCGCGCCGGACCATGCCGGCGCGGCGCTGGCGGCCTATCGCCACAGAGTCGCGCTGGAACACGACAGCGTGCTCGCCCAGACGCCCGCCACAGCGGTACCGGCTCCTGACGAAGCATCGTTGTCGTTCTCCACGTCTTGACAAGAGGGCGTGAAGGAGGTTGTCTTCAGCAAAGGAGACCGGCGATGAGCAGGAGAGGAAATCCCGGCAGCCCCGCGGCGCGCCCCGCCATTCTCGGCGGGCCAAAGGCCGTCACGCTCGATGGCAAAGCTGCCAGCCGCTGGCCGATCATCACTGTCGAGGACCAGGCAGCGGTCCTGAAGGTGTTGCGCGACGGCGACCTGTCGCTCCATCCGGTCACGCGCCTGCTTGAAGACGACTATCGCGAGTTCTTCGGCGTCCGGCACGCGCAGGCGCACTGCAACGGCACGGCGGCGCTGCTGGCGGCGTTCTTCGCCCTGGACCTCAAGCCCGGCGATGAGGTGCTCGTCCCCTCGGCCACGTTCTGGGCGTCCGTCGTGCCCATGCTCTGGGTGGGCGCCGTGCCGGTGTTCTGCGAGAGCGAGCCGGAACGCCTCGGCCTGGACCCCGCGGACGTGGCGCGCAAGATCACTCCGCGCACGCGCGCGCTCATGGTCGTGCACCTCTTTGGCATGCCCTCCATGATGACCAAGCTGCTCGCGCTCGCCCGCCAGCACAACCTCGTCGTCCTCGAGGACGCATCCCATGCGCAAGGCGCCACCTGGCGCGGCCACAAATGCGGCACCCTCGGCGACATCTCCGTCTTCAGCCTGCAGAGCAGCAAGCTGGCGCCTGCCGGCGAAGGCGGCATGTTCCTGACCAACAACGATGCCTACGCCGAACGCGCCGTCTGCCTCGGCGACATGATGCGCATCCTGGAGCTCGGCGAGAACAACCCCGCCTACCGTTTCGCCGGCACCACATTCGGCATCAAGACGCGCCTGGCGCCGCTCTCGGCCGCCGTCGCGCGCGTGCAACTCCGCCACCTCGCCGAACGCAACGCGCGCCGCAACGCGAACCTCGAATATCTCTCCGCGCGGCTCGAACGCCTCGGCTTCCATACCTTCCTGCCGCCCGCGCATGTGGAACGCGTCTACTTTGAGTACCTCGTCCGCTACGACGCGCGCCGCGGCCGGCTGCCCATGGACGCTCTCATCGCCGCGCTGCTCTCAGAAGGCTGCGACGTTTCCCACCCGCGGTATCCGCTGCTGCACCAGCAGCCGCTCTTCACCGAAGGCCATTGCATGCGCATTGCCAGGCTGCAGGGCCTCCCGGGAATCGTGCCGCCCGTCTACCGGCCTGACGCCCTGCCGCAGACCGAGTCCCTCAACGGCCAGTTGCTGAAACTGCCCTCGTTCCCGTCTGCCGGACGCCGGCTGCTCGACCAGTACGCTCTCGCCTTCGAGAAAGTGCTGGCGCATGCCGATGAGATCGCCGCCAAGGTGAAGCAGGCCGCCGTCACAGCCACATAGCCCTACCGCCGCACGTCGTAGCACTGCAGCTTGCCGTGGTATCGCAGGTACAGCCGGCCACCGACGACCACGGGGTGCTCCCAGGCGTCGGCGTTCCGGCCGTCGGTCAGTTGGAAGCGGCCCAGAATCTCAAAGCCCTGCGGGCCGGGTTTGACCAGGGCCGCCACGCCGCGCTCGCTCAGACAGTACAGGCGCCCGTCGGCGTATAGGAGAGAGCCCTGCGCCAGTTCCGCCGAGTCGTATGCCGTCTTGCCGTCGCTCACCGCCATGCACACCCAGCCGGTGTTGCGGTGGCCGCTGCTGTAGAGAAAGCCGTCTCGGGCCACCGCGCCGCCGCTGATATTGTCCACGCGGCATTCCCAGAGCTTCTCGACGCGGACCGCCTCCTTCTCGGACTGTAGCTTCAGGAACAGGCCGCCGCTGCCGCTCGGAGCGGTCTGGAAAATGCCGCCATCGCAGAAGACCGGCGTCGCGCAGTTCGCGTCGTACCGGCTTCTCTTTTCGTGAGTCCACAGGACCTTCCCCGTGTCGGCGTCCACGCACACCACGAAATGCAGCGACAGCGTGACAAGCAGACGCCGGCCGCCGAACCGCAGCAGGATTGGCGACGCATAGCCGGTGCGTTCCGTGTCGGGGTTCGGCAGCGCCTCGCCGGCCCATGCGGTCTGGCCCGTCTTCTTGTTCAACGCCGCCATGAACGCCTTGCGGCCGCCCGGGGTCACGATGACGTTCGGCCCGTCCACCAGAACGCATTCGCTGATAGCCCAGGTGATGTTCTGGCCCTGGAACCGCTCCAGCGCGTTGACGGCCCAGACCTCGCGCCCCGTCGCCGCCTCGAAGCACGCGATCCGCCCGTGCGCGTTCATGTGGTAGATATGGCCTTCGCTGTACGCGCAGCACGCCCGCGCGCCGGAGAATGAGCCTTTCCAGGCAGCGCCGTTCTTCGCGCGCCATCTGACCTGGCCGTCCATATCCAACGCGAACACGGTCAGGTCCGGCCCCGTGTCGCCCGTGATGTACATGGACCCGCCCGTCACGATGGGCGAAGACCAGCCCGTCCCGAGACCCGTCGCCGTCCACAGGAGCTTCGGGCCGCCTTCGGGCCACGACTGCAGCAGATCCGTCTCGTCCGAGATCCCATCGCGCCGCGGCCCGCGCCATTGCGGCCACCCCGGCTCCAGCGATGCGATGAGGCCCACGCTGTCCGTCTCGGCTGCGTGCGCGGACAGAAGCGCCAGGACGAGGCACAGCGCGCTCCACCAGGCCCCAGCGAGTCTTCCACCGTCCTCCACCGCTCCACCCTCTTCCCCGTCGCCGGTTTCCCGGCTATACACCACGAACCCTTGGGGTTGCGGACTTTCCTTCCGGCACTCGCACTCCCTGACGCTTCACCCTTTCCCCTGCGGAGGTAGCTGCATGCGCCGCCGCAAATTCGCTTTGACCAGCGTCCTGCCGGTGACTACGTTGGCTCGTGACGTGGCAGAGGTACGGCGCACGCAGGGCACGGGGGCAGTCATGGCAAAGGCACGCTCAAGTCTGAAGTTCCTGAAGTACGCGGATAACGTTGAGACGTTTCACGCGGGGGACGCGGTATTCCGCGCAGGCGAACCAGGCACGCGCATGTACATCGTCAAAGCTGGCACCGTGGACCTGCGCCTGCAGGACCGCACCCTCGAGACGCTTGCGGCCGGCGATGTCCTCGGCGAGATGGCGTTGCTCGATAACGAGCCGCGCAGCGCCACCGCCGTCGCCATCACCGACTGCCAACTCGTGCCGATCAACGCCGAGCGCTTCCAGTACCTCGTCCGCCAGACCCCGTACTTCGCTATCGAGGTGCTGCAGATCATGGCCCGGCGCCTGCGGCGCATGGACCGCGCGCTGCAGTCGTCCAGCGACTCCTCGGCAACCCCAGACTCCTGACCCGCGCCACGTCCCCGCAACGGCAAGGGCCTGTGAAGGAATACTGTCTCGCAAGCCCCAACCACGCCTCAAGGGTGGGAGTGCCTGGCCGCCTGTTGATCGCGGTACCAGTTCAGAAGATCGCGCAACGTCTTGGCCAGCGGAATCTCCGGCGTCCACCCGGTTGCCGCCTTGATCTTGGCGTAGCTGCCCCGCACGTCCATGACGTCCGTCTCGCGCACGCGCGCCGGGTCGCGGCGGATCTCCACTTTGACGCGCGCCATCTGCACCAGCGTGTGCAGGATGTGTTCCACGGTCTCGCTGGTGCCGCTGGTCAGGTTGTACGCCTCGCCCTTGGCGCCGTGCAGCCCCAGCAGCCGGTAGCCCCGGGCGATGTCCCGGACGTCGGAGAAGTCGCGCCGCGGCGACAGATCGCCCACGCGGATCACGGGCTCGGAGCCGTTCTCGACTTTCACGATCTGTTCCGCGAACGTCGGGCAGACGAAGTCGGGCCGCTGGCGCGGGCCGGTATGGTTGAAGGGACGCGCGATCACCACATGCAGCCCGTACGTGTACACGAACGGATGCGCGGCCAGTTCCAGCGCGGCCTTGCTGGCGGCGAAGATATTCGCCGGCGCCACCGGCTGGTCCTCCGTCACCGGCAGGTTCTCCGGCTTGACCAGCCCGTACACTTCGGCCGAGCTGACGACCACCACTCGCGTGCGCGGGCTCTGCGTGCGCACGGCCTCCAGCAGATGGATGCCGCCCAGCAGGTTGACCTCATACGTCCGCGCCGGCTCCCGCTGCGCGTCGTGCACCACGCCGATGGCCGCAAGATGAAAGACGATGTCGAAATGCGCTTCCCGCAGGATCCCGCGCACGAAGTCCGGCTGCGCCAGGTCCCCCACGCGCAGCGTGATGCGGTCGAGCTGCTGCGCCAGGTTCACCGTCTTGGCGCCGGGCCGGCACGTGCCCCAGACCTCATCGCCCATGCCCAGGCAGTGCTCCGCCAGGTGTGATCCTGCGAATCCTTCGCAGCCTGTGATCAGTACCCTCATGGTGCTCCGTGTACCGGTTATCCTTGGCCCGTTTGCTCCCGGTGCCGGCCGTCGCGCGCGGGCCTGCTGCGAACGGTCAGCCCTCCCCGCTGCTCTACTATACCGTGTGTTCCCCGTCCGTGCCCAGCGCGGGGCTGAAAAACTTCGTCTTGACGAACGTGATGATGGCGGGCAGCAGGGAGATGACAATGATCAGGACAATCGTCGCTTCCAGGTTGTTCTTGACGCGTTCCTGCTGGCCCAGGAAGTACCCCAGCAAGCTCAAGCTGACAATCCACCCCATCCCGCCGAACACGTTGTACGCCACAAAGCGCCGGTAGGGCATCTGCGCAATGCCGGCGACAACCGGCGCGAACGTGCGGATCAGCGGCACGAAGCGGGCCAGGACGATGGTCTTGCCGC
Source organism: Planctomycetota bacterium (assembly GCA_026692735.1). Lineage (GTDB taxonomy): Bacteria > Planctomycetota > SZUA-567 > H5-PLA8 > H5-PLA8 > JAPLOD01. The sequence goes on along the minus strand of JAPLOD010000465.1, from coordinate 9,584 downwards.
CGTGCTTTTCGTAGAACGCCTTCGTGTACAGGAGGTGGTCTTTGCGGAAGAAGAACGTCTTCTCGCGCTTGTACATCGCCTCGCCCGCCTTGTAGCCGATCCAGTAGCCCACCGTATCGCCTATGATCGCCGCCGGGATCAGGATCAGGTTCAGAAGCCAGATGCTCATGTGGTGCTCGCCGAGCAGTTGGTTGCCCGGCACGCAGGCCAGCCCCGCGGTGAAGAGCAGCGAATCGCCCGGCAGGAAAAAACCGACGAGCAGCCCGGTCTCAGCGAAAATGATGGCCGCCAACCCGCCATACCCGACTGTCTGCACAATCCACTGTACGTTGTAGATTTGATGGAATAGCTCGTAGAGCTTCTGCATTCTCTGCCCTTAACCGCCGGCGCCCGTCCCCCTGCAATCGTGGCACGGGTGTCCCGCCCGTGGTTGTGGTGCACGCGCCTCGCCTGCTGGGGTCACTTGCCGCGCCGCAGTACTTTCCCCCGTGGCTCAACCCGGGGCAAGTCGAAATGCAGCCCCAGTTCGAGCCCCGGCTCCAGCCCCTTCTCCTCCACGAGGTCCTTCATGCGCGACCGTATCAGCATCATCTCCTCCGACGTCAGCGCGCGGGGCGCAATCACAACCTCGTTGGTCGCCAGCGCGTACACATGCATGCGCTCGTCGTCGCTCAGGTACTGCGCTGCCTGCGCCAGGCCCGCGGCGCGCCCGCTGTCCGTCGCCAGCGCTGCCAGATCAAGGCCGCACAGCAGCGTCGCTCTGCAGCGGAAATTCCTCGCGGTGCCGTCGCCCGGGAACGACAGCGTATCCTGGGCATCAATGTACATCGGCAGAATGCCGCCCATCGCGTCGTAAAGTTTCTGGGCTTCCTGCAGAGTCATGCCTTTGAACCTGTCTTTGGACGGGTCCACGTAGATGATCGCGGTGCTGCATTCGGACGTGTAACACAGGTCGAACGGCCTGCCCTCGCGGTCCTCGCGCGCCTCATAGAGCGCCTCCGGCGCGCCGCGCGCCTTCAGGTGCCCCGCGGGCCGAATGCGCCGCTCGACGAACGCGGGCAGCCCGGTAGGCGCCATGTCGCGGTCCTTGAGCTTGGGGCCGAAGCAATCGTTCACCCCGTCCCACGGCAGCACGGCGGAGCAGAACAGGCCGAACATGTACGCGTTGCTCGGGTCCAGTTTGTCCGCCAGGCCCAGCAGGTCGAGCTTGCGCTCCTGTTTCCTGCTGTCGCGCGCCACGAGGTAGCGGTTCTCGAGCACCTCGAACGTGCACCCCGCCAGGTGCTCGCGCAGCACGCTGTTGAGCCTGTCGGCGCCCTCGACCGTGAACATCGGCATGGTCAGGTAGAACGCGCACGCCTGATGCAGCGACAGGCCGGAGAACACCGCCTGCGCGCCGAGCGGCGCAAACTTGATCTCCGTCTTGAAGTCGCCCTTGCCGAGCAGGCCCGTGCCCGGATCGGACCTCTTCTCGCCGCGCGCTATCTCCAGGGCGATGGTGTGCGACGCCAGTACCTCGCGCGCGGCCTTGTGCAGTTCCGCGTACGAGTAGGCGACGACGCACTCGGCCTTCCCGCTGGAGAGCGCGCTCTCGTGGGCCGCGGCCCATTCGTGGTACGTGCCCTCGGCCGTCGAGAGATTCGTGTCGTTCACCAGCGGCGTGTCCAGACGATCGAACAAGCCCTTATCGCGATCGGCCTTGATCTGCTTCTCCGCGAACTCCTTCAACGCCTCCCCGCTCACCGTCGCCGGCCGGAAGATGAACCACATGCCCGGACCGACCTGCCGGTACACGATCTTCGCCTCCCGGTACGCCAGCATCTCCTCCCGCGCGCCGCGGTCGAAGATCTCGTTCCACACCGCCCGCAGCGAGAAGTGGCAGCCGTAGGCTTTCTTGATCGAATCCTCCGTCTCGTCGGCCAGCTCCACCGCGGCCGCCTCGCCGCCCTTCGGCACGCGCCAGAACTTCCGCGAGACCAGTTGCCCGTTCCCGACCTCGTACTCGATCTGCATGTCGTCGCCGCTCTCGGGCAGCACGTGGCAGAACAGCACCTTGTCCGGCCGCCCCTCATCCTCCGGCTCATTGCACGCCGGGCACGCGCGCGGCACCATCTGCCCGTGCTTCGCGGAGTACATCATGGGCGACGGCGCTTTCCGCAGGCAGTTCGTGGCCACTACCCGGTGCACCGCCGCCAGACTGTCGAACGGCACACGCTTCAGCCGCGGGAACGTCCCCAGGATGTACGGTTTCTTGCACTTCGGACAGGTGCGCAGCGTGAACGCGATGTCGGGCGCGAAGACGCCGTCCACCTTCAGCGCTTTGGCGCGGAACGCGCGCACGTCCTTGGGATACTCCAGCGCGCGGCCCCCGAGCGGCGCGTCGCCGGCCGTCGTTGTTCCGCTGCTTGCCAGAAACGCCGCCAGCAGCACTAGGACGCTCTGCGTTGAACCCGCCATCCGCTCCCCTGGCTCCGCCGCCTGCGCATACGCTTGTAGTCCCGCGTCGGCTTGTTCAGACCGCGGAGCACGCCGCCGACCAGGAGTTGTTCACCAATGACCAATGAGTGATGACCATTGACAACTGACAACCGCCAAGCTCCGGTTATACTCACTCCATGCCTGAAACACACTCCCTATCCGCCCTGCCCATGCTTTCTTCGCCGCAGAACCAGCGCGTCAAGGACTACGTGGAACTCCGGACCGACGGCAACGTGCGCCGCGAGCGGAACCGCTTCCTGCTGGAAGGCCGCCGCGCCGTCGCCGCGGCGCTCAGCCTGCCTCACGTGCTCGTGCATGAGCTGATCTTCGCGGACCACCTGCTGGGAGACGACCTGTGCCTCGTCGAGCAGGCTCGCGCGCGCGACATTTCCCTGACGCGCGTCAGCAAGGACGTCTTCAAGAAGATCGCCGACGTGATGACGCCGCAGGGCATTGCGGCGGTGGTCGGGATGCCTGAGTGGAACGCGGACGAGGTCCTCGGCCGCCGCGACGCGCTGCTGGTCGTCGCCTGCGGCATCCAGGACCCCGGCAACGTCGGCACGCTGATCCGCTCGTGCGAAGCCGCCGGCGCCGCCGGCCTCGTGACGCTCGAAGGCACGGCCGACCCCTTTAACGCGAAGGTCGTCCGCGCCACCGCCGCCGGCCTGCTGGCGCTGCCCATCCTGCGCTTCAAGACGGACGGCTTCCTGACGCTTGCCGCGCAGCGCAGCCTGCGCCTGGTCGCCACGGCGGCTCAGGGCGGCGTGCCGCACCGCGGCTTCGACTGGCGTACTCGACCGCTGGCGCTGTGCATCGGCAGCGAAGGCGCGGGCCTGCCGCCCGCCGTCGCCGCCGCGTGCCGTGAGACCGTCACCATTCCCATGAAAGGCAAGGCCGAAAGCCTGAACGCCGCCGTCGCCGCCAGCATCCTGCTCTTCGAGGCCCAAGCGTGTTGATTGTTGCCATCGGCCATAAGGAACACAATACCCTCTTCCTTGACGGCAAGGAGTACGCATTATGAAGACAGTAGCAGTAGACACCAAAAAGGTAACGCTACAGCGCCTCTTGCGCGAAGCACAGGGGGGGATGTCGTCTTCCTGACCGTAGCTGGCGATACCCGTTACGTTCTGGCTCCCGCGGATGATAGCGACCGCGAGATCTGCGCACTCCGCTCGAACGCGGATTTCATGGCGCACCTGGCCGAACTCTCAGCGCGCGCCCGCACAGAACGCTTCAGCAAGTGCGGGACCGATTCGCACATCCCCGCAAGGGACGGTGACCCCGCGCAGCCCGCCGCAAGCAGCCGCCGATGATGCGTTTGCGGATAGTTTCTAGTGCGCCAGCTTCTTGTAAACGATTCTGTGCGGCCGGTCGTACTCCGCGCCCAGTTCCTCGCGGCGCTTGGCCTCGTAGGCCTGGAAATTCCCCTCGAACCACCGCACGCGGCCCTCGCCTTCGAACGCCAGGATGTGCGTGGCGATGCGGTCGAGGAACCAGCGGTCGTGGCTGATGATCACCGCGCAGCCCGCGAAGTTCTCCAGCCCTTCTTCCAGAGCGCGCAGCGTGTCCACATCCAGGTCGTTGGTCGGTTCGTCCAGCAACAGAACGTTGCCGCCGCGTTTGAGCAGCTTGGCCAGTTGCACGCGGTTCCGTTCGCCGCCCGAGAGCTGCCCGACCTTCTTCTGCTGGTCGGTGCCCTTGAAGTTAAACCGCGCCAGGTAGCTGCGGGCTGAGATGCGCTGTTTGCCGTAGTACACGAACTCGTTGCCGCCCGACACTTCCTCGTACACGCTCTTGTCCGGGTCCAGCGTGTCGCGGTTCTGGTCCACGTAGCTGAGCGCCACTGACGGGCCGATGACAACTTCGCCGGCATCGGGCTTTTCTGCGCCGATGATCATCTTGAAGAGCGTCGTCTTGCCCGCGCCGTTCGGCCCGATGACGCCGACGATGCCGCCCGGCGGGAGCGAGAAGTTCAGGCCTTCCATCAGAATCCGGTCGCCAAAACCCTTGCGCACGCCCTTGGCGGCAACCACCTTGTCGCCCAGGTGCGGCGCGGGCGGCAGCCGCAGCTCGATCGCGTCCTCGCGCATCTCCACCTCGCGCGCCGCGAGTTGCTCGTAGGCCGTCAGACGCGCCTTGCTCTTGGCGGTGCGGGCCTTGGGCGACATGCGGACCCATTCCAGCTCGCGCTGCAGCGTCTTCTGCCGCGCCGACTCCTGTTTCTCTTCGTCCGCCAGACGCTTCTGTTTCTGCTCCAGCCACGATGAGTAATTCCCGTGCCAGGGGATGCCGCGGCCGCGGTCCAGCTCCAGTATCCACTCGGCCACATTGTCCAGGAAGTAGCGGTCGTGCGTGACGGCGATCACCGCGCCTTTGTACTCCTTCAGGTGCCGTTCCAGCCACGCCACCGACTCCGCGTCAAGATGGTTGGTCGGCTCATCCAGCAGCAGCAGATCGGGTGCCTGCATCAGCACCTTGCACAGCGCGACGCGGCGCTTCTCGCCGCCGGAGAGCGTCGCCACCGTCGCGTCCGCGGGCGGCAGACGCAGCGCGTCCATGGCGATCTCGAGCCTGCGGTCGAGGTTGAAGCCGTCGCAGGCGTCAATCCGCTCCTGCACCTTGGAGAGCTCCTCCAGCGCCTCCGTCATCTCCTCTTCGGTCAACTGTCCCGCGAGCTGCTCATTGACGGCCTCGTATTCCTTGAGGAGCGCGCGCACGGGGGCGACGGCTTCTTCCAGGTTGCCGAGCACGTCGCGCTCCGGGTCAAGCTGCGGCTCCTGCGGCACGAAGCCTATGCTGGCCTTGCTGTAGGGTTGCGCCTCGCCGTCGAACTCCTTGTCCACGCCGGCCATGATGCGCAGCAGCGTGGATTTGCCCGCGCCGTTGGCGCCCAGCACGCCGATCTTCGCGCCAGGGTAGAAACCCAGGTAGATGCCCTTCAGGACTTCCTTCTCGTTGTAGAACTTGCGCAGATTGGCCACCTGATAGATGAACTGCGGAGGCATGAGCGACTCTCCCGATGTGCGATGCGCGGCTCCCGACTGCGTTCAGCCCGGCATCGTTGCGAGTATAACGTCGGGTTCGTGGACGCGCCACTCACACGAATCCGCGACAGGCCTTTTGCGCGGCGGCGTTGTTCGTGCTATGGTATGTGATGGAGATTGAGCTATGAACACCGCCGTGAAGTTCACCTATGAAGAGTATCGCACATTGCCCGAAAACGGCCGGCATTATCAGGTCGTGGATGGAGACCTCATCATGAGTCCGTCGCCGACGTTCAGGCACCAGTTGATCATCATGGAGCTTTCCCGGCGCTTGGCCGGCTTTGTGGCGGACAACAGGCGTGGCGTGGTGCTGTTCGCGCCTCTGGACGTGATCCTTTCCGAGGAGAACGTATTCCAGCCCGATATTCTCTACATCTCCAACGAGCGGCGCAGCGTCATCCTGCGCGAAGGCTTGCGCGGTGCGCCCGACCTCTGTGTCGAGGTCCTTTCGCCCAGCAACCGCGAACTGGACCTGACCGTCAAGCGCCTCACCTACGCCAAGTTCGGTCTGCCCGAATTGTGGATCGTGGACCCGGACGCCGACACGCTGCAGCTCTTCCGCCTGCAGGAAAACCACCAGGCGCCGCTCAAAGTCTTCGGCGCCAACGACACGCTCGCCACCCCCCTGCTGCCGGGGTTCTCTCTGCCGCTGCGCGAAGTCTTCGCCAGGTAACCGCCGCGAGTTGCTTTCCGCTTCCTCACTGATACCTTGCTGCGTCTAAGGAGCACGCCACATGCCTGGTAACATCATCGCTGAACTGCGCTGGCGCGGCCTGGTGCAGCAGGTCACTGACGACGGCCTCGAGCAAAAACTCCTGGCGGAGCCGTTCACGCTGTACTGCGGCTTCGATCCCACCGCCGACAGCCTGGCCGCGCACCACCTCATCGCGCTGCTCAACCTGGCGCGCTTTCAGAGGGCCGGGCATGCGCCAATTGCCGTGGTCGGCGGAGGCACGGGCTTCATCGGCGACCCATCGGGCAAGTCCGAGGAACGCAATCTGCTCACCGCGGAAGACCTCGAGCGCAACGTAGCGGGCATGAAGAAGCAGATGGAGCGCTTCCTGGACTTCTCCCCGAGCGTGGCTCAGGCGCGCCTGTTAAACAACGCCGACTGGCTCTGCGGCATGAACCTGATCACCTACCTCCGCGAGGTCGGCAAGCATTTCACCGTGAACGTCATGATGGAAAAGGAATCCGTCCGCAAGCGGCTCGAAGACCGCTCGCAGGGCATCAGCTACACCGAGTTCAGCTACATGCTCCTGCAGGCGTACGATTTCCTCCACCTCTTCCGCGAATTCGGCTGCCGCCTCCAGATCGGCGGCAGCGACCAGTTCGGGAACATCACGGCCGGCATTGAGCTCATCCGCCGCAAACGGCCCGAGAGCGAGCCGCTCGAGAAATGGGCTGCGTACGGCCTGGTGGCGCCGCTCATCACCGACGCCGCCGGCGAGAAGATCGGCAAGACCACCAAGGGCGCGCTCTGGCTCGACCCCAGGCGCACCTCGCCCTACGACTTCTACCAGTACTGGATCAACGTTGGCGACGCCGACGCGCTCAAGTACCTGCGCTTCTTCACCGAGCTGTCGCACGACGAGGTCGCAGTTGTGGAGAACGCGCACGCCGCCGAGCCGGCCAAGCGCGCCGCGCAGCGCACTCTCGCGCGCCTGATGACCGAGCGCGTCCACGGCGTGACTGAGCGCCAGAAGGCCGAGGACGCGGCGGCGGCGCTGTTCGGCAAGGGCAAGCCGCTCTCCGAAATGGATGAAGCCACGCTGCTGGACTTGGTAAAGGAAGCGCCGAGTTCCACGTTCGCCAAAGCGCGTCTCGAAGGCGCGGGCTGCCCCATTGTGGACGTGCTGGCCGAAGCCGCGAAGCTGTGGCCGTCGAAAGGCGAAGCCAAGCGTTCCCTCCAGGCCGGCAGCGCGAACCTGAACAACGTTCGCGTCACGGACCTCCAGAAGAAGGTCGCCGTGGCCGACCTTCTCCACGGCAAGTACCTTGTCCTGCGCAAAGGCAAGAAGGAGTACCACCTCCTGCGCGTGGAGTAGAGGGGGCAGCAGCAGAAGACTGGAAGACGAGGAGGATCGCGCAGAACTGCAGCATGAACGGCCGCTCTCCATGCTTGCCCTCTTCACCCGCGGTGTAGCGGCAATCACTAAAGGAGACGCCATGCTAGAGGGGAAACTGGCCGAACTGGACGCCATTCTGCGGCAGGCCGTGGCGGCGGCTTATGCAGCCCGGCCCGCGTACGACACGGAATGCGGGTTCAAATACGAGTTGTTCCATCAGATGGCCGAGCGGCCCCTCGATGGTGCGCCGCTGGCGCAGAGAGTTCCCGGCACGCCCACGTGCCAGTTGCACGGCGAAGCCAAACCCCAGAACGGCAATGCATTCAAGGCCGACCTGCTGGTCTGTGATCCTCGCCACCGAATGGAGTTCAACTATGCGCCGGTGGTTGTGATCGAACTGAAGAAAGCCCTTTGCCGCAAGGATCTCAAAGCGGAACTCGAGAGGTACGAAACGTACCGCCCGGCCCCGCGAGCCCTGTACCTGGTCTCAGCCAACGACAAAGCACTCACACAGGCGGAGATTGATGGCTGGCTCACCAGCAACGGTCGCACCGACGTGACGGTGCTCACCCGCGATAACATTGCCGCTACACCGGCTCCCGCACCCAGCCAACCCGCCCCCGAAGTGGATGCAGCGCGCACGGCACAGACCATCGAGGAGTGCATTCGCGACACGCTCCAGTTGTACGGTCGCGGACGGCAACAGTACCACGGGTTCTTCTGGTGTAATTACGAGCTCGAGCAGGATAGAGGCTGGACGTTTCCTTCCGAAGGCGATTTCAACTGTCACCTATATCATGGGCTTCGTAGTCGTCTGCCTGCTACGGTAGAGGTTTCGGCAGAGGTGAAGCCGTCCGGTCTCAACAAGCGTGTAGACCTGTTCATCACGTGCCAATCGCGCGTCCAGTCCTTCACCATCGAGGTGAAGATGAACTGGGACCAGTTCCGGTATGAAGGTGTGCGGGAAGTCGGGAACATCCTGCACAAGTTCACGCACTGCACGACCTCTCCCAACACAGCTTATCTCGTAGTCATCCAGGGCGAAGATGGCCATAAGTCGAATCACAAAGAACGGGCACTGAAGGCGTTCCGTGCGGCGCCCATGCCCATGCACTTGTTGATGTATGACGAACGCAACGAGAAGCCGGTGTGTCAGATACTCGGGCGAGGCGCGCAACCGTAAGGCGATGACCCCTACGCCGGCACAGCCCGCGGCCTCACCTCCCGGTCCAGCCGGGATGCAATCGCATCCGCCGTCACATCAAGATCATAGTCCATCTGCAGGCCGAGCCAGAACTGCGCCGACATGCGGAAGTAGCGGCCCAGCCGCAACGCCGTATCGGCCGTAACGCTCCGCTTTCCCAGCACGATCTCGTTGATCCGACGCGGCGGGACGCCGATGTCGAGCGCCAGTCTGTTCTGGCTCAGACCCATCGGCTCGAGGAACTCCTCAAGCAGCACCTCGCCCGGATGAACCGGCTTCAGCTCTTTCCTGGCCATACGCACGCTCCCTAATGGTAGTCCACGATCTCCACGTTATGAGCGTCGCTGCCTAGCCAATCGAAGCAGATACGCCATTGATCGTTGATGCGAATGCTGAATTGCCCCAAACGGTTGCCGGACAGTTTCTCAAGCCGGTTGGCGGGAGGCACTCGCAAGTCCTGCAAAGAAACCGCGCGGTGGAGCATCCGCAGTTTCCGCAACGCCACCTGCTGAATGTCGGACGGCAGTCTCCCTGATCGCTCACGGTTGAAGATCCTTTCGGTCTCCCGGGACCTGAACGAGCGAATCATGATATCAGTCTATAACGCAACGCGTTAAACGTCAACTGTTATGGAGACTAGCACGCCCTTCCGTGTGCATCACCGGACTTGCTGAGGCAAAACGCCGATACCTGAACTGTGGGGGACAGTTTGGGGAGCGGCGACATGGCAGAGCAGACACCGGAATGCAAAGCACGGCGGGCGAAGTTCCTGGAGGAAGCCGGGGCGGC
>JAPLOD010000464.1 GCA_026692735.1 Planctomycetota bacterium | reverse complement strand
TGTGCGAGAGCGCGTTGACGACCACCGTCGCGACGCTGGCCAGCGTCACCACGACGATGAACAGCGTCGCGATGGACGCCGTCGTCCCGGATACCGGCCCGATCGTCCGCCGCGCCAGCTTCGGCAGCGAAAGCCCGTCCTCCCGCACCGAGGCCCACAGGATGACGAAATCATGCACCGCGCCCGCCAGGCACGCCCCCACCACGATCCACACGAAGCCCGGAAAATAGCCCCACTGCGCCGCCAGCACCGGCCCGACCAGCGGGCCCGGCCCGGCTATCGCCGCGAAGTGGTGCCCGAACAACACCCACTTATTGGTGGGATGGTAATCCACGCCGTCCCTGAGCCGGTGCGCGGGCGTGGCGCGCGCGTCGTTCAGCACCGCGACTTTCGCCGCCAGGAAGGCGGCGTAGTACCGATATGCCACCGTGACCGCGGCCAGCACGCCGAACATCAACCACAGAGAGCTCATGCCATTGTCCTTATGGGAAAGACGAATCCCCTCGTATCGTGTTATGGAACTTAGGCCCGACTTTTCCAGTGAAGACTTACTCCTGACTGGTGCTTCGCGCTCGTCGCGCTACAGTGGCGCGCATGAACGTGGCGTGTGTGCAACTGAACACTGCGTGGGAGAGCAAGCCTGCCAACCACGCGAAGGTGGAAACGCTGCTGGCGGTCGCCGAGGTTCCCGCCGGTTCGCTCGTCCTTCTTCCCGAGATGTTTGCCACCGGCTTCAGCATGAACGTCGCGGCCCTCACGGACAGCTACACGCACGAGACGGAACGGTTCCTCGCTCGCCTTGCCTCCAGGTTCGGCGTACACGTCCTCGGCGGCCTGGTCACCACCGGCGCCGACGCCAAAGGGCGCAACGAAGCCGTCGCTGTCGGCCCGGACGGCAGGGAGTTGGCGCGGTACTGCAAACTCCATCCCTTCTCGTATGCCGGCGAGAACAGCCGCTACACTCCAGGCAGCAACGTGGTCACGTTTCCCTGGCGCGAATTCACCGTCGCGCCCTTCATCTGCTACGACCTGCGTTTCCCCGAGGTGTTCCGGCACGCCGTCAAGCGCGGCGCCCAGCTCTTTGCCGTGCTTGCCAACTGGCCGGCGCCCCGCGAGGAGCACTGGGTCGCGTTGCTCAAAGCGCGGGCGATCGAGACCCAGGCGTTCGGCGCAGGCGTGAACCGCTGCGGCCGCGACCCGGCTCATTCCTACTCCGGGCGCAGCATGGTCGTGGACCCGCGCGGCGTGGTGCTTGCGGACGCGGGCGACAGGGAAACCGTGATCAGCGCCGACGTGGACCTTAACTCTTTGCTGGCCTATCGCCGCGAATTCCCGGCGCTGGACGACATGCGCGGCGATCTCCCTTAGCGGGAAAGCCACGCGATAAGGGCGATAAGCAGCGGCACTACGAAGCAGAGCACCACCAGCCACCCGGCGATGACATAGATGCGCGGCAGCCGTTTGCCGTCCTTCGTGGGATGGTGATAGGGGCCCAGGCCGTCGGTGTAGTTGCCGCACTTGGGGCAGCGCGGCGAGTCGGCATAGATCCACTTGCCGCAATAGCTGCACTGCATCTCGTTGCCGTCGAAGCCTTCGCTCATCTCTCGGGTACCGAACTGCCCTTGTTCTCGGAGCGGCCGCCGCGCCTGTGTCTGTCAACAGCCCCTCGTGCCTTCGATTGCAGATCAAGCTCCAGCAGCAGCATCTCCTTCGGCCGGCCCGCAGCCTTCTTGGCATTATACGCCGCCCTGCCGCTCGTGTGAAGCACGCGGTCTGACGGATTGCCCCGCGCACCACGCGGCGGAGCAGTGAATCGAACCGGCAGAGCGGCAGATTCGTAGTACAATTGTGGTTGGCCGGTCCGGAGACTGGCGTCCCTGGAGCCGGGTTGCGGCGCCTCCTTTTCCCGGTATCATCACTGCCCGCATGGCGACGACTGAAACAAGGCAGAACGCTGGAGAGGTTGTCCTCTCCTGCGCCGGCCTGACCAAGGACTTCACCGACATCTGGGGCCGCCCCACGGTCCGCGCCGTGGAGGACCTCAACGTGAGCGTCATGCGCGGCGAGATCTTCGGCCTCCTCGGCCCGAACGGCTCCGGGAAGACCACCACGATCAAGCTGGTCCTCGGCCTGATCTTCCCGACCGCCGGAACGGTGCGCGTGCTGGGCGCCGACCCGCGCGACGTCTCCGCCAAGCAGAGGATCGGGTACCTGCCGGAGGAATCCTACCTCCACCGCTTCCTGAACGCCGAGGAGACGCTCGATTTCTATGGCCGGCTCTTCGACCTCCCGAGGGCAGTGCGTCTCGAACGCACCGCGGCGCTCATCGAGCGCGTGGGCCTGAAGCACGCCCGCCGCCGCCCGCTCGGGGAGTATTCCAAGGGCATGGTGCGCCGCGTGGGACTGGCGCAGTGCCTGATCAACGATCCGGACCTGATCCTGCTCGACGAGCCCACCAGCGGCATGGACCCTATCGGCTCGCGTGAGATCAAGGACCTGGTCCTGGACCTTAAGAAACAGGGCAAGACCGTGTTGCTCTCGTCGCACCTGCTGGCCGATGTCGAGGACGTCTGCGATCGCATCGCCATGCTCTACCGCGGCCGCCTGCAGCTCGTCGGCCGCGTCAACGAACTCCTCGAGATCGGCGACGTCACCGAGGTCGCCGTCCGCAACCTGAGCGACGCCGGCATGCAGGCGGTGCGGGCCGAGGCCGAGCGGCAAGGCGGCACGGTGCTCGACGCCAAGCGCCGCCGGGAGCGGCTTGAGGCGCTGTTCATGCGGGTCGTCGAACGCGAACGCGGGAAGGGCTAGCGCGCAGCATGGGTTCACTCTTCGCCGTTGCGCCAGGCGCGTTCTCGCGGGGCCCCGATCCGCGCTTGGCCGTCGTCCTGCTGTGGACCGTCATTGCTATCGCGCTGGCGTTCCTGCTCTGGCCCGGCGGACGCGGCCGCAGGCTGGCGCGGCAGATCTTCGCGGTGGCCGTGCTGGGATTCCGCGAGGGCGTGCGGCTGAAAGTGCTGTGGACGGTCTTCGCCCTGGCGCTGATCCCCGGCGCGCTGGCCTACTATTCCGATGCCGACGGCACTCACGTGGGGCGTGCCTCCCTGATCCTCAACTACTGCCTCTCCACCGGCGAAGTGCTCGGCGCGGCGCTCATCGTCCTGCTCTCCGCGCTGTCAGTCGCGCGGGAGATCGAGAGCCGCATCATGCACACGTTCGGCACCAAGCCTGTGCCCCGCTGGGCCATCCTGGCCGGCAAGGCGCTGGGGTTCTGGACCATTGATCTGCTGTTTCTGCTGGGTGTGACGATCATGGCCGCCGTTCTGGTGCGGGCCGTGCCTGCCCGGGAAGAGACGCGCCACGAGGGCCTCCAGTTGTCCCATTCCGGCACGTGGGAGGATCTGCGCCGCGACGTGCTCACCACGCGTCAGTTCCGGCTCTCCGACGAAGACACCGATCCCACCATCCCCACCTACAAGATGACCAGGCCCGCCAAGACCAGCCGGTGGTTCTTCACGCTCGACCCGGTCACGGACCGAGGAGAGCCGCTTGCAGTCCGTTTCCACCTTTCGTCATCGCGCACGTTCGCTCCGGAGATCGAACGCGTCGGCCTGACGGTGGCCTATGAGAACTCCACGACCCCGCTCTTCACACGTACCGGCACGGTGCCCCAAGACCGGCCCTTCGACGTGTTCATCGCCCTCCCGGACGGCCCCATGGCGGATCGGCTGGTGGTCTCGCTCGCAGCCCCCGATTCGGGCCGGTTCGCGCCCTCGGTCGTGGGCACGGTGCGTCTGGGCGCCACGCTGGTCGGGCATCCTGTCGTTCCCCATGACGGTCGCGCTGGGCGCCATCCTCGTGCTGGGCGGAGAGATGTCGCGGCATGCGCTCGAGTTGATGCAGGGCAGCGCGCAGCGCGCCGCCATGATGGGCCTGGCGCCCGGCGACGACAGCGGCGTGCAGAGGATGGTGACCAACCAGTTGCGTCTGGTCCTGGAGCTCTTGCCCGATTTCCGTGCAGCGGGCAGCCCGGTGGATTTCGTCGAAGGGGCCGTCCTCTCCGGCTGGGCGCTGGCGCAGGCTGCGCTGATGGTTGGCATTGTGCGCGGCCTCGGCTGGGCGTTGCCGGGGGTTGTGTTCTTCCAGCGTCGTGAGGTGGGGCGATGAGGATACTTGCCGATGCCGGTGTCAGGCGCTGGCTGGCCGTCGCCCTGCTCCTGCTCGTCCCGGCCGGCGGGGTGCAGCGCTACGTCGAAGACCGGCGCGTCGCCGCCAACCTGACGTGGGCCGACCCGGAGAAGAATGCGCTCGAAGTCGGCTTCCTGGCGCTCGGCGGTTTCCGCGGCATTCTCGCGGACATCCTCTGGATCCGCGCCATCCGCCATCAGGACAGCGCGCGGTACTACGAGCTCAAGCTGATCTGCGACATGATCCTGAGACTTCAGCCGACCTTCACCCACGTCCACGCCTTCCAGGCCTACAACATGTCCTACAACCTTGCCTTCAAGGCCACGAACAACGAGGACAAGTGGTACTGGATCCGCGCGGGGATCACCACGCTGGAGAAGGGCCTGGAGCGGAACTACCGCAACTACAGCCTCTGGTTCGAACTGGGCTACCAGTACTTCGACCGCCTCGGCGACACGAAGATGGAGGGCTACCAGGAGATCCGCGTGCGCGAGCTGCCGAACATTGACGACCTCACGGATACCGAACGCAAGGCCGTCTTCCTTCACGAGGCCGAACGCAAGGCCCGTTGGGCCCGCACCGGCTTCAGACCCAGTCCGGCGCGCGTGGACGAGCATTTGCGCTTCGCCGCCTACTACTTCTGGCAGGCCATGGAGACCAATACCGACCCCGTCCCCCTGCGCACCGAGCGCGTGTTCGGCGACTGCATCGAGAAGCTGGGGCACTGGCGCGCCAAGTACCCGCTCGAGAAGCTCCGCGAACTGATGAGCAAGCATGAGTGCCGCTGGGATGACTGGGGCTCCGAGGACTGGTGGGTGGAAGTCCGCAGACGCAACGCCGAGCGGGGCGAGAGCGATACCACCGTGCCCACTAACCTGAAGTTCTGCCTGTACCAGCAGATGGACTACTACATGCTCCAGGCCGCGGACGCGGCAAAAAAGGGCCAGCCGGATGTGGCGGCCAAGCTCGAGAAAAGAGCGCGGGACGCGCATTCACGCTTCCAGAGCTATTTCCCCGATGAACACAAGACAATGGAGCAACTGCTGGAAACGTACCGCGCCTACCGTCACGCGCAGCGCGAGGGCAGGGACAAAGCGGCGGGGATCATGCCGGCCGGCCACTGACTGCGACTTGCCGCAGGCCGTGAAAGAGGGTAACGTTATGTTCAGCGTAACGAGCCCTGCGGCGGAGGGGAAGGGCGCCGTGCATCGTCGCGCCGACAGGAGGCCCGTATCTTGATAAACAGCCGGGAGATCGCCGCGTTCGCCGCCCGGACTGCGGATGAGAAGAAGGGAACGGATATCGTCATCTACGATCTGCGGGGCTTGAGTGACATCGCCGACTATTTCGTCATCGCCACCGCGCACTCCAAGGCCCAGAGCCGCGCGATCTGCGACACTGTCAACCGCGACCTGAAAACTGCCGGCGTCTCCAAGCTTGGCCAGGAAGGCAACGAATACGGCCAGTGGATCCTGCTCGATTACGGCGGCTGCGTCATCCACGTCTTCTCGCCCGGCCTCCGCGAC
The DNA here is from genome assembly GCA_026692735.1 of Planctomycetota bacterium. Taxonomy (GTDB): domain Bacteria; phylum Planctomycetota; class SZUA-567; order H5-PLA8; family H5-PLA8; genus JAPLOD01. The sequence goes on along the minus strand of JAPLOD010000464.1, from coordinate 1,270 downwards.
TACTACGGGCTTGAGTCCCTCTGGGGGGACGCCCCGAAGGTGGACTGGACGCTTGAGCCGCCCCTCGTCTTGCCTCGGGCCAGACTCATGGGCAGTCAGGTCAGGTAACGGCGCATAGCCCTCCGCGCGGGTGTCACGCATGAGCGCACGCCAGGAACAAGCCGCACGCTCTCCCTCCCCGGCCCGCTGGATCTGGACGCCGCGGCGCGAGTACGTCAACCAGCACGTGTACCTGCGCAAACGCATCGAGCTGCCCGCCGCCCCGGCACAGGCGCGCATCCGCGTCACCGCCGACACCCGGTATCGGCTGTTCGTCAACGGCGCCGCCATTCTGCGCGGCCCGGCGCGCGGCTTCCCGCAGATGCTGCCGTTCGATGAGTTGGACATCGCCCCATTCCTCGTCGCCGGGCCTAACGTCCTGGCCGCCCACGTCCTCTCGTTCGGCGTCTCCACTGCGCAGAACGTGTTCCGCGACCGCGCGGGCTTCTACCTCGAAGGCGTCGTCACGTGCGCCAACGGCGCCGCCGTCGCGCTCGACACCGATGCCACGTGGCGCGTGCATGAGGCCGCCGGCTTCCGCAAGCATGTCAGCCGCAGTGCGCCCCAGTTGGGCTACCAGGAACACTACGATGCGGCGCGCGACACGGCGGCGGCGCCGCCAGGGGTGCCCGAGTGGACGTGCGCCGCCTACGACGACGCCGCCTGGCAGGAACCGCATGTGTTGGGCGCGGCGGGTGTCCTGCCCTGGCGCGCCATGGAGGAACGCGGCATACCGCTGCTCGAGACAAGCGCGCAACTGCCCCGGCGCATCGTGGGACAATGGGACGCGCAGGACCGGCTCTGCTCGGCCCCGCCCGATGAAAGCACCTGCAACGTCGCGTCCGCAGCCGCAGCGGAGACGCGCCGGCCCGCGGCCACGGTCTGGTTTCAGCGTGCGGAAGCGCTGCTTTCCGGCGGCGGGGCGCGGCTGGTTCCGGTGCGCCCCGGCGCATGCGCCGCCCTGGTCGTGGACTTCGGCGAGACGCGGTTTGGGCATCCGGTGCTTAGGCTGTCTGAGGCTGCGGGCGGCGAGGTCTTCGACCTGCTGTACGGCGAACAGACGGCTGAAGGCGGCATTGCCGTCCTGCCGCGGACCGACGCCTCGCCCGGCGACCGCCTGATCTGCCGGGCCGGCGCGAACCGCTTTGAGACGCTGCAGGCCCGCGGCTTCCGGTACCTGATGCTGATCGCGCGGAACATCCGCCAGCCGCTCACGGTGGAACAGCTCGCG
>JAPLOD010000463.1 GCA_026692735.1 Planctomycetota bacterium | reverse complement strand
TCCACATTCCGCTGGCTGCTGGAGACGTGTCTGGCGCGATGCGCGCGCTACGAGGAGGCGCTCGCGGCCACGGATGCGGTCCTCGAGTTGTCGCCGCGCGACTTCAGCGTGCGCGTGCTGCGTCTGGAGTGCCTGGCTTTGCTGGGGCGCAAGGCTGCGGCTCTGGAGTACCTCGCGGTCCTGGAGAAGGAGCATCCTGAGCAGGCGGCGCAGTTGGCCGCGCTGCGGAGGGCGCTGGGCGCCGCAGGTCAAGGCAAGTGAACAAAGAATTCAAAATGTAAAATGCAAAATGCGGAAGGCGGAAATGATGGCGATTCCAGTTGATGACGGGACACCCCTCTCCCTGCCCTCTCCCGCAAGGGGAGAGGGGTGCCAACAGCAACGGCACGTCACGAAGCCTACCGTGTGACCTCACACGTTCCCTTGCGCCCCGTGGTCACTTCGCGCACGGCCAGAGTCCACTTGCCCGGGGCGTCGTTGTGCGCGAAACGCACGCGTACCGCGGCCTTGCCGCCCGCGCCCTGCGCCGACCAGGGGATGACATCCACCCACTCACCCTTGGGATCCAGCAGCCGCGTCTCGAAACTGAACACGCCCTGCTCGTTCTCCGGAACGCCGGGCATGCGGATCGTGAACGTCACCACCTGGCCGCCGGCCGCGGTCGGCGAATCGGCCGTGACCACGGGCTGGCCCGGATCGTAGGGGTATGCGGCCATGAAGTGCGCGTAGCCGGGACGCAACAGCGCGATCCTCGCGCGCTGGGTCAAACCTTTCTCCCCCTCGCGCAGATCAAAGACATGCCGCGCCTCGGGCAACTGGACTTCCGCGGGCGACTCGGGGCCGCCGTCGCGATACAGCGCGTAGAGGGTGACGTTGCCTTTGGTCCAAGTGATGGTCTCGGCGCGCAGCAGTTCTCCGCCCTGGCCGTCCGTGCGCGCCAGGCGGGGCTTGATGCCCAGAGCTTCCGTGAGAGGCCGGAAGAAATCGCGCTGGGCCTTGCCCTTCTTCATCTCGCGCTCGCCGATGTACTGCGTCACGTGGAAGTTGAGCAGGATGGCCTGGCCCTTCCCCGCCGCGTTCACGAGGAACACCGGCTGGCCATTGACGGCGCCGCCAACCGCCGCGCCGGCGGCCTTGATCTCCGCGTCGGCGCGGTTGTTGCGCAGTGAGATGGGCAGTGCCTGGCCTTTGAACTGCACGGTGGCGTCGCCCTCCACCTTCGCCGCCTTGCCTTTGCCCGTGCGCTCAATGCCAAACAGCGCGTCCGCCGGACCTTTTTCAACAGGCCGGCAGTGTCCCGAGTACACGCCGGGCCGCAGGTCGGCGAGGACCGTTCCGCCCGCCTCGGCAAACTTGCGCAGCGCGGCCACCTCGTCGTCGCCGAGCGCCTGGTGGAACGGCAGGACCAGGAGCCGGATGCCGCGTTTTTCCAGGTCGCCTTCGAGCACGCGCTTCTTGGTCGTGTAGACCCACTGCAGACCGCAGTCCTCGACCAGCCGCACGAAGTTCTCGTGCGCGCCGACGACGGAGTTGAACGTGGCGCTGTCGCCGAGTTCCCCCGCGTGGGCCGCCGCGGAGGAGTAGTAGAGCGCGACACCGTCGTGCGGCATGTCCAGCCGCATCAGCAGATCGCCCAGGCCGCGCCGCAGCGGGAGGATGCAATCGTCGAGCAGCTTCTGGTTCTCGGGATAATGCGCCTCGCGCCGCCGATGAGGGGATCGGCTTCCAACTGGTAGCCGATCCAGAAGGCGTGAATGTAGCCGGGCTGCTTCAGGCTGCGCACCATCTCCGTCGTGACCCCGTCATAGGGGCACCAGAAGCCCGTGTGGTCCGGCGCCAGCAACTCGTCGAAGTCCATGCCGAACTCGCCCGACCCCTCGAAGCCCACGCGCGCCTGCGGGTCAATCAACCGCGCCCGCCGCAATTGCCCGCCGAGGATCTGCCGGCAGAAATTCACCTCCGCGAAATGCTTGCGGTCCGACCAGCGGGCGAAGACGCCCTTCTCGCGCGCCTTCGCTTCGTGGTTGTCGTTCTTCTCCAAAACGGTGACGTCGTCCCACGACTTGTACTCGCTGCCCCATTCACGGTTCAGCGCCTCGAGCTTCCCACCGTACTGTTCCTTGAGCCACTCGCGGTACGCGTTCAGGCACGCCGGGTGCAGGCAGCAGCCGGCGTGCGGCCCCTCGTCGTACATGTTGTACACATAGGCGGCGCTCTCCATGCCCGCCTTCCAGTGCTTGTCCTGCAGCGCGAGCATCTTCTCGAAGTTCGGCGCGTCGTTCCAGCAGCACGGCTGCATCACCGGCGTGCCGGTGTCGTCGGGCTTCGGCTCGACGCTGAGGCCGTCGAACTTCTTGCCGTTCACCTCGCCCGCCCAGCCGCCCCAGCAGACGACGAACGGCGTGCGGTTCATGTTGGCTTGCTCAATGCCGGTGGTCATGCATGACGTGACACCGGTGCGCCACAGCTTCCGCTGCGCCCAGTGCGCGTACGGCCCGTTCGCATTTCCCCAGAGGACCACGTTGAAGCGGTCATGCCGCCGCTGCAGGAGGTTCACGGCGATGAAATCGCTTCCCGCCAGGCGTCCGTCCGCAAGAGCGTCCGCCTGCACGTACACCTGCATCGGATACTGAGTGTCCGTGTCGAAGGCAAACGGCGTCTTCTCGCCCGGCTTGGGCGCGATCTGCTTCTGGTCGAGGATGCGGTCCGACTGGTCAATCAGCTTCAGCAGCACGGAAGCCGCGGGCGCCGCGTCGCCCTCCGCCGCCGCGATGCTGACGCTGCCCTTCAGCGGCGACCCCGGTTCGACGGCCGACTTGTCGCGCTCCAGAGTCACCTTGACGGGCGCGGCGACTTCGATCCCTGAGTAGCCGAAGTTCTCCCGGCCGCGCGGACTGTCCACGAACACATCGAGGTAGTAACGGCCCGCCGCGAGGTCAGGGAGCGTCACCGGGCACTCAATCTTCCCCGTCGCGTCCGGGAACTTCTTCGTATCCGCGGCGATGACCTGGCCCGTCACGCCGCGAAGACGCCAGGACACCGTGATCTCGCGCCTGTCACCTGCGACGTTGAGCACCCACTTGGCGGCCTCGCCTTTGCTCTTGCCCCACACAGGCTGCCACAGCGCGGGCGGCGTCTCCGCGAATTCGATTTCCGGCGCCTTGCCCGCGGCGACGAGGATGGCGCGGCCTATTTCCGCGAGCATGTATTCATGATCGGTGCGGTTGTCGAGCCGCCAGGGCAGTGCTTCGTGCCACGTCCATTGGCCATCCTGCGCCACGGCGATGCCCGGGCCCGGCGTGGCAGGGAAGCAGACGACGCGCCCTTTGCCGACCTGGAACGCGGTGAAGAAGCGTGCCTTGAGTTCCTCTTCGGTCTTCGGCCGCCACTTGCCCGGCCAGCGGTCCCAGTAGGCTGGTGTGCGCGCGCTGCGGCCTGTGAGCCCCAGGCCGCCGAGCAGCGCGCTCACGGGCGGCGGCGTCTGCCTGTCCTTGCGGCAGACTTCGGGCGGCGGCGTGTTCGTGAAGACGAGCCCCGTGCCTGCGGCCACCTGCGACAGGATGCGGAACTTGACATCGTCCGCGCAGCGGGCGTAGTCGTTGTGCCACGATTCACTGCTCCAGAACACGATCGCGTCCCAGCGGCGGCCGTCGAGCATCTGCCGGGCGCGGTCGTTGTCCACAACGCAGTCCCCGCCGTAAGGCGCGTACACATAGTCCACATCGAAATCGAACGCGCGCTTCAGCTCCATCGGCTGTCTGCAGTCCTGCTCGTGGATATGCTCGCTCTGGAAGATGAGCACGGCGGCGCGGCCGCGCGCGTACTTCTCGCCGCCCCACTTCGTCGTGGGCGTGGCGAGGTCGCCTTCGGCCATCGTGTATTCCTGCGCCACCCAGTCCTCTGCGCGCGCACGCGCGAGGCACAACGCGGCGAGCAGCAGCACGAACCATGTCCTGTAGCACATAGCTATGGCTTCTCCTGTGAACGGCGGCTACTTCGCGTCCGCGGCAGGCAGACTCGCGTTCAACTCATGGTACCGGATCGTCCAGAGCACCCCCGCGCAATCCTCAAGCAGTTTGTCGAGCGCCTCGGCCGTCGCCGCCGAGGCCGGCCGCCCGGCCAGTTCGTCGAGTTTCTTCTCGCGCTCCGCGATCTGAGCCTGCAGCGTCTCGCGCGTCTTGGCCTCGAGGGTTTTGGCGAGGCCCTCCAGTTTGCCGTGCAGATTCCTGAGCATGTCGCGCGCCGCGGCGTCGCGCTCCTGCTTGAGCGTGGCATAGTCGGTGAAGCGCAGCTCACCCTCGCGGCCGTAGACCTTGATGGCGCCCCCCACGACGGGCTTGAGCTTCTCCGTCATGATCTTCTCCATTTCCGCCGTCGTGCCGGAGAAGACGATGTTGCCGAAGGCGCCGGGCTTGTCATGAGTGGCGCCGACGTTCCACGAACTGTACTCCTTCTTCTGCTGGCCCTCGGCGTAGCGAAAGCGCACCACTTCGAATGTCCACACGTCGCCCGGCTTCGGCGGCATCACCTCCAGATCGCTCCACGGAATGCGGAATTCCAGCGACCAGAAGTCCGCGCCGGTGTGCGCGGCGACGGTCCACTCGGCCCCCGTGCCCCAGTTGAACATCTGGAACCCCATTGGCGTGTTCTTGCCGCGCCAGTCGGCGCGCGTGCCGAGGGCGTTCGACATCAGCTTGAAGTACTCCTGGTGCGAACAGCCAGTCTCAATGTACAGCTCGACGGAATCGTCCCACCACAGGTCGCCGTCATACTGCACGTAGTTCTTCAGCAGCCCTTTCGGGTTCGGCTCGTTCAGATGAATGCCCACGTACAGCGCCTTGTCGTCGTAGAGCAGCGTCGTGCGGGTCTGCACTTGAGCGGGCACGCGCGTGGCCGAGCCGCGCAGCACCATGTCGGTGATCACGGGCTGGCGCTGCCAGCAGGGATCGTCGAGTTTCCCGTCAATGACCGGCGGCGCTTCCGCGCGCCGCACATCGTAGAGCGCCACGGTCCGGGCAGTGGCAGCGGAAGCCGTAGCCGAAACAACGAGCAACAGCGCGACAAGATTCGCTGGCAGACGCTCCCGCGCCGCACTGCGGGGCCAGCCCGCAGTGGCACAGCGCCGCCAAGCCGCAATTGCCGGGAGCCAGAAGCCGTGGTTCATCATTCCTCCCTCAATCCCCGCCGCCCCGCTTCACCCACTCGCCCACGAGCGGCTTCACCGCGTCCTCCGCCCTTCCCTTCAGGACAAGAACCTTTCCTTCCTTCTGGAAGCGCTCCGCCGTGTCGTTCACCGGCGCGGCGCGCAGCGTTTCCGCCGCGGCCTTGCACTCATCCAACACCGCTCTGAGCTTCTCGCGCGCGTCCTTGGCGAGGGATTCGGCGGCAAGCAACGTCTCGGCCTGGCGGCGCAGCGCTTCCGGCAGCGCATCCTTGATCGGCCACGCGAAGGACATCTCGCGCAGCTTCTTCGTGCGCGCAGGCAGGTCTTTGATGAAGTCTTCCCGCGCCGTCTCCCAGCCCTGCCAGTCCGACCATTCCAGCAGCGCCAGGCGCACGACCGATCCTTTGAGCGACAGAGTGACCGCCACGCCGTAGGTGCCGTCGGCCCGCGCCGATGTGAGCTCCTCCGGCATAAAGACCATCTGCATGCCGCCCACTTCGCTGTTCTGGCGGTTGTACCAGAACGCGCCGCCCGGAAGCTCCGGCGTGATCGCCAGCACGCGCTTCTCCTTGGTGTGCATGCTCCAGTCGCAGCCCGCCAGCCACACCCAGCGTTCGCGCTCCAGAAACGGCGCATGCGTCGGGAACTGAGGCACAAGCCCGTAGAAGATCGGATGCGGGCTGTTGGGATAGCCGTGCAGGTCCACGGTCTCGACGGCGCCGCCCTGCGGATCGGCAAGAATCAGCACGTACAGATACGGGTCGCCGGCGACGCGCTTGATCCGGATGAAGAAGCGCATCGTACAGGCATCCGTCAGCGGCCGCTCGAACACCAGCTCGCTCGACGCCCAGCCTTCGCCGTTGTACGAATTGGCGGCAATGCAGAGCGCCGGCTTCAGCAACGATTCCGTCTTAGTACCGCCGGGGCGCTTGCCGGCGAGGTTGAGGAAGCTCCACGGCGAGAAGTTGCGGTTGCCTGTCTGGCAGCACAGCGAACTGCCGAGGAGCGACGCGCCGCCCGGGAGGGGCACCTGGTCGTAGTCCCAGCGTTTCTCGGCCTTCACGCCCGCTGGAATCTGGAAGTCTTCGTGCGTCAGAACCGGCCAGCCGCTGACCTGCATGGCCGCTTCGCGCTTGATCGTGCCGGCCGGGTAGTCGGGGTCGTAGCGGCCCTTCAGGGCTTTGCTCCACGCTTGCTCCGAACGTGTCGCCGATGCGGTGACCTTTTCATCGGTCCGAGCCTGACTGGCAAGCTTTGCCGGCCGCCACTGGAAGTTGCCCGTCTGGTCGCGAACGGCGCCGCTCGTCGTCGCGCCGCTTTGCACACGCGGCAGCAACGGCTGCGCGGCACGGGCGGCCAACGGCACACCGGCCTCAGTTTTCGCGCGCAGCTCGCACGCCAGGCGCTGACGCTCACGACGGTGCTCCTGCCTTTCTCTTCCCCTCGCCGCATCGAAGAATGCGACGCCGCTGACCAGCACGATGATGGCTGCGCCAATCAGCAGAAGCCGCTGGCGTGTGCCCTTGCGAGGCTGCTCCCCCATGGTGGCCCCCATTCCGAGCCGCGCGCGTTAGCAAGCGGTTCTGACCGCGCGCCCAAGCAAGCGACGCCGTCGCCCGCCTACCGCCCGCGCACGTACCGCTCCACGTGCGCCATCGCCGCATGCACTAGCTTCGCAATCGCCTGGTAACCGGCGGCGTTCGGCTCGTCGCCATCAAACGCCTGTGAGACATCCTTGAGCGCGAACTTAGCATCAACCGAGGCCGCGCCTAGTTTCGCCACTTCCTTGGAGAGCGCCTTGTTCGCGCCGTTGAGCCGCTTGACCGCATCTTCCTTGGCGCCGTTGGGCAGCGTGGGCAGGATCCAGATCGGCACCGCGCCGACGGCCAGGCAGCGCTGCGTGATCATGGCCGCGTCGGCCGCGTTCGCGCCCTGCATGGCTTTGGCGGATGGCGCGATCAGCACCAGTTCGCCTCCGCCTTTGCCCATGCCGTACGGGAGGAACAGGCGCAGGTCGCCGACACTGGAGAGCTTCAGGCCGTCGGGTTCCTTGAAACCCGAGACGTTCTTGCGCGGCTCCTGCTCCTTCACCGCGTTGGCGAATGCGCCGGCGTTCTTGCCGAGCGCGACGGCCAGCACCGTGCCGGCCTCCGGGCGCGTGGCGGCTTTGCGGAGCGCGGTTTCCAGAGCGGTCTCCATATCATCGTTGAAGAGGAAGCCCACGGTCTGCGGATCGGCCACGCGCTTCATCCGGTCGCCCTCAGCCGCGATCGCGCTGCCCCACGCGGCCTCCGGTCTGACGCCGGCGGTAAGGATGAAGTCGTCAATGTACGCCGTGGGGGTCTTGCCGGACTTCGACACCACGCTCACAGATATCTCTTTGATCTCGAGATCCTTCGGCGGGTGTTTGTGGTTCTTCGTGCATTGCGACAGGCTGCAGGCCACGGCAACCCATTGGTCGGCACTGGCAGCGTTCTCGCTGAACGTGTAGCCGTCGTTGAGCCCGACGTGAACTTCCTTGGCGTCATCGCAGGAGAGCTGGAATCCAACGAAGACCTGTTCGGCAACGGCGCCGGTGAGTTTCAGGTTCATCTGGGAAACGCGGAGCTGGGTCCAGACCGTCTTCTTGTCCTTGTCCCACGGCGCCACGTCGAGCTTCCGCGACGAGGTCTGCGGCCGGGCAGCCTTCTCGTTGGTGTTCTTGCCGGCGTCCCAATAGGGCGCGGACTTCTCGAAACTGTCGAAGTACAGAATGGGGCCGCCGGGGTTGACGGTGCCCGCCCGCGCGCAGCACGCACCGAGCGCGCCCGCTGCCAGCAGCGCCAGCACAGTCCGGACTCCCGTCCGCGCTTTCCCCATGTCCCCGACCTCACTCGTCAGCCGGCGGAGCTGCGTCCTTGCCTTTGCTGAGCACGAACTCACCGAGCATTTTAAGCAATATTCCGGCGCGCTCCGCGCCCGCGCTCGCGCCGCCCAGAAGATCGTACGCGGGAACCGCCGCGGCGCCGGCCGCCGACTTGAAGAGCGTGCGCGCCGGCGCGTTCTCATCTTTCGCATCGGGCACGCCGATCGCCGGAATGGCGCCGTAGCGCAGGCACTGCATGCAGACGTCGCGCCAGTCCTGCGTTTCCGTGGGGCCGCCCTTGTCGCGGCTCAACGAACCGATCACGACCACGACACCGGGACGCGACTTGGCCAGGACGTCAGGGAGCTTCTGCATCATGTCCAGCCCGCTGAGATCGCCGCTGGTGACGCTGGCCGGCCCCGCCTTGTTCATCCATCCCTCGGCAGCCTTCGGGATGAGCTTGTCCTTCTCGCCGGACGCCATCCCGGGCCCGACGAACAGCACCTCGTGCGGGTCGGCCCCCTTGGGCGCGCGCTGCAGCGCGGCCCGCAGGCTTTTGGCAATGGCCGGGGAGATAAGGATCCCGCCCTCTTCGAGCGTCTTGACAGGCGTCTTGGCCGCGATGTCATCGCCACTTGGCGGATTCGCCGTCTTTGGCGGGGGCTGCGTTTTCGGTGCGGGCTGGTCTTTCGGGGCGGGTTGCTTCTTCGGCGCGGGTTCGCCGGCAACGGCTATCCCAGACGAAACGAGGCTCAATAGGAGAAGACACCAGCAGCAGCGCATGGCAAGCCCAAATCCCAAGTCCCAAGTCCCAAATTCCAAGACCCAAACATCCGAGATCGCAGATTGCAGATCGAAAATCCCCGCGCTTCCTCAAACATACACCGCAACGCCGCAGCGCCCACCGCAATCCCGAGACCGTTCCAGCTCCGCGCGCACCTCCGACGGCGTCGTCCTCGGCCCCACGTCAACACGCAGGACACTGACGCCACGGGAGCCATAGTAACCCAGCAACGGCGCGGTCCTCTGCCGGAAGACCTCGATCCGCTTCCGGACGCCGGCAATCCCGTCGTCGGCACGGGCACGACGATCACCGCCGGCGTCGGTCCGGATTCGCTCCGCGGCCACCTCGGGCTCACACGCGAGGTGCACAACCATCTCCATGGAGACGAGCGCCTCCATCGCGCGCGCCTGTCCGACGTGCCGCGGCAGGCCGTTGAGCGCCACCAGCGAATCCGAACCGGCGCCTCGGCTGCTGAGGAAACCGAGCAGCACCTTGCGGGCGATGGGGAAGTGCTCGTCCTCGAGCAACGCGCCGCTCTCCAGCACCCGGACGAGGAACTCGCGTTCCCCGCGCGTCAGCACGTCGCGCGCTTCGCCGCCGGACGCGTACTGCCGGAGGTTCATCCCGAAGTCGAAGTGCACGCAGCGCCGGCCCCACAGCCCTTCAGCCTCCAGCAGCTCACCGAGCGGAGTCTTGCCCGAACCCGTCGGCCCCAGCAACAGGATGGCGGGGCAAAGGCGTGAGAGCGGCTTCGCTTGCTCGCCCCTGGCGTCAGTGCACATCGCGAATCCCCGAAGCACAACAATGAACCATGAACAGACAATGCTGAACGATGAATGATGAATGATGAATGATGAACGGCAAGAGACAAATGACAAGGTCGTTCTTCGTCGGGATAGCCGACACGCCGATGCGGACTTCCTTGCGAGCAGCCGCGATACGGCCTATGCTCCGCGCGTTCGTGGCACGGGCATCTTGCCCGTGTCCACGGCCTGGAAGGCCGGGCCTTCATCACGGGGCGCAGCGAGTTCCTGATTGACCCGGCTGATCCTCTGCGACATGGGTTCATCCTGCGGTGAGTGCGGAGGCACACATGACGGTTGCACTGCGGTTCCTCTCAGGCGCGGATGTGGACCGCGCCCTCTCCATGGAACAGGCCATCGCTGCCATGCGCGAGGCGTTCATCCAGCTTTCCACCGGCCAGGCCGTGGCGCCGCTCCGGGCGAAGACCGAGATACCGAGTCACAACGGCACGGCGCTGTACATGCCGGCCTACGTGCCTGCCCACGAGGTGTTCGGCGTGAAGGTGGTATCGCTGTTCAAGGACAACCCCGCCGCCGGGCTGCCGCTGATCCACGCCCTGGTCATGGTCTTCGACGCCCACAACGGCCGTCCTGTCGCCGTAATGGACGGCGAGCGCCTGACCGCGTTGCGCACCGGCGCCGCATCGGGCCTGGCGACCGACCTGCTGGCGCGCCGCACGGCGGAGATCGCCGCCATCTTCGGGGCCGGCACGCAGGCGCGCACGCAACTGCGGGCCGTCTGCGCGGTGAGGCCCATCAAGCAGGCATACGTCTTCGACAAGGACCGCTCACGAGCGGAGGGCTTCTGCCGGGAGATGAACCGCACGCTGTCCATTCCGGTGGTCGTCGCCGACTCGCAGGAGCTGCTGGGCCGAGCCGACGTTGTCTGCACGGCCACGACATCCTCAACGCCCGTCTTCCGCCATGGCGATCTGAAACCGGGAGCGCACATCAACGCCGTCGGCGCGTACAAACCCACGGAGCGTGAGATTCCCGGGGAAACGGTGCGCGCGGCCACAGTCGTCGTTGACCAGCGGGACGCCTGCCTGGCGGAAGCGGGCGACATCGCCATGCCGCTCAAGCAGGGGCTGATCACGGCCGGACACATTCACGCCGAGATCGGCGAGATCGCCGCCAAGCAGAAGCCGGGACGAACGTCCGACTCCGAGATCACGCTCTTCAAATCCGTCGGGAATGCCGTGCAGGACCTGGCCGCCGCGTCGCGAATCCTCGCCAACGCCAGGACGATGGGCCTGGGCACGGAGGTGCAATGCTAGCCTGGACCATTCACCGCAGAGGCCCATTGGCGGCGGGGCCGCAACCAAATGGCCAGCCGACGGGGAGACAGAGGGAAGGAGGGACGGGGCGAGGTTGCAGGTCACAAGTTGCAGGTCACAAGTTACAGGTTACACGTTTCAGGACAGCGCTGCACACATCTGTAACGTGAAACCTGCAACTTGTAACCGAGCGGTAGAATCTTCTCGGATCACCGGTGTATACCTCGTAGGAACATGGGGAGCGATTGCCGCGTTGGCGGGTGGAGCGAGTCATGAGAACGATGAACGTGTGCGCGTTGTCGTGTGGCCTCTTCCTGGCGTCGGCCGCCTTGGCCGGCGAGGAAGCGAAGGCCGATGCCGGCTACCAGCCGCGGCTGGACAAGGACGGCTGGGAGATCCTGTTCGACGGGAAGGACCTTAACGCCTGGGATGTCCAGCCGGGAGTGTGGACCATCAACGAGCAGGGCGAACTGTGCCCGGCCAAGGGCGGGCGCAACATCTACACGAAGCGGCGCTACTGCGATTTCGCGATCGAACTCGATTTCAAAGTAGCAGACAAGAAGAAGAGCAACAGCGGCGTCTTTATCCGCGTCCACGACAGCAATAACGAAGTGGCCACCGGCATGGAAATCCAGGTCCTGGACGACGCGGCCTACGGCGTGAAGTGGGACGCGGGAAATGCCAACGGCGCGCTGTACGACCTGGTGCATCCGGCGGTCTCCGCCAGCAACCCACCGGGGGAATGGAACCACTTCCGCATCACGGCCAACGACAACCTCGTCACCGTGGAGCTCAACGGGAAGGAGATCGTCAAGGCCGACCTCAACCAGTGGACCACGGCCGGCAAGAACCCCGACGGCGGCCACAACAAGTTCCCGCACGCGATCGGGTCGCTGCCGCGCGAGGGCTTCATCGGCCTGCAGAACTACGGCGGCGTGCCGGTGTGGTTCAAGAACGTCCGCCTCAAGACGCTCACCGACCGCAAGCCGCAGTACACGGGCAAGGAACCTATCGCGCAGGTGCTGAAGAAGACTTGAGCCTTGAGGTTAGAAGTAGTCCTTCGCCTTCTGGAATTCCGCGGGCATCTCGCGTGCGTGTATCTTGAGCAGGTCGCGCCAGAGCGCCTTGGCGTGCTTCGTGTTCTGGTGGATCGGATAGGCGAAGAGCGCGGCCGCAAGAAGCCTGGGGTCGCGAGCGGCAATCGCGTCGCCCAGCAGCGTCTGATGCGTGGCCAGCGCACTGATGAGGCCGTGGAAACAGTCCGGCACCTCGAGGTCAGGTTCGGGATGTACGCCGTTTCGGTCCAGGAACATCGAGTACTCGAGGACCGTCCGATCCTTGAAGCCTCTCACCGCGCCGCGGTTGGGGAGGCTCGCGGCCAGCCACTGCCGCGACGCGCCGCTCAGGGCTTTCAGGACCACGACGGTCGCATCGGCAGGGTTCGCGGCGAAGTACGGGTTCTGCAGCGCATCCTGAGCCCAGAACTTCCCGTCGAGTTCCTTATCGAGGTGGCCGCGGAACCACTGGTCGAGCCGCTGGCGGTCCGCCGCGCCTTTCCGCGCCCGGCGGGCGATCTGCGCGCGCGTCAGCGGCTTGTAGGTCCGCAGCATCCGCTCGCGCATGTCCTCGAAGAAGATGTGCATCATGCCGTCGCCTTCGGTCGAGAAGATGATGGAACCGAAGCGGCGGTACAGTTCCACGAGGCGCGCGAGGCCGTAACGGATGCTCTTCTCCGCGCGCGGGAACTTCGGGATGCGGCACGGGCGCCAGGGCTTCTTCTGGAGCCGCTCGCCCAGCAGGCGGTAGATGTCCTTGCCGTGCCAGGTCCCGCGGACGATAAAGCTCAGGTGGTTCACGCCGGCGGACGAGACCTTGAACTCGTCGCAGTATTCGTCCTTATCGAAGAGCAGCCTTGTCAGGTCCCAGCGGTGGTTGCTGAAGCCGCCGCAGATGCCGAGCGCCTTGATCTTCGTGTGGTTGTTCACCATGCCGCTGTAGACGGCCACGGGGTTAGCGAAGTCCACGAGCCACGCGCGCGGGCAATGCCGTTCCATCCGCCGGGCGATGTCGAGCACGATCGTCCCGCCCGTGACGGCACGAAACGCGCCGCTGACCGAAAGCTGGTCGGAGCCGCAGAAGCCGCGTTCAGCACAAGCCTGATCGCTCAGTTGGCAGACCTCGGCGCTGCCGACGGGGAAGCTCACGCTCACCACGTCCGCGCCCGGCAGCGCCTTGTCTATCTTGTCGGTCCATGTGATCGCGCAGCCGCTGCCGGCATACTCCGGCGTCTTCATGATGAGGCGGCCGACCGTTTCCACGCGCCGGAGGTTGAAATCCACAAGGCAAATCTCGCCGCCGCGGAACACGTGCGGCTCGGCCATCGCCGCGCGCACAACGGGCAGGGTCCGGAACGAGCCGCCGCCAACGAATACGACTTTCATGTCGCGTGCTCCTTCGGGTGATAGACCGTCGTTGTACCGGGACCGGAAAGCCAGGCCGTGGCACGAACGGGCGTCACGCCTTGATCCCGGCTTCCTTCAGAGCGGCGATGAGCGCGACACGGAAGGCGCCCGCATCGGCGTAGCGCAGCTCAGCCAGCTTTGCACGCATCTGGCTCTCGTCCACCGCCACTTCCGCCTCGCGCAAGGCGCGGTCAATGACCGCGGCGACCGGCGGCGGAACATCCGGGTTGCGGTCGCGGATGGGCCGCGCGGCGTGGCTGGAGATGACGCGCAGGAAATCCGAGATGCCGGCCGGCCGGCCGCGGCGCTCACATTCCTTGAACAGCTCGTCGAAACCGTCGCGGACCCACGCGCCCGTGAGCGCCCTGTAGAAGACGGCGGCAATCGAGAAGACGTCCGTGGCGGGGTAGAGGTACTTGTAGTGCGTGATCTGCTCGCGCGGCCAGTAGGTGGGCGTGCCGGCGAGCTGGCCGGGCATGGTCATGTCGGTCATGCCCGCCGATTCGAAGCTCTTGGACAGGCCGAAATCCGCGACCTTGGCGACGAACCCGCGGGCGTTGCGCGCCAGCAGGATGTTCTGCGCCTTGATGTCGCGGTGCACGACACCCTTGAAATACTTCACCGTGCCGTCCGCAAGCCGCGTCCGTATGCTCGCGGAATGGGCGTGGGCGAGACCGGCCAGCGCGGCCCGCATGAGCGGCGCGGCCCCGCTCAGCGGCAAGACCCCGCCGGCACCGGCCACGAAACCATCCAGGTCGGGACCTTCGACGAGTTCGAGCACGAAGTAGAAGAGGCCCCTGGCGGCGAGGTTGCTCTGGCCGTATTCCAGCATCTCGACGATGTTGGGATGTCTGAGCTGGCGCATGATCTCGATCTCGCGCTCGAACGTCCGGACGTGCGCGGCGCTCGCCGCCACCTGCGGCAGCAGTGTCTTGATGGCGACCACGCGGCCGCTCGCTGTCTGCACGGCCTTGTAGACGACGCCCATGCTGCCGCGGCCCACTTCCTTGACGATCCGATAGCCGGGAAAGTCCGGCGTGCCAGCGGGCGTGCGCACCGGCGGCTGGGTCAGCTCGCGCGGCTCCACGTC
>JAPLOD010000462.1 GCA_026692735.1 Planctomycetota bacterium | reverse complement strand
CACGCCAACCGCGGCTGGGCGCTCTTGGAAAAGGGCCAGCCCGATGAGGCGATGGAACACTTCCGCGAGGCCCTGCGCCTTAACCCGCAGCAGGAATGGGCGCGCCGCGGCATCGTGGAGGCGTTCAAGGCCCGGCACTTCCTGTACCGCATCGTGCTCAAGTACTTCCTGTGGATCTCAAAGATCGGCGGCCAGGCGGCGTGGCTGGTCATCATTGGTTTCTTCCTGGGCGCGCAGGTCCTGAGGAACCTGTCAAACCAGTACCCGGCGCTGGCGCCGTACGTCGGCCCCATCCTTGCCGTCTATGTGGCGTTCATGCTCTCGTCGTGGCTTGCCTACCCGCTGTTCAACCTGTTGCTGCGCACCAACCGCTTCGGGAGACTCGCCCTGTCACGCGAGCAGATCGTGGCGTCGAACTGGATTGGCGCGTTCCTGCTCGGCGCGCTGCTTTCAGTGGGCGTGTGGGCGTTCTGGCCGCCAGCGTTCCCGCCGACGCAGCCGCCCATCCCGAACGTGGCACGGGAGGCGGCGTGGTTCTTCGGCCTGATGCTGATCCCGCTGGCGGGGACGTTCATGTGTTCCCCAGGCTGGCCGCGGAAACACGGGCAAGATGCCCGTGCCACGAACGTGGGCGGGACTCGTTACCTCGTTCGCTCCAGGACCAGCACCCAGTCGTGGACGACCTCAACGGGCGGCGGGACCCAGGTGCCGTCCGCGTCGGGCTGCGCGATGCCTGCGGGGAAGCGCTCGCCCGTCGCGGGATCGAAGTACGTCGCCGCATACGTGATCCCTTTTTCGAGGCCCAGCACCTTGGGCGGATTCCACTGGTTGGGATGGTAGATGATCCGCAACTCGCCCGGAATGCCGGCCGCGTGGACGCCGCGCGGACGCTCCCGCGACCACGGTTCTGCGACCCACTCCGGATGCGGCTCCATGCGCCACCACGGAAGACCGCGCAGGAGCTTCGCGCCGAGGCCCACGTGCGCCGAGCCGGCCAGCCGCGCCGCTTCCTGCCACGGCGTGTTGCCCCACGAGTGGCCGTGCGGCGACGGGCCAAATGGCTTGCCGGGTTCGTTCACCTGCCAGATGCCGTTGGCGCCGTACGTGTGCCCGCAGGCGCCGCTCAATATCGCCGTCCAGAAGCAGAAGCGCTGCACGTCCTGCCAGGCGTGGCCGAGTATGCCCTCGTAGTTGACTTCGCCGACGAGCACGGGTAGCCGCGGCAGGTGAGCGGCCGCGGTGCGCACGGATTCGATGTTGTTCGTCAGGCTGTCGTAGCCGCCGTGGCCGGTCTGGAGCATGTCGAGATCGAGGAGCTTCGGATCGTTGACCTGGAGGTGGCCGTACTGCGTCGGGTGGATCGTGATGACGTTGTGGTGGCCGTCCATCTCGCGTACGTACGCGGCGAGTTGCGACCAGCCGTCGCGCTGGCGTTTCGCATCATCTTCCTTCGTTGGCGACAGGTAGAACGGCATCGTGGCTTCGCCGCAGAGAATCCACACCACCGGATGCGCGCTCCAGCGCGCCACCAGGTAGCGCCAGAAACGCTTCATCTTCTCAAGGCCCAGCACAGGGAGGTAATAGCCCCAGCAACCGACGATCGCGGGGACGAGGCCCGCGTGCGCCAGGTAAGCGATGCGCAAGTCGGCGTTATCGAAGTACGCCGGCTTGATCGTGGCGTAGTCCGGACTCAGCGGAAAGCCGGCCTCATTCGCGCCGCGTTCGTCCAGCGTCGGCGGCACGTCGGGGTACAGTCCCGCGACGATCTGGATGACGTTGAAGCCCTTCTGCACGCGGTCAGCGGCCAGGCATTGGAGGCCCTCCGGCCAGCCCAACCGTTTGCACAGCCCAAACCACCACGTGTCTCCCAGCCAGAAGAACGGCGTGCCGTCGGCGTGTTCGAGATGACGATGATCGGCGGAAGCCTTCAGGCGACCGTGCA
Source organism: Planctomycetota bacterium (assembly GCA_026692735.1). Classification (GTDB taxonomy): domain Bacteria; phylum Planctomycetota; class SZUA-567; order H5-PLA8; family H5-PLA8; genus JAPLOD01. Next base: position 17,666 of record JAPLOD010000462.1, on the reverse strand, counting down.
GGTACAGCGGGTTGCTGCCGGAGTATGGCAGGACTTCGCAGGCGCCCGTCTGGCCGTGCAGACTGCCGTTCGCGGCGTCCGAGCAGACCGTGCGAAACTGGTAGCGGCCGACGCGATCGGGGGAGAAGCGGACCTTCCACAGATTGTCCCCGCTAAAGAACGCTGGCACGCGGCGCTCCTCGCCGGCCGGACCAGTGAAGATCGCGTCCAGGTCCACCTCAGTGAAGGGATCACCGTACGCACGCGAGGAAGCAAAGGTGATCTCGAGCAGTCCGTTCCGCATAACGCTCAGCATGGCAGCCCCTCCTCTGTGTTCCGCATTCCTACCGCACCTGGGCAATCACCTCGCCGACCAGTTCGATCGCTTTCAGGTGACGCTCGCGATACATCTCAACGGTCGGGAGCCAGGGCGTCTGCAGGAAGCCCAGCAGGTGGGCCGCGTCGAGACGCTTGCGGCAGAACTCCACGGTCGCCTTGAAGTTGTCCGGCGTGGCCCAGTTGGATGCCGTCGGGATCTGGTCGTACCCTTGCTTGTCCAGGTCGAGGTACGCCTTGACCTCCCGCTGCGTTTCCTTGAAGTCCATGCCGTAGTACCAGTTGCTCTGCAGCACCGACTTCGGCATCTTCTTGTAGAACTCCTCCGGATGGTGCCAGGCGTAGTCCGACCAGATCCAGGCGCGGACGCCAGCCTTCTCGACCTGCTTCACGAAGAACTCGAAGTCGTGCCACCACAGCTCGTGCTGCCGCACGACGAGGTAGTTGTACTGCCGCTGGTTCTCCGCGGTCTCTTCGTCATATCCCAGGTGGAAGAAGCGCGGCTTATCGAAAATCCGCGACACTTCCGCAATCAGGTCCTCACAGACGCGGTAATACTCCGGCGTTGAAACGCGCCGCGAGTATGGCCCCAGCCACGCGTCATGTGCCGTGGAGAAATTCATTTTTGGGATCGGCTCCAGGCCGAGCTTGCGAAGCCTGGCAAGCTCGTCCTTCAGCCTGTTGACGCTCCACGCGTTCTTGACTGCGATCTGGGGGTGGCTCTCGTAGTGCACGCCGTCGCCGAGGTCAATCACGAGCAGGTTCATCCCGGCGTCAGCCATGCGTTTGACGAGGTCGTTCCACAGCGCCTCATCGAAGCGGAGGTGCGGCTGCGCACAGACGTACTGCAGATCGTCGCCCTTGAGAGGGCCCCACGCGCTGACTTCCCGGTCGCACCACATGTTGAAACTGAGATGCAGCAGGTTGCCCCACAGCAGACGCGCGCCGGCTTTCTCCTCAGCCTGCGCCTTCTCCGCCGCCAGTACGCCCGCAGCGCCGGCGAGCGCGCAACTGCCGTACTTCACGAACTCCCGCCGGGAACAATGCCGCTGCGCCGCGCGTGTGCGTTCGGCTCGGCCCGCGGGATTCCTCGTGTGGCGCACCTTGGCAGGCTGCGTTACTGCGACTGGCTTCTTTGCTGACATAGGCGCTCTCCTCCGTGGCATCGTGTTACCGTGTCTTCGTGCTTGGTGCCACTGGCCGCAGCCAGTGGGCGCGTTACTCGGCCAACTGTACTGTCCCCCACATCTTGGGCCAGTTCGCGAGGGCCCAGTCCGCCTTTGTCCACGGCCAGTACACCTCGCGGCTGAAGCGCTGGCCTTTCACGGTCAGGTTCAGATTCAGCCCCAGCCGCGCGCCGATTTCCGGGCGGTAGTTCTGCAGCGCGGCGGCCGGGAGAAGGAACTCCATCACGTAGCCGTCATCCGTGCGCATGGCGGCGCTCTTCACGCCGGGCAGATCGTAGATGGTCTCGGGAATCTCGTCCTTGCGCTTCCAGCGGCCGGCGTAGACGCGGTTCTCCTTGACCTGCGGCACGAACCAGAACTGGTGATCGCCGGCCCGGAACTCTCTGTGACTCTTGTCGTCCGCCGTGTCCAGGAAGAGCTCGAGGCAATCGCCGTTCCAGAAGCTGCGCGGGTCGGCGGTGCTCACTTGCGAATCATGCACTTCCACTGCGCCGTAGATGCCGTCGGTGCTCCACCCCACGAAGACGCGTGCCCGCGCCTCGCCCAGGCTCGTCCCGAGGATCCATTGTGGGAATTCGCAGGCGGCGGGCCAGTCGTCGAGCTTGCCATCGAGCTTCAACGCCGGGGCTTTGTGCAGGAAGTAGCTCTTGGGGATGATCGCCCGCTGGACGGTCTTGCCGTCGGTCGCGGCGAACGCCGCCAATGCCTTTTCGTCCGGCTTCCAGTCCGTGTTCCACTCGAAGGAGCACTTCACCTCGCGGATTTCGTACGGCTTGAGGTCCTCGATCTTCTGTTCCGGCGTCAGCGCTTTCCACGAAGCCGGCAGTTGCAGGCGCAGGACTCCGGCAACCGGACTTGCCGACTGGTTGCCGAGCTTGACCGTGACCTCAGCCTTCCCCGGCGTGCCGAGGATGGGACCGACCTGCATGATGAGAGGGTTCTGGACAAGAACCTGCAGCGCGAGGTCCTTCAGCCTCTCACCTTCGACGACGGTGAAGCACACCGCCTTCTGGCCGAGCGTCTCCTGCGGGCCGACGGTGAACGGCATGGGCAGCGTCTTCTTCTCGCCGGGCGCCGCCTGGACAGCGAACTCCTGCGCCGCGGCCGTCCAGCCGGCGGGCAACGTCATCTTCACCGTGGCCTGCAGCGCGGCGGCGCGGTTGTTCTGGACCTGCAGCACCGGTGTCACCTGGTCGCCCGCCGTGGCGACAACAAGATACGGCGTGTCGAGGCTGTACGCCGTCTGCTTGTAGAGCGGGTCGTCTTTGCTCAAGCCAACCACGTACGTCGGCGCGAGACGCAGCTTGGCGGAACGGCCGGGAAGCTTGTTGCCAAGATAGTCGTAGAGCTGTTCGGCCTGGAAGCTGACCTCCGGTCCGGCATCGCCTTGGACCGTCCACAGCGCGGCCACCAGCTTGCCTTCGTTCTCGAAGACGTAGCCCCACGTGTTGTCGCCGGCGCTGATTTCGCCGACGTACTTCGGCGCCGGCAGCAGAGCGGTCAAGCCGGCCATGGCGCAGAGCGAGAGCTTGGGGCCGGCGTCGGCGGCAAGCAGCCCGCAGCCGTCGAAGAAGTGGCTGGGCGCGGCGGCATCGTAATCGAAGAACCAGAAACACTTGTCGGTGCCGGCGGCCAGCGCCAGCATCCATGCGCGCTGCAGATACGCGGCCTGTTCATACGGCGTGACCACGTTTCCGGCCAGCGTGTCCCAGCCGAACTCAGTCAGCCACGACTGGCGCGCCTTGCCGTCCGCGCAGGCAGCTCGTTTCACGGCGCGCAGGCGGTCGAAGAAGAGCGCCGGAGCTTCGTCGCGCTGCAAGGTTTCAAAGCCGGTGTTGAAGTTGCCATAGTTCAGCTCCGGCGGTTCTACGCCGCAGTAGTGGTGCGAGTTGATCACGGCGATGGTGGCGAAGTCGCCGCTGGCAATGCAGGCCTTGTCCCGTTCCGGCCAGATTCCCGCCCGGCCGTTCTCGACGGCCACGAGCTCTCCGCCGCCGATGGCGGCAAGGATGTCGCCGAAGCGTTTGTGGTAGGCGCGGTAGTTGGACCACTGGATCGGCTCCTCGGCGTCGGCGTGCTTCTTCTCGAGATCGTATTCGTTGCCGAGCTCCCAGTGGGTGATCTGCGGGAATGCGGAGATGACATCCGCGATCTCCATGGCCCACGCGCGGTCCGGCCCGATGCGGCCCGTCACCTTGCCGTCTTTTACCTCCGGCGGCGTGACCGACTTCATCAGACAGGCGAGGATCTTTCCGCCGGAGTCCTGGTAGCGCTGCATCATCGTTGGGTAGAAGGGCCAGCCGGCGTATTTCTTGTCGGCGCCTTTCGCGCGCAGCAGCCAGTCGTAGGCCCAGGCATAGTCGCGGAACCAGACCAGGCCCGCCGCGCGGAATGGTTCCAGCCTGAGTTTCTCGTTGCCGCCGTGGAAGTTCAGGCCGTAGGGCGTGGCGAGCTTGGCGGCTTCGGTCAGCTCCCGCTGCGCGGGCTGGCGCGCGAAGCCCATCTTCTTCGTCCGCGGCGGAACGCCGTCCAGCGCGAGCGTTACCGTCAGATTGTACAGGCCAAAGCGCTCCACCTTGAGCGGCAGGGCAAGCGCTGCGCTGCTGTCAACCGTGAGGGGCTGTTCCTGCTGCAGGACAGACCGGCCCGCGCCGTCCTGGACCTGGCACGTGACCTTTCCGGCGAGCTTTCCCGGCTTCCAGTTCCGCACGCTGACGCACGCGGACGGTTCGGTGCGCGAGAAGACGGCCGACGGCTCCGGCGTGGAAATCTCGGCGGCGACAAGAGGCGTCCGAGGCGGCTCTTTCAACTGCTTCTTGGGATCCTTCTCCTCGGCGTTCGGACGCCAGGTTTTGAGCAGTCCCGTGTCGGCATCCACCTGTGCGCTGTCAGTCGTCACCTCAATGTGATCCAGCCAGAAGCGGATGGTGCGGGCCTCGTTCTGGAACTCCCAGTTGTGCGTGCCGACCCCATCAAGCGTGAGCGGCCGCACCCAGTCGGCGGGAACGTTGAACTGCGCCGTCGTCCACTGGTCGGCGGCCTTGATCGGAAGCGGCCATTCGAGCTTGGTCTTGCCGGTCTCGGTGCGGCCCCACCCGTCCCTGAACTTCAGCAGCAACACGCAGCGCGGGTCGTTCGATCTGCAGCGCAGGCTGACGGTCTTGAGATCGCCGGGGACCACGAGCGGCACCGTCGGAGTCACGCCGAACCATTCGAAGCCCTGGCCTGAGAACTGGACTTCGACTTCGAGGCTCTTCTTTGAGTCCGTCCCCGGCGGGACCTGGTCGGAGAGCGTTGTCTTGCCGCGCGCCTTGGCCCACACGTCCACTTGCCAGGGCACGGCTTCGAACGATTCGGCGACTTTCGTGACGACGCCATCGCCCGCCTGCGCTGCGCCCGAAGAGCAGAGCAGCGAGACGATCAATCCGACAAACAGTACACAGGTGCGTTTCATGGCGTCTTCCTTGCCGAGCAGCCCGCTTCTATCCCAGCACCACCTCCACAGCGGCCGTCGCGCCGGCAGGGGCGATCGGCAGCACGTTGCTGCTGATCTTTGTGCCGTCCACTCTGATTGTCTTGACGCCGGAACAGACGTGCTGCGGGTTCTTCACCCTGATGGTGTACGTCGCGCCGCGGTAGACGCGTGTCACCTGGTAGCCGTCCCATTCGGACGGAATGGCCGGCGCAATCTCCAGACCGTCGTAGCCCGCGCGCACGCCGAGGATGTACTGCGAGATAGCGACGAAGGCCCATGAGGCCGTGCCTGTCAGCCAACTGTTGCGCGCGCGGCCAAACTTGTGCGGGTGCTCCTTGCCTGTGATGAACTGCGAGTACACGTACGGCTCCATCGTGTACACGTCCGCGCTCTCGTTCTTCGCGGCCGGCAGGAACGAACGGTACAGCCGGAATGCGTGGTCGCCGCGGCCGAGCAGCGCCTCGGCCACGACAGCCCACGCGTTCGCATGGCAGAAAATGCCGCCGTTCTCCTTGAGGCCGGCCGGGAAGCACGTGATCGCTCCCACCTCGGCATCATGGTCGCGGTACGCGGGGTAGTTCTTGACCACGCCGTGCTCCGTCGCCAGGTACTTGTGCAGGCTGTCCATGCAGCGGACGGCCTTCTCGCGCTCGGCAACGCCACAGATCACGGCCCACGTCTGGCTGTTGATGAAGATCCGCGACTGCTCGCTTTCCTTCCCGCCCAGCTTGCGCCCGCTGTCCAGAAAGCCGCGCAGATACCACTAGCCGTCCCACGCGTGGCGCTCAATGCCGGCCTTCAGCTCCGCCCGATACGCTTCGAAGTGCGCCGCATCGCCGGCGCGGTTCAGCCGTTGGGCCAGCGCGATCAACTCACGGAGCCCGCGGTAGAAGAGGAACGTGCTGAACATGCTCTCGCCGTTGCCGCGCAGGTTCAGGCAATCGTTCCAGTCTGCGGCCAGGCCCAGGCACACGCCGTGCGGCCCGCGTTTGCCCCACGAGAACTCCAGCGCCTTCTTCAGGTGGTCGTACACCGCGGCCTGGCCCGCGTCCGCGCAGGGGACGGCTTCAGCGAGGAACGCGAAGTCCCCGGTTTCCTTCAGATACGCCGTGACGGCAAGCACCGGCCAGAGGTGGTCGTCGCTGAACACCCATTGCTCGACGTTGTGCGGGCCTTGCTTCCACGTCAGCGGCTGGACGCCGTGCATCGCCGCGCCGTCGGCGTACTGTGCTTTCAGCAGCTCGACGAGCCTGTGTTTCACCAGCTCGGGGACCGCATGCACGACGCCGAGCGTGTCCTGGTTGCTGTCGCGGAAGCCCAAACCGTCGCGCCCGCCGGCCTCGTTGAAGGACGCCGAGCGCGACCACTTGAACGTGGTGTGGCACTGGTACTGGTTCCACAGGTTCACCATGGAGTTCACTTCAGCGGACGGCGTGCGGCACTTGTAGCGGCCGAGGCGTTCGCTCCAGTGCTCCTGCACCTTCGCGAAATCCTCCTCGACCGACGCGGGGTCGGCGTAACGCCGCCTGCATTCCTGGCCGAAGGTTGTGGCATCGCCGACGCCGATGATGAACAGCGCGCGCTGCTTCTCGCCCGGTTTCAGCAAGAGACGGTTCTGCAGCGCGCCGCAGGGCGTGCCGCCGACGGCTATCGAGCCGCAGCACTTGCCCGCTTCCACCGCCTTGGGCTGGCCTTCGTGGCGATACTGGCCGATGAACGCCTCGCGGTCCGTGTCGAAGCTTACGACGGGGAGGATGGAGGTCAGGAAGCCTTTGGGTTCGCGGAAGGGCCAGAGGCGAATGGAGTAATCCACCGTGTCGTTCGCATAGCTCATGCGGCAGGTATAGAGGATGTACTGGAAGTTGCTGAGGTCCTGCTGCATCTCCCAGAAGCACCATTCGGCGTAGGCGAAGAGGGACAGGTCGCGGTCGCGCTTCGTGGTGTTCTCAACCTCGATCTCCCAGAACTCGATGGGCCTGTCCACGGGCACAAAGACACGGTAGTTCGTGCGGATGCCGCTATAACGGCTGATGAAGCGCGTGTAGCCCAGGCCGTGGCGGCATTCGGTCTTGTAGCGGCCCAGCGGCTTGGCGACGGGTTGCCAGGTGGCCGACCAGTAGTCCGCACTTTCGTTGTCGCGAACGTAGATGTACCGGCCCGGCCTGTCGGCGGGAACGCTGTTGAAGCGGAAGCGCGTCAGGCGTCCGGTCTTGGCCGACTTGTGGAAGCCATAGCCGGCGGCGTTGTTGGAGATGATGCCGCAGTAGTCCGACGTGCCGAGGTAGTTCACCCAGGACATCGGCGTGTCCGGGTTGGTAATCACGTATTCCCGTTTCTTGTCGTCGAAGAAGCCGTACTTCATGCGCGCCCCTCGGAACCGCTCATCTCACACTGAAACGTTGGCCGTGCGGCATGGTGTGTGATCGTTCGCCCGTCGCGGCTCGAGGCAATCCAGAACAACCTCGGCCGGCAACCTGCTCCGCCGGCCGGCGCCCGCTGCGCTCATCGCACCAGCCCCGCCGTGCGCAGATAGTTCAGCACCAGCGCCTCGAACGGCAGTTCCGTTGACGCGAACAGGTACGCGATGCCGCGCGTCGCGCAGAACTGCTGCAGCGTCGCGCAGAAGCCGCGCACTGTCTTCAGGTAGTTCTCCATCAGCCGTCGCGATGCGGTGACATCGAGGCGGTCGCCGGTTTCGCTGTCAACGAGGAGGAAGTCGCCGGTCAGCACGGGCTCGACCTCCTCCTTGGCCAGCACGTGCACGGCAAAAACGTCCATGCGGTTGGCGGTGAGCGTCTTGAGCGGGGCCTCGAACCCCTCCGGATCGAGGAAGTCGGAGAGCAGCAACATGACGCCGGGCCGGTGGTTGCGGATGAGGAACCGGCGCGCCGCATCGAGCAGGTTCGTTCTGCCGTCAGGTCTGATCTTGGAGAGAAAATCGAAGAGCCGGAAGACCTGCTTCTTGCCGCGGATGTTCGACAGGTTGTGCTCCTGCCCTCCGGCGTTGACCGTCAGCGTCACGCGGTCGAGGTTGCTGATCCCGATGTATGCCACGGCCGCGGCCACCTTGCGCGCGTAGTCGAACTTGTTCACCGAACCGAAATCCATCGAGCGCGAGGCGTCAACGAGCAGGTAGACGCTGAGGTCCTCTTCCGCGAGGAACAGCTTCAGGAACAGCTTCTCCAGGCGGCCGTACAGGTTCCAGTCAATGCGTCGCAGGTCGTCGCCCTGCGTGTACGGCCGGTAGTCGGCGAATTCCAGCGATTCGCCGCGCTTGCGGGTGCGCCGTTCGCCGCGCAGCTTGCCCGCCAGGATCTTCTTGCTCACGACCCCGAGCGCACCCAGCTTTGCCATGAACTCCGCCGACAGAAGCTGCGGCACGCCTGCGGGAGTTTCCTGGGGCGGCGCTACGGGACTCGAAGTTGGGGCGGGCTCAACCATCGCAGTATCAGCATCCCTTAGCCAATGCAAAATGCAAAATGCAGAATGAAAAATGAAAACACCGCGCGCCGTGCGTTCTCGCGGCCCTCCAGTCATCCCTGTGCCGGCGGCTCGTCATTTTGCGTTTTGCATTTTTCATTTTGCATTGCCGGCGGGCTCTTCCGCGGCCCCGGCGGCCTCGCGCTGCTTCCGTTCGAACTCCCGCCATTCGTTGCGAGCGGCTCGCTCCAGCCGGTCCAGTGCCGGGCCAACGTCAACCGCCCACTGCCCCGCCTCCGCCGGCCAGATGTTGAAAAGCACGTCGCGTACCTTCTCGAAGCGCACGGAGAACAGGACTATGGCGGACGGATTGTCTCCGCCCGATAGCCAGTTGACGTCCCGATGGCGGCCGAAGCGCTTGCGCCATTGCTCCGTCCAGAACACCGCTTTGTCATCGCTGTCCGCCAGGTCGGGCAGGCGGACGGCGGCGCTCGCCCCACGCAAACCGTTCGGCTCCCGGCTCTCCATTTCCTTCAGGAAGCGCTGCAGTGTCTCCTCGGCCGCGGTCCGGCACGTCCCCGCCGCCCCTGGCTCTGCCTGGCGTTCGTGGCCGCCGAACGCAAGCGCCAGTGCCCCCAGTACCAGGGACAGGACCGCCAGCGCCTGCGCCACCAGCCAGCGTTCTCTCAGACTGTCGGAGACCTCGCTATCAACGCGTTTCCTGGGAAACGGGCGGAGGACCGGATAGAGGGCCCCGAGGACAACGGCAGCGCCAAGCCACGCCACAGCCGCGGTAACAAAGAGGAAGCCGGAGGCGAAATGGGAAATGCACAGCATGGCTACCGTGGAGAGCACCACGGCGAGCGCAAGCCCTATCCCAACATGGGCAAGCCGGATCACTCTGGGAACGGCTGGCGCACGCGCCGTCGCGCCTTCTCCGACGCCGGTCGTTGCCGCCCCCTCCGGCGCCACCCACCTCTTCAGATCGAGCCCGCACTCACTGCAAACTTCGGCGTCGCCCGGACACTGGGCCTGACAACCAGGACACACCCGTGTCGCAGCCGGCCCGCCGGCGGAAGGCGCCGGGCTGGTGGCTTCTTTCTCTGCTGGCGGCGCCTTTGGCGCGGTCCCCGTTTTCAGGTTGACGCCGCACTTCGCGCACACCTCGGCGTCACCCGGACACGGGGCCTGGCAGCCCGGACACACCCGTGCTGCAGCCGGCTCGTTGGCTGGCGGCCGCGGGCTGGCGGCTTTTTTCTCTGCCGGCGGCGCCTTCGGCGCGGTCCACGTTTTCAGGTTGAAGCCGCACTTCGCGCACACCTCGGCGTCGCCGTCGGCGGGAGTGTTGCATTCGGGACACATCCATGTCACGAGCGGCTCGTTGAAGGCCGGCCTTCGGCTTCCACCTTGTCTCGCTGCTGCCATACTCATGTCCCCTTACGATACCGGGGCAGACGGAGCGTAGCGCCTGTTCCCTTTTGCCGAACGGCCATGCGCGTCACAAGCGCGCTGGTCGTGGGCCAGGGAAACTGGTGCGGCAATGGTATACCGGAACCCCGGCGCCGGCGCCAGCATGTGTGTCATGGCCCGCGTTGTGGAGCACTCTTTCCAGCTTGCCCTGCGACGGAACACGGCAAACAGTCGTCCGCACTGGCTTGCATGGTAACGGTCGTGTATAAGAGGCGGCTTGCGTGGTCACTGATTTTGGGGGCATGACAGACACATGGCAGGCAAGGAGAAGGATCCCGGTTTCGGCAAGGTGTTTACACCGCACATGCTGGTGCAGCATTACAGGAACGGGGCGTGGCAGAGGTCGCGGATTGTGCGGTTCGGCCCGTTCACGCTGTCCCCGGCGACGGTGGTGTTCCATTACGCGCAGGAGATTTTCGAGGGCTTCAAGGCCTACCGGCAACCCGACGGCTGCGTATGCATGTTCCGCCCGGACCGCAACCTGGCGCGCCTGAACGCGTCGGCCACTCGGCTGTGCATGCCACCGGTTGACACGAAGGCGGTGCGCGCGGACATCTGCCGGCTGATCAAACGGGACAGGAACCACATCCCCGCTCCGCCACAGACGCTGTACGTGCGGCCGTGCATGATCGCCACGGACACGGTGATCAAGGTGCACCCGTCGCCCACCTACACCTTCTTTGTGATCCTCAGCGTAGTCGGCGACTATTTCGGGGGCGAGGACCCGCGCGGCGTGCGGCTGTGCACGGAGACCGAGTACGTCCGAGCGGCTCCCGGCGGCACGGGAGCGGCCAAGTGCGGCGGGAACTACGCGGCCTCGCTGGCGGCCCAGCACCACGCGAGCCGCGGCGGGTTCGACCAGGTGGTGTGGCTGGATGCGCGCGAGCGGAAGTACGTCGAGGAGATGGGCGGGATGAACATCATGTTCGTCCTGGACGACACGGTGGTGACGCCGCCGCTGGAGGGCGGTTCCATCCTGCCGGGCGTGACGCGGGATTCGCTGCTGCAGCTTCTGCGCGCCGGGCGACGGAAGGTCGAAGAGCGGTGCATCCCCGTGGCCGAGCTGGTCGCCGCGAACAAAGCGGGCCGTCTGAAAGAGGTCTTCGCGTGCGGCACCGCGGCGGTGGTGACGCCGATCCGGGAGATCATGCACGGGAAGCAGGTTCTGTACCGGAACAGGCGCGACAAGCCGGGCGAGCTGACCATGCGCTTGCGGCAGCAGCTTGTGGACATCCAGTTCGGCAGAGCGCCCGATCCGTTCGGATGGCGGTATCCCGTGCCGCTGTGAGGGCGACGGGGGAGGGGCGGCGGGCGGCGGGCGGCAGGCGTATGCATATCGGAAAGACGCAACTGATCTTCATCGCGGGGCTGGTGGGCGTGTTCGTGGTTTCGACCATTGCGACCAGCCTGGTGCAGCGCGCGACGACGTTCCTGGACCGCGACGCACGCGAGCGCGTCTGGGAGCTGGAAGCCCGCGCCATGATCTGGTGGCGGCTGCTGGACATCATCGGCGTGGTGCTGATGGTCGCGGGAGTCCTCCGGGTGCTCAGGGTCTTCAGCTTCTTCCCGAACTCCTGGGCGCTTCCCGGAATGGCCGCGGGACTGACTATCATCTGCATCTCGTGTTCCGTGCGCGCTTGGTGTACCAGTTTTGCGTACGGCGCCGCGGCGCCCGGAACGTCCGCGCGGCGGCACGCGTTCTGGGCGGCCATCGTCGTGTCGCTGGCGGAACTGACGCTGGCGGCGACCGTGTGCTGGTTCGTGTTCGGAGCGCGGCCGGCGACGCGTGGCGGCGACGGCGCGTCCTCCACCGGCGGCTCGCCCGCAGCCCCGGAAGACACGGCGCCCCGAGAGCCGGCCCCGCAGCCGCTGTGGGTGGACAAGGCCGAAGCCCTGAAGCTGCTGCCGGGCAAAGACGCGGCCTACCTGGACGCTCTGGCGCGGCGCAAGGACATCCGGGTCGCCGTCAAGGACGGGCGCCTGCTGTACAGGCGGGACGATATCGTGCAGATGAAGGCGGCCGGATTGCCGAGCCTGGAGGAACTGAAGAACGAACTGGAGCAGAAGAGGGACGCTCCGAAGGCGCCGCAAGCTTCCCCCGCCGCGAAAGAGTAGGGCCCTTATCGCCGCCAGGCGCGGCCCAGCGCCAGCATCCCAACGATAGCCGGGACTTCGGCGCGCATCTTCTTGGCGATCTCTTGATTGGTGATGCTGTCAGCATCGGCCACGAGCATATCCCGCACCTTGGCGGCAGGGGACTTCTGCGTGTAGATCGTGGCCAGCGTCCAGAGCGCGTCGCGGGCGTCGTCCTCGGTGGGCGAGCTTTTGAGGCGGCGCTGCATCATGGCGATGTACTGCTCCAGCCGGCCCTTGCTGCTTTCGAACTGGAAATTGCGCATGGCGATCTCGATGCGCCGCCGCGGCAGGACGTCGCTGTGAGCGAGAGGCATGTGTTCCTTGAGTCTGAGCAGCTCTTCCGTTTCGGCGGGGGTGAGCTGGCCGGCTATATCCCGCTCGACGAGTTCGCGGTGGCGGTGTCCATCGCCGTCATTCCTGCCGGGCCGTTTCACTGTGCCGATGGGGGGCAGGGGCGGGGGAGGGGGAGGGGGCCGCAGAAACCGGACGCTCTTCACATCGGCGGCCCTCTCCTGCCGCATCTCGCCGTTCTGCAGGCGGAGTTCCAGGACGCTGCCGGTGAAGCCGAGGAGGAAGCAGGAATAGGGGGGACGCGCATCCCGCGGCGCGATCTCAACCCGCGGCCCCGTGGGCCTGGCGTCTTCGCTGCGGACAGCCGCACAGCAGGGGGCCCAGAGCACGAGGGCCGCGAGGCCGCACACACGCCACGGGCAGTCCTGAGGCTGTCTGCAGTGCACAGCGTCTCTCCGCAATCGGTATCAGCGCGCCAGGCGAAGCCAGACGACATCACCTTCGATAACCATAACGAGTCCTGCCGCGCTTGCCAGCCGTTCCAGGACCTGGCGCCGCGAGAGATTAGCGGTATCGAGGTCCTTGATCTCGGTGCCGCTCTTCTCCCGCATCGCCGCCGGGTCAACGAGGACCGTGCAGCGCAGTTGGGAACTCAAAGCGCCGTGCCGCAGCAAACCGGCGAATGAGCCGCTGAGCTTGAGGGGCTCGCGGGAGAACGGCTCGGCCAGGTTCTTCTCGACGTCCACCCGGGACTTCGGTTTCCAGGTCCGAGCTTCGGCGAGGGTGCTCGGGCCGCCGGCTTCCCAGGACGCTCGGAGGCGCTGGGCAAGTTGGAGCTGACGGCGATCGCCTGTGAAGACGATCCGGCTGCCCACACACCGGAACTTCGTGTTGGCGAAGAAGGTCGGGTAGAGGTCAGGCAGGACGCGCGCGAAGAGCCGCGGCAGCTCAGCCGCCAGCTCCTTGCGTTGCTCGATCACCGGCTGCAGGGAGAGGACCTGCAGCGCGGGCGGGCCGTAGCACACCGCGGCGTCGTCCACGGTCCAGAAGTCGTTGTTCACCGGCCGCAAGCCACAGCCGGCCAGCCAGGCGCCCCATTCGAGGGCTTCACCCAGTGGCAGACTCTTGTTCACGTAGGCGTGTTTGCTGAAGGGCTGGGGCTGCACACCTGGTGCCAGAGCGACGCGTAAACGCGGCCGCGCCTGCTCAATCAGGGCCTCCATGTCCGGCACGGGCCCCAAGGCGGCAGCCTGGGAGAGCAGCCCGGCCGCGCCGGGCACAGGCGGGCTCTCGCTCTGCAGGGCGGCGAGTAGGTTGCGCATCAGCGCTTCGCCCAGGAGGCCGGTGCGGCAGCAGAAGAGGCCGCCTTCGGGCTGGGCCGGTTCCCAGGTAAGGCCGGCGAAGGGCGGCCGGCCGGCCAGCGCGGCGTCGCTGTGCAGGCGGACGCCGGGCAGCCAAGGCATCGGCACGGCGACACGAGAGGCCGGGTAGGCCTGTTCTTCGAGGATCTGCTTCAGGTCATTGGCCCAGAGCGGGTTCGCCGGCTGACCGACAAGCTGCGGACCGACAGGAATCCTGCGCGCCGCCTGGGTCAGCGCCTCGATGCGCGCGGGGTGAGCGATATTCAGGGCGTCGTCGTTCCACGCGACGCCGGCATGAAGCGCCGCGAGGAGTGCGTCGAGCTTCTGCAGGACGGTAGCGCCGGGGAGGGTAAAGCCCGTGTCTCGCGCGGCGGCCGTGAACTGTGCGGACTGCGCACGCTCGACAATGATGGTGACGCCGCACCGTGCCCCGAGGAACTCGGTGAGGCCGGCGAGGGAATTGATGCCGACGATGTTCTCGGGCACCCGGGTCTCAAGGGCGGGCCGCACGTCCTCGGGATTCCCCGAGGCGGGTGCGCCGGGCAGCTCATCGGCCGTGCTGGTGACGAAACGCGCGGCGCGGCCTTCGGCTCCCGGCTCGAAGCGCGCGAGGACGTCACGCGCCATCCAGCGCAGGGCCGCCTGCAGCGGCATCTCGTTGTGGATCGAGAAACTCAGGGCCGCCGTATCGGAGATCAGCGGTCCCTGAAGCTGTTGGCGCAGCGCGAGGAGCTCCTGCGGCTTGTCAAGGGCTTCGGCCAGCGCGTCAATGCCCTCGCCGAGGCTCTTGTCCAGCAGGACGACATCCTTGACCCGCTCGTCCCAACGCAAGCTCCTGCGCACAGGAGGCGGGGGGCCGACGCGAGCCGGCGGGCGCGCATCCGCAGGCGGCTTGACCCCCCGCGGCCCATCCGGCTTCTCGCCAGGGAGGTTCAGGGCCGCGAGCCAGCCCGCGGGGTGTGTCTTGCCGGTGGACCTGATGGACACGCCCCCCGTCGTCAGCGTCAGCTCCTGGCCGGCAGCCACGGACGTGCGCGTGATCGCGGGCGACTGGACCTGCACGGAGCCCTCTTGCACGAGGACGACGAGTCCGCCAGGGCCGCGTGCCGCCAGGTCAATGACGAACGCGGTCCCGGTCACGCTGACGGTGGCAAGGCCGCCGGCGTCCACTTCGAAACGCCCATCGGCCGCGGCCTTGGGGCGGTCCTTGCGCACCTCGAAGTACGCCGCGCCGCTCAGGAGCTGGTAGCTGTGGCGGTTGACCACGCGCAGTTTGGAGTGCGGCGCCAGAGCCAGCCGGCCAATGCGCTGGTCCTTGCTGGCCAGGACGAGGTCCACGGTCTCCGCCGTGGCGACAATGCTCTCGTTTCGCAAGAGCGCGTCGCCGGCGGCAAGGGGAACGGTGCTTCCGGTCTCGTTGACGCGGACGCCCTTGCCCTTCACTTCCGCGACGGTCGGGGCGACGTCCGCAGCCTTGCGGGTGTAGGCCCAGTAGGCGCACCAGAGCCCGAGGGTGAGGATCGCCGCGATCCCGGCTGACAGCCCGGCTCTGCGCAAGAAGAGCCAGGAGCGCCGCAGGGGCGTGCTGGTCTCAGGTGCAGGAAGGGAGGCGTCCAGGGGGTGCGGCCGCTTCGCGCCGAGGAGGTTCTTGAGCCATTCGGGCGCCTCCTTGCCTTCGGGACCGGGCAGCGCGGCCAGCACCCGCGCGTTGAAGCCGGGTGCGGTGTCGAGCGCCGCAAAGGCTCCCCTGAGCCGGCCTTCAAGGCGCCGGCAGTTATCGAGCTCGGCTTTGCAGGGCGGGCAGCCACGGACATGGGCCATGAGCAGGGCGCGCTCGGCGTCTTTCAGATCGCCTTCCTCGATGAGGCGCTCAATCTGCCGGCGCGCCTGGGCGCACGACATGCCTCCATCGGCGGGGCGTTCAGCCCCGGAAGAAACGCCGCTCTGCTCGGACGTGCTCATCAGCCCCTGACCTCACACGCAAATCTATGGCGGAACCCTTAGCCGCCCCGCTGGCGGGACTGCGGGTCCCGTCTACCGTCTGCGCCCTTCCCGTCACCTTGCGCCCACCTTCAGACCGAACGCCACCTGGAGATAACCCAGCGCGTGGTGCAAGCGACTTCTGATGGTTCCTCGTGGCTCACCTAACCGTTCAGCGATCTCCTTTGGAGTGAGGTTCTCCAGGTAGCGCAGCGTCAGCACAAGGCGCTGGTCCTCCGGCAACTCCCGCAAGGCGTGGAGCACCTCGGCGCTGTCGCGGTCCAGTTCCAGATGGACGAGGTCGTCATCCGGAGCCTCGACTTCCGGCGCACTCTCAAGCCCCACCCCCTCGCGGCGGCGCCGGCGGGCGCGGGCCGCATCGGCAGCCACATGGCCGGCGATGCCGTACAGCCAGCGCGCGAAGGCCTCCGGTTGCTGCAGCGCGCCGAGCCCCTTGTACGCCTTGACAAAGACTTCCTGTGCCAGGTCGTCGGCCTCGGCCGGCTGGAAACCTCGCTGCAAGGCCACCGCGAACACAGCGCGGCGGTGGCGCTCAACCAGCTTGCTGAAGGCCTCTCTGTCGCCAGCCAGTGTTCTCTGGACCAGCTCCGCGTCAGACCACGCCACGCCAGCCTCCACTCGTAATCAGGTCGCTGCGAACATGCCTGCTGTTGAGCAGAAAAGCACGAACGATGGAAGCCGAAGGGTGCAAGAGAGCGAAGAGCGCCGGCCAGAGGCTACCTGCATTCATGCTGCTATCCCTCATCCCTCGTCCAGATAAACATACCCCGCCGATGGCGAACTTTGCATAAGGATCGGGGCGAAGGACGACGGAGCCGGGAGACGCGCCGTCTTGTGAGCGGGCTATGCGTGCATCGCGGGTGGTTACTCGGCCACGGTCGGCTTGATCAGATTCCTGAGGTACTTGGCATAGCGGGGCAAGACTTCGTCAGGATCTACATTCGCCTGCAGCACTTCCAGGGAGAGGTAACCCCTGTAGTTGCCTGACTTCAGTAAGTCCACGATCTGGGCCATGGGCACGAAGCCTTCGCCGGGCTCGCAGGGCACGATCTTCGTCCGGCCCTCGTTGAAGGCGCAATCATGCACGTGCGCATGCCGCACGAAATCGCAGATGGCGTCATAGGTGTCCTCGACCGATTCCAGCACGCGGATGGGATGCAGGATGTCCCACAAGACGCCAAGCTTGGGCGAGTACACCTGGCTCATCACCTCCGTGGTGTACTTGGAGTGGCTGAAGGCGCCGTGCGTCTCGAGGAGGATCATCGCGCGGATTTTTTCCTTTTCCGCGAACTCAGTGCACTCTTCCAGCGATTCCGCGATGTAGTCAATCACGCCGGTGGCCTCGAGGCCAGGCGGGATGTCGCCGCCGAACACGCGGACGTAGGGGGCGCCGATGGCGTCCGCCATGCGCAGGCACTGCTTCACGCCGGCGATGGTCTTCTGGCGTTCCGTAACGTCCGGGCTGGAGAACGTAAAAGAAGTAGCCACACAGGACACCGCGAGGTTGGCGTCGTCGAACTGCTTGCGCACCTGGGCCAGGTAGTCAGGGGGGCTGTCGAGTTCGACACCGTGCAGGTGGCCCTTGCCGATACGCAGCTCAACGCCATCATAGCCATAGGTCTGCATCCCGTCCACAATGGCAGCTACGGTCCATTCCGGGCACACCCAGGTGGTGAAGCTGAGCTTAAGGTTATAGGTGTTAGCGTACGCAGTGGCCATGGTCGCAATAACTCCAATCCAAAAACAAGAATCCCCGCAGAGGCTCGGGCCCCACGGGGGACGCGCTAGCCTTAAGGACATGAACGCTTCTACTCTAGGCACGGCCCCCCTTCCAGTCAAGGCCAACTCGCCATTTGTGGCGGGGTGGGTGTCGTATTGGGGCGGCTACGCGGCATTCTTTGTGCTCCAGATCTCGTCCCAGCGGCCGTTGAGATCCCAACAGCGCAGCGCCAGGATGTTCTCGTTGCCCGGCTCATCCCAGCGCATGCCGGCGCGTTTGCAGCGGTCGGC
>JAPLOD010000461.1 GCA_026692735.1 Planctomycetota bacterium | reverse complement strand
GCACCCTCTGGTAGGTGGCGGCGGCCTCGCGAAACGCCTTGGCGAGCTGCTGCGTGTCGCCCAGTTCGAGCAGGATATCGGCGCGGCGGGCCTTCGCCTCCGGGTCCGTCCTGCCCAGCTCAGCGGCCTTGTCCGCCGCGCGGGCGAGCATATCGGCGGCGGCGCGCGCCGCCTGCTCGAAGGCCTGCGCATTGTTGGGATCGGCCGCGCCGACCTGCGCTCGGGCCAGCCACCACATGGCGCGGTCGGCCAACTGCGGATGGTTCTGCAAGGGCTGCAGGACCTTGATCGCCTCGGCGCAGTTCCGCACCTGCAACTGGCAGTATCCCTGGCGCAGGCGCACCTCGTCGGCCAGCGGGCTGGTCGGGTACTGCTGGAGCAGCGCGCCGAACCCCGACAGGGCTTCGGGGAAGTTGCCGTCTTCGGCCAGGAGCAGGGAAGCATAGAAGGACGCGCGCAGGATGTACTCGGGAGGCGGTCCCTTCAGGAGCGCTTCGAAGCGCGCCCGCTGCTCGGGCTTCAGCGCGCCGGGGTTCTTCATGGCTTCCGCAGCGTCCTTCTTCGGCTGCTCATACGCGGCCAGAAGCGCTTTGTACCCGGCAGTGGCCTCCGGACGTTCTCCCGACAGATGGTGCGTGCGGCTGAGCAGGTACCGCGCGTGGGCGCCAAAGTCCTGCTGGAACGGCGCGAGTTGGCTTAGCGCACGGCCGGCCCCCGGATAATCCCGCAGCGCGAAGGTGGCGTACCCCAGATGATACAGCGCCAGCTCGCGATACCGGCTCTTGGCCAGAGCCTTATCGGCGAGCAGCGCCTGGGCGAGGTCCGCCGCCTCCTTGAACTTCTCCAGGCGCAGCAGCATGTCGCACTGGTCGCAGCGGGTGCGGACCAGCCATTCGGTGTCCGGCGATTCGGCCGGCGTGGCCGTGGCCGGCAGCGCTTTGACGCGGGCCGCAAAAAGGTCGGCGGCGGCGGCGAAGTTCCGCGCCGCTTCGTTGAACTGCTGCGCCGCAATGTTGCGGAAGTTGGGCGCCTCATTGGGCTTGGCGGCGGCCTGGTCCAGCGCCTGCCCGGCCAGACCGCGGTGCGCGGACGCCAGGTGATACAGGGCGAAGGGGCGCTCGGCGAAATCGCCCCTTCCGGCAACCTGCTGCAACGAGGCGATGGCGTTGTTGTAGTCCTTCTGCGGCAATCCCAGCAGCGAGAGGGCCAGGCCGTAGTGGGCCGAGGGCGCTTCCTTGTGGCCGCCGTACTGCTTGAGAAAATCGCGGAAGCGCTCGGCTGCGAAGTCGCACTTGCCTTCATTGTAGGCGCGGCGCGCGCTGTCGAGGACCAGCATGGCCGCTGCGTCCGGGTTGAGCGGTGCCTCCGCCCTCACCGGGAACGTCATTGGAAACACCGCGAGGCAGGCCAGCAGGAAGGAAGAACCCACGCCGCCAGGAACAGTGTCTCTCATCGCCATCTCCAGGCCCCGTCTCTGCCCTTCGCCTCGCCCACGGCACAACAACTGCTGCAGTAGTATAACTGCCCCCGGTGCAATACGTTGACTCCTAAGTATAATTTTTCCGCCAGGACATGTAAAACGTTTTCTAGGCGCGAGGGTAGGTGTATGAGAGTCTGTACGCTGCCGCGTTCGGCAGCCCTGACAACGAGGACGTGATTGTGAAGCTCAAAGAGGCCATTCCAGCCCTGGCGTTCGCCGCGGCGATCCTGTGGGTCGCATCGCCAGCCGGGGCGCTCATCAAGCTGGAGCAGACCGTCTCGAAGATTTACGAGCAGTCCAAGACGGTGTTGGTCGGCAAGGTCGCCGGCGTCAACCCCGACACGCGAG
This sequence comes from Planctomycetota bacterium, assembly GCA_026692735.1. Taxonomy (GTDB): domain Bacteria; phylum Planctomycetota; class SZUA-567; order H5-PLA8; family H5-PLA8; genus JAPLOD01. Next base: position 795 of record JAPLOD010000461.1, on the reverse strand, counting down.
TGGTCGACGTCACCATCGTGGAGGCGCTGAAAGGGAAGTCCCCGGGCGAGAAGATGCGCGTCCAGATCGCCTCTCCGGCGGAAGTCCTGAAGGAAGTCGCCCCCGGCCAGCCGCTTGTGTTCCTGCTGGGCGAAGGGGAAGGCGCGATCCACCTCGCCGATACATGGCTGCTGGCCACCGGCATTCCGAACTCCAATATGCAGGCCTGGCGCGTCGTGCAGCTCTACGATGCCGGAAGGCAGGGTTTCCCCGGCCGCACCGCGGCGCTGGTGCGGCTGGTCACCGACTTGAAAGCGGGGAAAAGCACGATCCTCAACAAATGGGAACGCAAGCCGTTCGCCGGCGGCGTGCACAAGCGCGGGAAGTTGAACATCCAGAAGCCGAGCTGGGTCATGGCCTGCGATGTCAACGGCGACAAGAAGCCCGACCTGCTGGTCGGTTCGGCCGCGGGCACACGGCTGCTGCTCGCCACGGCAGGCGGAGCGGAGAGCTCCGCGTCCCAATACCAGGATGTCACGGAGCAATGGGGTTTGTCCGGAGGTGCGGGCGGATACCATGCGTTCGGCGACGTTGATGGCGACGGCAAGACCGACCTGCTTCTGGATGACACGCTGTGGCTCAACCGGGGCGGTAAGTTTGTCGCGGCCAAGGCGCGGCTGGAGTTGCCCGGCGGGGGCGCGCGCCCGCTGGCCGCCGCGCTGGCCGACGTGACCGGCGACCAGAAACCAGACGCGCTGCTGCTGGCGGCCAACGGAGAACTGCGCATCTTCTAGAACCCCGGTTCGGCCGACAAGC
>JAPLOD010000460.1 GCA_026692735.1 Planctomycetota bacterium | reverse complement strand
TCGCCGGCGCGATGGCGCTGCACAAGCCGCCGCCCGAGAGCGACGCCAAGAAGCCCCGCGTCGAGGCAAAAGAAAAGCCGGCCGGCGACGCCAAGGAAACCACGCCGCCTGTCGAGGCGAAGGAGAAGGCGCCCGCGGAGACGAAGGAACCGCCGCCTGCCGCGCCTGAGAAGAAGTGAGGCAGCGCGCTCCGCCGGGCGCCCACGTAGGGGCGCCCCGCGCAGACCGGCGATTGCGGAGTGTCACTTATCCTCTCGCGAGCCCTTATCGCCCGCTTCTTTTCGTTTTGGCTGGCTGGCGTCCGGCCGCTGCTGCAATTGCTCAGTCACCTCGTCTACGATGTAGTTCGCCAATGCGACCGGGTCTGCCTGGGCACTGATGATCGCGCCGCAGACGGGGCAGCAGTAGGCCAAGACGTTGCATTCCTGTTCGTTGACCAGGATCGCGGCCATCAGGGTCTTGACCACCACGGAAGAGGTGGCCCTCTTGCAGTGCGGGCATTTCATCAGCGGCACCTCGGCTCGGCTTTGCCGACCCACCGTATAGCGCTGCGTGGCACTGGGTCAATGGCAGATGTATTGCGCGCCTCTTGCGGGAGCGCCGTTGCGCCGCCCGTCCCCCGGTGTACATTCAGCATGTGTCGTTCGTTGTCGTCGTCTGCGTTCTGGAGCGTCTGCGCGGCGAACCTGCTGGTAGATGGAGGAGCATGCACGTGCCCAACAAGACAACGCTCGCCCTCTCCGCGGCAGTCTTCGTTGCCGCGTTTCTCCTTCCTTCCTGTGGCAGCGGTCCCGTTCAGCCGCAGCTTGAGGTCCTCCAGCCGAAGTCCGGCGGCGAACTGGTCCTCCTGCCCGCCGGCCCGTTCGTCATGGGAGACAAAGCCGGCCGGCCCGACGAGACCCCCCACACCGTCTCCGTCAGTTCCTTCTACATTGATCGGCACCCGGTGACGCAGGAGTTCTACCAGCGGGTCATGGACGCTAACCCCTCCAAAAGGAGAGGCGCGAAGAACCCCGTCGAACAGCTCAAATGGACTGAAGCCGCGCGCTTCTGCAACAAGTGCTCCGAGCTTGACGGCCTGACTCCCTGCTACGACGAGAAAACGTGGGGCTGCAATCTCGCTGCCGATGGCTACCGCCTCCCCACCGAAGCCGAATGGGAGTACGCCTGCCGCGCCGGCAGCACCACGCAGTACTGCTACGGCGACGACCCCAGGCTGTTGCCTCAGTACGCGTGGCTCGCCCCGCAGTCCGGAGGCACTCCGCGGCCCGTGGGCCAGAAACTGCCGAACCGCTGGGGCCTCTACGACATGCATGGCAACGTCTGGCAGTGGTGCAACGATTACTACGCCGCAGACTACTACAAGGAAAGTCCGCAGGAGGACCCGACGGGCCCGAAGACCGGGGACAAGAGAGTCCTCCGCGGCGGCGCGTGGGACTGCCCGCCGGAACGCTGCCGCGCCGGCTACCGCTTCAAGGAATTCCCCACCTTCGGCGACGTCTGCGAAGGTTACGACAGCTACGCTTTCCGCCGCGTCAAGAACCCCGTGAAGAGTGCGGCCTCCTCACCCTACCCTCTCCCGCAAGGGGAGAGGGGAACGGCTGCGCCGCCCTCCGGCGCCGGCACCGCAACGGCCACGCCCCCGCAGACTCCCCCGGCAAAGACCGGCCAGGAGAAGACCGCCGCGCCGCCCCCCACCCCGCCCTCTCGCGACGCCGGCAAGCTCGACCCCGCGCGGCTGACGGGCACGCTTGTCTTCGTCAGCGAGCGCGGCGGCAGCCTCGACATCTGGCGTATGCACGCCAGCGGCGCCAGGCCCAAGCAGCTCACGAACGACGGCCAACCTCACGCCGATCCGCGGTTCTCCCCTGACGGCAAACGCATCATGTATACCGTCCTCCGCGGCGGCTTCCCCGAAGTGTGGCTCATGAACCGCGACGGCTCCGAGCCGAAAGCCGTCACCAAGGGCGCTCAGGCCGACTGGTCGCCGGACAGCAAAGCTATCATCTTCATCCGCGACAAGCAGGCCTATGTCAGGGACCTTGCCGCCGCCAGCGAAAAGCGCGTTACGCCGGAAATGTGGGAACGTTGCACCGCGCCGGCGTGGAGCCCCGATGGCACGCGCTTCGCCGTCTCCAGCCGGCACCTCGCGCAGATCGGCATCTTCATCCTCAGCTTTGACGGCAAGGAGAACCGGCAGCTCAAGACGGAAGACCCCTCCTGCACGCCCCGCTGGTCGCACGACGGCAAGCGGCTCCTCTGCCAGACGGTCAAAGGCCACGTCCACCAGGTCGGCGTGGACGGCGCGAACTGGGACCAGATCACGTTCGGCGCCGATACCCAGCACGAGCCCCGCTATTCGCCCGACGGCACCATGCTCCTCTTCTGCCGCGGCACGGAAGGCGCGTGGCAGATCTGCGTCAAGCGGCTCGACGGGGACGAGATGGAGTCCGTGCAGCTTACGACGGAAGGCTCCAACCTGCTCCCCGACTGGCATTCTTACCAGGAACCGGCCGAGTGAGCGGCCTGTGCCACGGTGAGGGCTTGCCGTCGGCTGCCCGTGCGTGTCGCCGCAAAAAGCCCGAATAGTGCGGTCCTCCCGCGCGCCGGCGGCGTCAAAGATGGCGTGGTCTTTAGGGAGGTCCAGCCATGCCTAGAAACAATCTCGCGCGACGTGTGGTTCTGGCGGCAGTTGCCCTGGCGCTGACGTGTGCCGCGCCGGTCCTTTCTCGCCGGACGAGCGTCTCCGCGGATGGCAGAGTCATGCCGCCGCGAGACTACAACGGCTCGCTGGAGGAGCTGGCGCAGGAAGCGCTCATCATCTTCCACGATTCCGACAGGCCCGGCGGCGCCGTCGAGGACCTCATCCTCAAGATCAGCGTGCAGAGCACCGGCGAAGTCAGGAACTTCGGGTGGGTCGTCCCCTTCCCGCAGGAACCGACGGTCGCCAAGGAAGACCAGGCGCTCTTCAAGGAACTCTTTGACTACGTGGCCGCGCGCACGCGCCCGGCGTTCAAGAACAGCGGCAGAGGCGGCCTCGAAGCCGGCGCGCCCGCCCAGGCCGACGACGTGACGGTGCTCTCGCGCAAGATCGTCGGCACGTACGACGTGGCCATCGTCCGCGAGAACGTCGCCGGCTCGCTCGATCAGTGGCTGGCGAAAGAGGGCTTCCAGACCATGGGCCGTGACGCGGAGGATGTCATCGGCTTCTACCGCAGGAAAGGGTACGTCTTTGCGTGCATCAAGGTCAGTGACACCGCCATGGCGGAAGAGCGCACCGTGGACCTGCACCCGCTGCGCTTTACGTTCCGCACCGGCGGCTGCGACGGCATCTACTTCCCGATGAAGATGACCGGCCTCCAGAGACAGCCCTTCGATGTGAACCTGTACGTCTTCTACCAGGCGTGGCTGAACGACAGGATCTCGCGGCACGGCTATGTGCACCGCGGCTTCTCGCTCAAACACCGCGACTGGGACACGCCCCAGTGCCAGCCCAACGGCGGCAAGGCGTTCTCCGCGCCGGACACCGACGTCTACCTCCGCGGCCTGGCCCACAGGATCCCGGCCGTGACGAAGCTGTTCCAGACATTGCATCCGGGCAGCAGGTACTACCTGACCAACATCCAGGCGCGGGGCTTGAGACCCGCTGACGTGCGCCAGTGGGCCGACGACCTCTGGCTCTTCCCCTATTACTCCGACGCCGCGTTCGTGCCCGTTGACGCCCGTGCCGGCGGCGTGGCCTCGGCTGCGTACGTTGCCCAGTTGTCGCGGTGACACTATGGCCGCATTGTCGCGCTTGCGGCTTGCGCCGATGTAGCGGCAAGAGGGAACGCGGCGGTGACGTTAAGTGCGGGCGGCGGGTTTCCCGTGGCATTCGTGCGCCACAGCCCGCTTGCCCCCGAGCGGGCGCGGGGCTTTCTTGGCCGCGTCCCGTGGCCTCCCAATGACGCCGGCAAAGCCGCAGACTGGTCTTGACCTGCCGGTCCTGACGCCGCGCCGCTTGCGCAGCCGCTCGCAGTAGTCAAACATTGCGTCAAGCGTCTTGAACCGTTTTTCAAAGGCGCGCCGCGCCTGCCGGCAACGCTCCACGTCCTCGCCGTCATAGACCAGCGCGGCTTGTTGGGCAGCGGCGATCTTCGCGCTCATGCGCGTCTCCTCACTTCCTGACCAAGCGCAAGCTTCGGGATGGTGAACGGCGACCGCAACAGCGGCGACCGCCAACCAAGCCGCTTGTTCACCTCGTCCAGTTTCGCCTGCGTCTCGTCATTTGACAAGTGCGAATGGTTCCACGAGAGCAGATAGTCCATGCCATACACGCACGCAAACGCCAAGTGCGCGGCATCGCCGGGCTTGGTTGCCGGGACGACCCCTGCCGCGAGGTAGCTGTCGGAACACTCCCTGACCGCCGCCCCGCCCGGCAGGTAGCTGCTACGGCGCACCAGGGCGAGCGCGGCCTTCTGGCCCCGGTATTCCCCTTCCGCCAATTCCCCTTCGGCGAAGGCGGAGGTATAAACCATGAAGAACGGGCGTTCCTGCTCCCACCACTGCCATGTCGCCAGCCTGCGCGCCACAGCCGCGCTCTCGCCGCCGTCGTAGTACAGCGCCGACATGATGTTCGTGTCCAGATAGACGGTTGGCTTGCGGCTCACGCCAGGCCCCCAGACTGTGGGAGAGGAAGCTACTCGCCAGTGAGCGGTTGGGCAAGCGCGTCCGTGCCGGCGGCGTGGCCTCGGCTGCGTACGTTGCCCAATTATCGCGCTGACGGATCGGTCCCTGCCGCGCAACGGTTTCCGCCGCGCCCTCTCTGCCGCGCGGGGTATGGTACAGTATGATACGTCCGCTCGGTGCCTCGGCCATGCAGCGCCGCGCCGCTCTGCTTGCGCTGCTGCTGTGCGGCTTCGCGAGCGTTGCTCCGGCCGCGGAGACCGCTGCGCGCGATGATATCTTCAATGCCGTGCGCGCCGCTCTGCAGGACGCCGGGAAGACCGGCCGCGCCGTCTCGTTCCCGTATGCAGTCGGGTCCGCCAAGGTGGACGCTCGCATCGTCTCCATGAACGACGCCGAGATGGGAATCAGCCTCCAGGGCGGGCAGTCGTCGCTCAAGCTCGCCAGGTTCGCCGACGGCGAAGTGTACGCTCTGGGCGCCGCAGTGGTGCCCGAGAGCGTTGCGAAACACAAGCTGCTCGCGCTGTTCTGCGCCAACGCAAAACTCGACGAGCCGCTCACGAAGGAGCTGGCGAAGCTGGAGGAGCTCGGCCAGCCGCTCACCTCTCTTGCCGGCGGCCTGGCGGAGCAGGCGAAACAGCGCCAGACCGAAGCGCGCGAGAAGCAGGCTGCGCAGGCCTTTGAGCGCCTCCAGCCCATGCTGAGGAAGGAGGGCATGGAGAAGGAAGCGGCCGGGCAACTGCGCGGTTTCATGAAGCAATACGCGGAGACCGAACTCGCCAGGAGCCGCCAGGAAGAATGGACGGCGCTCCTCGAATCGCT
>JAPLOD010000459.1 GCA_026692735.1 Planctomycetota bacterium | reverse complement strand
TGGCGGCGGCGCTGGTGCCGCTGCTGGGCACGGGATTCGTGATCAATGTGCTGGCGGCGATGGCCGGCGTGTTTCTTGTCGCGGTGGCGACCGGCGTGGGGCTGCGGCTGCTCGAGCTGCGCGCGATGGCCCTGGTGCGGGAGCGGTTCGACTCGCCGCTGGAGCGCATGGTCCTGGCGGCGGCCCTGGGCGTGGGCGCGCTGTCGCTGGCCGTGTTCGTCCTCGGATCGCTGGGGCTGCTGAGTCCCTGGTTCTGGTGGCCGTTCGTGGCCGCGGCCGGGGCGTGCGGCTGGCGGCCCCTTGCGGCGCTCTCCGCCGACCTGCAGTCCGCGGCACGCGGCTTCTGGCGCGAGGCGCACCCGGTTGCCATAGGAGCGGTGGTCCTGACGGCGGCATGGTGCCTGGCGCACGTGCCGCTCGTGTGGGCGTCACCGTTGGAATACGACGTGCTGGAATATCATCTCGGCGCGGTGGCTCAGTACCTCCGCGACGGGCGGGTCTCGTTCCTGCAGGAGAACGTCTACGCCACCTTCCCGGAGAACGGCGAGATGCTCTATCTGCTGAGCATGATCCTCGGCACAGGCAAATGGCAGGGGCTGCCGACGGCGCACCTGACGCTCATGGCCGCCTGGATCGTCACGGTCTGCGGCGTCTACGCGCTGACAGCGCGGCTTGTGCGCGCCTGCAGCGCGTCGCGCCCTTCCGGGCGCGGACGCGATCCGGAGGACCGCGCCACGGCGGCCGCGCTCGGCGCGCTGCTGTATGCTCTCGTGCCTTTGGGGTCGCAAGTGGCCGCGGATTTCTACGTCGAGCATTTTCAGGCGCTGTTTCATCTCGGCGCGCTGATGGCGGCGTGCGCCTTCCTGGGGGAACGACGGGCGGGAGTACGGGACCGCTTTGGCTGGCTGGTGCTCGGCGGACTGCTGGCCGGTCTGTGCTGCGGGACGAAGTACACGGCGTTGCTGTTCACGCTGCTGCCGCTGCTGCTCCTGGTGCCGGCGCTGTGCGCGATCGGGGGTTCGGTGTACGAGGGGCTGCGCGCGGGGGGGTGTCTGACCGCATCCGCGGCGGTCGCGTTCGCGCCGTGGCTGCTGCGGAACCTGATCATGTCCGACGACCCGCTCCATCCGCTGGGCCTGGTGCTCAAGCGGCGCATCCAGGGCGGCGGCGATGTGCCCGACCGCATTGACCACTTCGAGGTGGCCCATCGCGCGGGCGCCAGATCCCTGAGCGCTCTGGGCCGTTCGCTGGCGCAGCTCTGGCCCAGCCTGCGGCACCAGGACGGCCAGGGGGAGAACCTGGCCGACGCGTTGTTCTGGTCGAAGGACGCGGAGTGCGGCCCGCAGTTGCTGTGTTTTGCGGTGCCGGGGCTGCTGCGCATCGTCCAGAGCGAGGTGTTCCTTGTGGCGGGCGTGTTCGCGCTGGACGTGGCGGCCTGGTTTCTGTTCACGCATCGGATCAACCGCTTCATGTACCCGCTGCTTGCGCCGCTGGCCGTGCTTGGCGCGGCCGGGATCGCGCGGCTGTGGCAGTTGCCGTCGTTGCGGAAGCCGGTGGTGGCCATTGTCGTGGCGGCGGCGCTGCTGGTGGGTCCGCTGCCGATGGTGTACGTGTGCCTGATGAGCCGCCCGGCGCACATCGCCGGAAGAGAGGACGCGCGGCAGGCGGCGCGCGAACAGTACCGTCTCCTGGGGCAGGCGAACTGGTACGATGCGTGGGAAGCGGTCAACGCGCTGCCCGAGGGCTCGAAGACGCTGTTCCTCGGCGATGCGCAGACGTTCTACCTGGACCGCACCCCGGCGTATGCGGTGGTCTTCAGCCCGCCGCTGCTCGAAGAGGTGCTCAAGCACACGGACAGTGCACCGGAGGCGGCGCGCGCGCTGTTGGCCCACGGCGTGACGCACGTCTACATCAACTATCCGGAATGGTTCCGGCTGGACTCGACCTACGCGCTCTCGCGCCCATCGCCGCGGGAGCCGTGGCAACTGGCCACCATGGACAAGGCGTACAAGGACCTGATGCGCGAGCTGCTGTGCAGCGGCCACATCGCCGCCTACGGCGCGGCCTGGCCCGAGGGCATCTATCCCGCGTACCTGGAGCTGTCGCCGCAGGAGTATTCCACACTGGAGGAAGTGCTGGCCGAGTTCACCGTGGTGGAACACACGTGGCGCACGAAGAGCGGCTGGCCGAGCTGCGAGCTGCGGCGCCTGAAGGTCGAGGCGCTCTTTCCGTAATGACGGCGGCGCGCCGCGCTTCCCTTTACGTGACGAGGGGCACGCTTTACGCTGAGGGTTTATGGCTGCCGACGAGATCCTGCGCACGCTCTTCCTCGCCTGTTTCGCGCTCTGGTTTCTCATAGAGACCGCCCTGTCCGTGCTCAATGCGCGCTTCCTCAAGGCGCGGCGCGGCCAGATTCCGGAGCCGGTGAAGCAGGCGTACTCCCCGGAAACGTACGAGCGCAGTATCAGCTACGCGCTGGCACGGCAGAGACTCGGCCACGTGGAACGCGTGGCGGGCAGCATCCTGACGCTGGTCTTCCTCTTCAGCGGGCTGGTGCCGATGTTGAACGAGTCCGTTTCGCACGGGGAGTTCGAGCCGCTCACGCACGGCGTGGCCGTCATCGCCGCGTTCCTGCTGCTGAACGGCGCGCTCGGCCTGCCGCTCGAACTGTACGCCACGTTCGGGCTCGAGGCGCGTTTCGGCTTCAACAAGACGACCTTGAGGACCTACGTGCTGGATAAGCTCAAGGAGTTGCTGCTGTCCCTCGCCATCGGCGTGCCGTTTCTGTATGGGCTGCTGGCGCTGATTGCGGAGAGCGGGCCGCTGTGGTGGCTGTGGGTTGCGTTGTTCGTGATCGCGTTCCAGTTCCTGATGATGATCCTCTTCCCGCTGGTCATCGCGCCGCTGTTCAACAAGTTCGCGCCGCTGCCGGAAGGCGAGCTGAAAACGCAGCTCGAGGAGCTGGCACGGAACTGCGCCTTCGCCGTGCGCGGGATCTTCGTGGTGGACGGCTCGCGGCGCTCGGCGCACTCGAACGCCTATTTCGCCGGCCTGGGCAAAGCGCGCCGCATCGTGTTGTTCGACACGCTGCTGCAGCAGTTGAGCGTGCCGGAAACGACCGCCGTGCTGGCGCACGAGATCGGGCACTACAAGCGCAAGCACATCCTCAAGGCGCTGGCGCTGTCGTCGGTGCTGACGCTGGCCGGCTGTTACGTGCTGAGCCTGCTGCTGTACTGGCACCCGCTGTACCAGGCGTTCGGCATGGCCGTGCCGAACGAGGCCAAGGGGTTGATCACCGTCGGGCTGATCGCGGGCGCGTTCATGTTCTGGGCGGGACCGCTGCTGTACGCGCTCTCGCGCCGTTACGAATACCAGGCCGATGCGTACGCCGCCGAACAGACCGGCGGCCCGGCGGCGATGGAATCCGCGCTGTTGAAGATCCACGAGAAGAACCTGTCCACGCCGATGCCGCACCGGGCGTACAGCGCGTGGCATTACTCGCATCCGACGCTGCTGGAACGGATCGAGGCGCTCCGACGGCAGTCCGCAGTCCGCGCACCGGAATGAAACCGCAGATGAACGCGGACAAGCGCGAGCTTCAAGTTTCAGGTTGGGAGCCGCGTGCCCGTGGGTTTCGCTTGCGCATTGCCCTCTCGATTGCCAACGTGGGGCACGCCACAACGAAAACACTTCCAATCAATGCCAGCATGGCTTGAACCACAAATGCTTCCAGGGGGTAGTAGAGGGGGGTGTCTTCGCTCGGAGAGAACCAACGTAGTGTGAACTCCCAAACAGCGATGTGGATAACGGTGAGTACCAGGGAGCCGATGCCGCCCCAGATTGGCGCCCATTTCGCGGGCGGCTGGTACCCGTAAAGCCTCAACAGTGCACAACCGAGCAGCAACCCGGATAGGCCATAGCCGCCGGCGCAGTAGCTGTCATAGCCCAGGCCGATGTAAAGGCCTGGGCTGGCGCAGACCGCGAGCAACGCACGCCAGGCCGTGTGGCCCGCGAGGTTCGCGAGGGACAGGCCGACGCCCCAGAGGATTGCTGCTATGGCGGCCCTCCTGCTTCGGCGGGCGATGGCGGGCCCGGCACACAGCAGTGCGTAGTAAAGGACATCGAGCAAGCCCACGCGACACAGGGAAAGGAGAGTCGCCGGAGTTGAACCAGTAGCCAGTTGCGCGATCGTAACCCGCCACTCGATGATTGATACGGCGCCGGCAAGGGCGCCGGAGAGCATCGCCGCTGCCAGGGGGGTGCGAAAGCGGCCAAGCTCGCAAGACCCAGAGGATTCTGCCATTCGATCACCTTTCGCCTGCCCGTCGCTACAATACGGTGGACTGCGTTACTTTGCCGTCAGGCGCCTCGCGGCTTCGAGGAGGCGCAGCGCCATGCGCGGGCGCTTGCCAGCTCCGTCTGCTGCATTCCAAGATGCGTGCGCAGGAGCTTCAGCAGTTCGCCGGGCGGCGGCGGACGGCCGCCGACATCCATGCCGGGCAGCAGCGGCTGGTTGGCGCGCGAGGCGCGGGGGCGGCTGGTGGCGGCGAGGTCGTCGAGGTCGGCCTGGGCGCTTAGCGCGGCGTGCTCCGCGGTCTTCAGCAGTTCGCCGAGGAACTCCGGCGGTTCGACCTGCCACATCTCCTCCATCGGCTCCGGGGGCAGTTCCGCCGCACCGCCCTTCAGCTCCAGTTGCACGCGCGGGCGGCGTTCGGGCTTGCCTGCCTTGTCCGCTCCCGCGGGAGGCGGCGGGACGGGCGGCGGCGTGGCGATGTAGCGGTAGCGGTCAGTCTCGAAGCTGCCGATGTAGCCCTGTTCAACCATGTGGCGCAGCGTGTTCTCGAGCCGCTCGAGGTGCTCGTACCGCGTGTACTCGTCCTCGGCGATGCCCGCCATGCGCAGGAACGCGCGGGCGCTCAAGCGCAGGGGCCTGCAGCCGTTGAGGCGGAACTTGATGGGCAGATGCACGCCGAGAGTGAGCGTGAGGCCGTGCGAGCGGGCGTTCTCGCGGGCCAGCTTGCGCAACTGCAGCGTGTACACGTGGCGCGTGCGCGAGCTGCCCTTGGCCGCGGCCAGGAACAGATACGGGTTGAAGCGCAGGTAGATTTTCTCGTTGGTGGTGATGCGCTGCTTGAGCTTCTCACTGTCGGCCACCGTTTCCTCCCATGACTCGGCGGACGCTTCATCGAGCAGCAGGCGGACTTTCAGGGTGGCGCCGCGCCGCGTGCCCAGGCGGCGTTCCTGGACGATGGTCAGCGCGCAGAGCAGGGACACGATCTCGCGCGCCTCGCGCAGGTGCTTGGCCGTGTGGTAGCCCTTGCCGTTGACGCGGTTGGAGCGGGTGTAGCTGAGGAGGTCGAGGTGATGGCTGGCGTCGAAGACGAACGCGCCGGGCTGCGCGCCGGGGATGGCGGCCTGTTCGTCGGCGGCGATGAGCACGCCGAGGAGGTGCTTGAGGCCGGTCGGGCCGAACTGGCGTTTGATGAGCATGCTCAGCTCGCCCTCGCTCCACAACGGGTCGTCGTCGAAGAGGCTGAGGCTGGTGCGCGCCTGGCCGTAGCGGCCGGTATGGACGATGTAGGTGCGCACGTGAGCGTGACGCGCGCGGCGGCCGCGTTCGTGAGGCGACTCGGGATCCTCGCTGAGGACCGCCGCGAGGTCCGCGCGCCGGGCGAGGCCCGAGAAGACCGGCATCAGTCCGAGGAAGAGCGTTGTGGAAGGCAGCTTGAAGGTATCCTGCAGAGCTACTGCCGGCGCGAGCGGCGTATCGGCGGGCACGAGGGGAGCCGTTTCATCCATGAGAGGCAATATAACACAGAGTGTTATAGTTTCGATTTGCGATTTTCGATTTGCGATTGCCGACCAGCGGCGCGGTGGCTTCCTCGGTCTTCTGGCGCTCCGTCACGCCGTGGACGCGTTCGGTCATCAGCCGCGCTATGGGCTTGTGGCGGGCGCGATGTTGAGGTGGGAAGGGCGAAGGGCGTAAGGGGGGAAGGGCGGTGTGCATCACCGGACTTGCAGTAAACCTCACGCGGCCGGGCGAAGCGGCTTGTAACGGGCAGCGCGCAGCGGACGCGGCGTGGCCCAGAGACGGTCTTCGCGGGCATCGCCGCTGAGTTGGGCGGCGCGAACTTGCA